>NZ_BCRB01000004.1 GCF_001552375.1 Cellulomonas iranensis NBRC 101100 = JCM 18110 | reverse complement strand
CGACGGCGACGCCGTCGCGGCCCGCGAGCGCGCGCTGGCCGGGACGACGGCGACGGCGACCGCGGCCCGCCTCCGGGAGCTCACGGCCCCCTGGGTGCCGACCGCGGCGCCGCCCGCCGCCGAGCCGCCTCAGACGCGCCGGCGGTAGGCCCGCAGCGCGAGCGGCATGAACACCGCGACCATGGCGACGCACCACGCGAGCGTCCACCACACGTGGTCGCCCAGGGGCGCGCCGAGGAACAGCCCGCGCATCGACTCCACGAGGTGCGTCAACGGGTTGACGTCGACGAACCCCTGCATCCAGCCGGGCAGGTCACCGGTCTGCACGAACACGTTCGACCCGAACGTCAACGGCATGACCAGCAGGAACATGATCCCCTGCACCGAGCCGGACGTGCGGGCCAGCATGCCGACCCACACCGACACCCAGCTGAGCGACAGCGCGAACAGCACCGCGAGCAGGCACCCGGCGGCCGCGTGCCACACGTCGGTCCCGATGCGGAAGCCCATCGCGTACCCGGTCGCGAGGGTCACCACGGCGACGATGACGTACCGCACGACGTCGCCCAGCACGGCACCGATGAGCGGTGCGCTGCGCGGCACCGGCAGCGACTTGAAGCGGTCGAAGATGCCCTTCTCGCGGTCGACGTTGAGGTTCACGCCGATCGCGATGGCGCCCTGCGCGATGGTCTGCGCGAGGATCCCGGGGAGCAGGAACTGCAGGTAGTCGCTCGTGCTGCCGGCCACCGCGTTGCCGAAGATCGTCACGAAGATCAGCAGGAAGATGATCGGCTGCAGCGTGACGTCGATGAGCGCCTCGGGCGTGCGCCACGTCTTGATGAGCGAGCGCTTCGCGAGCGCCGCCGAGTGGCGCACCAGCGCGAACGGCCGGTGGTGGGGCGCCGCGGCCGCGTCGGGGCCGGCGGTGCGGGGGGCGGGCGTCAGGGTCGTGGCGCTCATGCGGCCACCTCCTCGGTGGCCGCGGTGGTGCGGCCGGTCAGCGTGAAGAACACCTCGTCGAGGCTCGGCAGGTGCAGGGACAGCTCGGTGACGGCGACGCCCGCGGCGGCGAGCCGCTCGACCGTCGCCGTGAGCGCGGCGTCGTCCGCGACGGGCACGGCGAGCACGCCCTTGCGGATCTCGTCCGGGCGGGCGCCGGTCGTGACGTGCGCGAGCACGGCGGCGGTGTCGGCGAGCCGCGCGGGGTCCGCGGGCCGCACCTCGAGGGTCTGCCCGCCGACGACGCGCTTGAGCCCGTCGGGGGTGTCGTGCGCGATGACGCGCCCGTGGTCGACGACCGTGATCTCGTCGGCCAGCGCGTCGGCCTCCTCGAGGTACTGCGTCGTGAGCAGCACGGTCGAGCCGTCGGCCACGAGCTGCCGCACGACGTCCCACATGTCCTCGCGCTTCGCGGGGTCGAGGCCCGTCGTGGGCTCGTCGAGGAAGATCACGTCGGGCCGGCCGACGAGCGACGCCGCGAGGTCGAGGCGGCGGCGCATGCCGCCCGAGTACGTCTTGGCGGGACGGTCGGCGGCGTCGGCCAGGTCGAACCACGCGAGCAGCTCGGCGGCGCGGGCGCGGGCGCCGGTGCGCCCCAGGTCGAGCAGCGTGCCGAACAGCACGAGGTTCTGCCGGCCGGTGAGGTCCTCGTCGACGGACGCGTACTGGCCGGTCAGGCCGATGCTGCGTCGCACGCGCGCGGCGTCGCGGACGACGTCGAGCCCGTTGACGCGCGCCGTGCCGGTGTCGGGCGTGAGCAGGGTGGACAGGATGCGCACGGCGGTCGTCTTGCCGGCGCCGTTGGGCCCGAGCACGCCGTGCACGGTGCCGCGCGGCACGACGAGGTCGACACCGGCGAGCGCCTGCGTCGACCCGAATCGCTTGGTGAGGCCCTCGGCCTCGATCACCAGGTCTGTGGTCATGGCCCCACCGTGCGCGGGGTCGCCGACACGGCGCCGACACGCCGCTGACACGGCCGCCCGGCCCGTCCGGCGGCGCGCGCGAGGTCACACGCGTCGGCGCCCTCTCAGGCCCGCCGGGCCGGCCGCTACGACGGCTCCCCGCCGGGGACCGCGAAGTAGCCGGTGACGTCGATCATGACGAGCGAGTACCCCCTGCCCACGGTCACCGTGGCGTTCGTCGCGCTGCTCGACCGCAGCAGCACAGCGGTGCCGACGTCGGCGCCCGGACGGGCGTTGGCGACGCTCGTCGCGGGTCGGGGGTACGTGTCGTCCCACGCCGCCACGTAGGTGGGCAGGGTCGTCCTGGAGCTCGTCAGGTTCAGCAGCAGCGCCGCCGGGAACTTGCTGATCTCGACGTCCGGGTTGGTGATGACGAAGCGGGCGGGCCCCACCCCCATCGGCTGGTCGGCCCGTTTGGGGTTGATCGGGTAGTACGCGGCCCCCTCGCCCTCGACGAACCAGCCGACGACGTCGACCACGAGGTGGGTGGTGCCCTGGTCGTTGCGCAGGGCGATCGCGCCGTCGTCCCCGAGCGGGACGACGGCGAGGTTGGAGACGTCGTCACCGCGATAGGCGTTGAGCGTGCTGGTCGACGGGCCGCCGGGATCACCGGCGGGGAAGACGGAGACGTAGGAGGTCGGCGCCGTGGCCCGTGTCGACGTCACGGTGACCGCCGCGGCGACCGCGCCGGGCGGCGGCGCCAGCGGCAGCGTTCGGGTCTCGCCCGCACGCAGCGGCGTGGTGCTGCGGGTGTCGAGCGCACGCCGGGGGTCGACCGTGACCAGGCCCGCTCCCGCCGACGTCGCGTAGTAGCCCACGAGGTCGGCGACGAGGTGGGTCGAGCCCGCGTTGTTGTAGAGCGTCACGCGGGGTTCCGTCCGGCCGCTGATCCGGGGCGGCACGACCCGTGCGGTGACCTGGTTGGCGACGTCTCGGCCCGCCACCGTGTTCAGGGCGCTCTGCGTCGGGACCGTACGGCTGCCCTCGTCGACGACCGAGACGAACGACGTCCGGGCGGTGCCGCGGGTGGCGGTCACGTTCAGCACGACGGCCGTGGTGTCGGCGGGCAGCCCGGGGAGCGGGAAGCTCCGGGAGCTCGCCGGACCGAGAGGACCGGACGCGTCACGTCGGGTGTCGACGACACGGGTGGGCGTCTTCGGGACGAACCAGCCCGGAGGGGTCAGCAGTACGTCCTGACCCTCGATCGTGCGACTCGTCCGCAGGGAGAACAGCTGCGCGTGCGCGATGTCGGTGGCGTTGCGCCCGTAGTGCGTCGAGTAGTACCCCGCCTTCTCGTACCCGCCGGCTGCGGCGACGACCGCGTCCCCGGGACGGCACGGCAGGGTCACGCTGTACCGGCCGGAGGCGTCCGCCTCGGCGGACGCGAACTCGGGGCCCGGCCCGAAGTAGCCGGAGCCGTCCGCGTTCACGATCCAGGCGTGACCGCGGCTGACGGGCGCGCCGGTGATGGCATCGGTGAGGGTCCCCGTGACGGTCACCACGCAGCCCGCCGCCGTGGCCGTCGACGCACCCGAGACGCCGGCCGCGGTGACCAGCAGGACCGTGAGGCATCTCGCCCACCACCGCCGCGCACGCACGTCGCACCTCTCGTCACCCGCTGGTGCGCCGCGTGGACGCGGCGACGGGGCCGTGTCAGTCACCGGCTGGCCCGTTCACGGCGAAGTAGCCGCTGACGTCGACGAGCGCCACGAGCGGCCCCCGGTCGTTGTACACGGAGAATCCCGGCCCGAGCGCCGTCAGGACGCCGGTCGCCACGTCGGCGCCCGGCCGGGCGTTGGCGTTGCTGGCCCACGGCCGCGCCTGTCCCGTGGGGTGGACCGTCAGGAACGAGGGCGTGCGCGCCCGTGTGGTCGTCAGCGTGAGCGCCATGGCCACCGCGTCGTCGCGGACGGTCGCCCCGACGTCCTGCACCGAGAACCTCAGGGTGGAACCGGGCCCCGCGGGCCCCGAGCCGTCCGCCCGGCGCGCGATGATCGGGTAGTAGTCGGCTCCGCCCGTCTCGACGAACCAGCCCACGACGTCGACCACCAGGTGGGTCGTCCCCTGGTCGTTGTAGAGGGTGATCGCGCCGTCCGCGCCGAGCGGGACGACGGCGAGGTTGGGCACGTCGTCGCCGCGGTAGGCGTTGAGGACGCTCGTCGAGGTGCCGTGCAGGGCGTCGCTGGGGTAGGCGGACACGTACGACGTGCGCGCTGTCGCACGCGTGCTCGTGATCGTGACCGCGACGGCGACTGCGCCTGGCGGGGCGTGCCCACCCGGGCCGGCGAGCACGAGGTCGCGCGTGGTGCGAGGACCCAGCGGCGTCGTCGACCGCGTGTCGAGCACCCGCTGCGGGGAGACCGGCTCGAAGCCCGCACCCTCGACCATGGAGTAGAAGCCGGCGAGGTCGGCGACCACGTGCGTGAATCCGGCGTTGTTGTAGAGGATCACCTCGTACTGGCCGGACTCGCTGTACCTGCTCACGGGGAGCGTCACGAGGTTGGCGACGTCGCGGCCCGCCGACGGGTTGAGGACGCTCGTGTCGGGCTCGGCGTGCTCGTACCAGAGCGCGGAGACGAAGCTCGTCGGCGCGGTGCCCCGTGTGGCGGTGAGGTTGAGGACGACGGCGTTGACGTCGTCGGGGAGGTCGTCGAGCAGGAACCGCGCCCGCTCCCCCGGGCCGAGGGGCCCTTCGGCGTCGTCCCGCGTGTCGATGACCCGGGTGGGCTCGACGGGGACGAAGCGCCCGGGAGGGGTGAGCCGCACGCTCCTCGCGCCGAGGTCGACGCCCTCCCCGAGCCACATGCCCTCGGCGTGCTCGACGTCCGAGCTCGCCGTGCCGTACGTCACCGGGTAGTAGCCCGTGGGATCGGTGACGCGGACCACCGCGGAGGCGGCGACGCACGGGAACGCGAATGCGAACCCGCCCCCGGCGTCGGAGGTCGTCGTGGCCACCACGCCGAGGTCGGCGTCGTCGTACGTCCCGACCACGTCGACGGTCATGCCGGGCAGCGGTGGCGACGAGATCGTGCCCTCCACGGTCTCACCGTGGAACGTGACGACGCACGGACGGCCCGCCGTCGCGGGCGCGACCCCGAGCGCAGTCAGCAGGAGGGTGACGGCGAGCACGGTCGGCACGGCTCGGGCAGCGCGCACGGGCACCTCTTCGTGGCAGACCACGACGCGACGGGCTCGCGCCGGGCCGACAGTACCGCCGGGGCACGCCCGGCAGGGACCGTCCGTGCGGGTGTCACCCGGTAGGCGTAGCGGGTGAGCCGACGCCCTGACCACCGGGGCCGCTGGAGCACCACGGCCGGCAGCGGCGTGACGGCGGGAGGGTCAGTCGGCGCGGGACGGGCCGCGCGTGAGCTGGCGGGGCGCCCAGCGCACGGTGCGACGGTTCGGGGCCGCCTCGGCGAGGGGGTGGAGGCGGTCGGCGACGACGTTGCCCGTGGGGTCGGCGCGGAACACGCGGCGCCCGGGGTCGACGAGCGTGCGCAGGAACTCGACCTGGCGGCGCGCGGCGCGCACCTCGGCCTCGAGCTCGAGGATGCGCTTGATGCCCGCGAGGTTCACGCCCTCGTCCTGCGACAGCCGCTGCACCTCGCGCAGCACCTGGATGTCACGCATCGAGTACCGACGGCCGCGGCCGCGCGTGCGAGCGGGCTGGACGAGTCCGAGGCGGTCGTACTGCCGCAGCGTCTGCGGGTGCATGCCGGCGAGCTGTGCGGCGACCGAGATCACGTAGACCTTGGCGTCCTCGTCCATCGTCCTCCTCCCCTCGCTCCTCTCCCCCTGGTGTCTCCTGCGGTCAGCGGCGTGCCTGCGCCATGAGGTCGGCGCGCACGTCCTCGCCGGACGTCGCGATGCCGAACGCCTGCACGGCCTCCTTGGCCGCGGCGGACAGCTTCTGCGGCACGACGACCTGCACGGTCACCAGCAGGTCGCCCGTGCCGGACGACGTCGTGACGCCCTTGCCCTTGACGCGCAGCGTGCGGCCCGACGGCGTGCCGGCGGGCACCTTGACGCGCACGGTCGAGCCGTCGAGCGTCGGGACGTCGATGGTCGCGCCGAGCGCGGCCTCGTCGAACGCGACGGGCACGGTGACGCGCAGGTTGCTGCCGTCGAGCGTGAACACGGGGTGCGGCTCGACGTGCACCGTGATGACGAGGTCGCCGGCGGGCGCGCCCGGGTCGCCGGGGCGTCCCTTGCCGCGCAGCCGGATCTTCTGCCCGTCGCGCACGCCCGCGGGGATGCGCGCGTTGACGGTGCGCCCCTCGACGGACAGCGAGATCGTCGAGCCCTCGGCCGCGGTGCGGAACGGCAGGGTCGTGGTGGCGGTGAGGTCGGCGCCGGGCTGCGGGCCGCGCTGCGCGCCGAACCCGCCGCCGCCGAACAGCCCGCCGAGGATGTCCTCGAACCCGCTGCCGCCACCGCCGCCGGTGGAGTAGCGGACGCGGCCGCCGGGGCCGTTGGCGCCGCCGAACATGCCGCCGAAGACGTCCTCGAAGCCCTGCGCGCCGCCCGCACCGGGGCGGCCGCCCGCGGTGAAGCGGGCCCCGCCGGCCATGGCGCGCAGCTGGTCGTACTGCTGGCGCTGCTCGGCGTCCGAGAGGACCGCGTACGCCTCGCCGATGTCCTTGAACCGCGCCTCGGCGGCCGCGTCCCCGGGGTTCTGGTCGGGGTGCAGCTGGCGCGCGAGCTTGCGGTACGCCTTCTTGATCGCGGCCGCGTCGGCGTCCTTGGGGACGCCGAGCACGGCGTAGAAGTCCTTCTCGAGCCAGTCCTGGCCGGTCACGGCGCCTCCCTCCTGACGTGCTGCGGACCGCCGTGCGGCGGTCGGTGCGTGGTGCGTGCGGTGTGCGTGGTGGTGCTCCGTCGTGGTGCTGCGGGGGCGGCGGCCGGCGGACCGGCCGCCGCCCCGGGCGTGGTGACGATGATGGTGCCGTCAGCCCTCGGGGTCCACCACGGCGACGCGCGCCGCGCGCAGGATCCGGTCGGGCGTGCGGTAGCCGGGCTGCAGCACCTGCTGCACGGTCGGCTCCGTGACGTCGGCCGAGTGCGCGTGCATGAGCGCCTCGTGCACCTCGGGGTCGAACGGCTCGCCTGCGGCGCCGTAGCGCTCGACGCCGAACCGCTGCAGCGTGCCCTCGAGCTTCTCGGCGATCGACGCGAACGGCCCCGTGAGGTCGCCGTGCTGGCGAGCCAGCTCGATGTCGTCGAGCACCGGGATGAGCGCCTCGGCGACCGCCGCGACGCCGCGGTCGTGCGAGGCCAGGGCCTCGGCCTTGGACCGCTTCACGTACGCGTTGTACTGCTGCTCGAGGTTGTAGTGCGCCGCCTGGGCGCGCTGCAGGTCGTCGAGCCGCTCGGCGGCGAGCTTCTGCGCCTCGACGAGACCCTCGAGCACGACCTCCTCCTCGGCGGCGGCCGCGGCCTGCTCGGCCTCGGCCAGGACCGCCTCCTCGGGGGTCGGCTCGCGCAGCTGCCCGGTCTCCGGGTCGATGCGGCGCTTGTCGGTCACACGGGGGGTCTCCTCGGGGTCGGGCGCACCCGACCCCGAGGGGTGCTGGTCGTCGGTCACTTCTTGTCGTCCTCGTCGTCCACGATCTCGGCGTCGACCACGTCCTCGTCGGACGCCGTCTGGCCGGCCGCGTCACCCGCGGGGGCGTCGGCGGCAGGGGCGTCCTGCTGGGCGTAGAGCGCCTCGCCGATCTTCTGGCTCGCGGTCAGCAGGGCCGCGTGCTTGGCCTTGACGTCGTCGAGGTCGGTGCCCTCGAGCGCCGTCTTGAGGTCGGTCACCGCACCGGAGACCTCGCCCTTGACGTCGTCGGACAGCTTGTCGCCGTTGTCGGCCAGCAGCTTCTCCGTCTGGTAGACGAGCTGCTCCGCGGTGTTGCGGGTCTCGGCCTCCTCGCGGCGCTTCTTGTCCTCGGCGGCGTGCTCCTCGGCGTCCTTGACCATGCGGTCGATGTCCTCCTTGGGGAGGGCCGAGCCGCCGGTGATCGTCATCGACTGCTCCTTGCCCGTGCCGCGGTCCTTGGCGGACACGTGCACGATGCCGTTCGCGTCGATGTCGAACGTGACCTCGATCTGCGGCACGCCGCGCGGCGCGGGCGCGATGCCCGTGAGCTCGAACGTGCCGAGCGGCTTGTTGTCCCGCGCGAACTCGCGCTCGCCCTGGAAGACCTGGATCAGCACGGACGGCTGGTTGTCCTCGGCCGTCGAGAAGATCTCGGACCGCTTGGTGGGGATGGCCGTGTTGCGCTCGATGAGCTTGGTCATCACGCCGCCCTTGGTCTCGATGCCGAGCGACAGCGGGGTGACGTCGATGAGCAGGACGTCCTTGCGGTCGCCCTTCATGACGCCGGCCTGCAGCGCGGCGCCGACGGCCACGACCTCGTCCGGGTTGACGCCCTTGTTGGGCTCCTTGCCGCCCGTCAGCTCGGTGACGACCTCGGACACCGCGGGCATGCGGGTCGAGCCGCCGACGAGGACCACGTGGTCGATGTCCTTCACGGAGATGCCCGCGTCGCGGATGACCTGGTGGAACGGCGCCTTCACGCGGTCGAGCAGCGACTGCGTCATCTGCTGGAACTGCGCGCGCGTCAACTTGGTGTCGAGGTGGATGGGGCCGTTCTCGCTCATCGAGAGGTACTGCAGCGAGATGTTGGTGCTGGTCGCGGACGACAGCTCCTTCTTGGCCTGCTCGGCGGCCTCGCGCAGACGCTGCAGCGCGATCTTGTCCTTCGACAGGTCGACGCCCGTGGTGTTCTTCACCTCGGTGACCAGGTGCGCCACGATCGCGGCGTCCCAGTCGTCGCCGCCGAGGCGGTTGTCGCCGGCGGTCGCGCGGACCTCGATGGTCGAGAAGCCGTCGTCGTCCTTGCCGACCTCCAGGAGGGACACGTCGAACGTGCCGCCGCCGAGGTCGAAGACGAGGATGTTCTCGTCCTCCTTGCCGCGCTCCAGGCCGTAGGCCAGGGCCGCGGCGGTGGGCTCGTTGATGATGCGCAGGACGTTGAGGCCCGCGATGGTGCCCGCGTCCTTGGTGGCCTGGCGCTCGGCGTCGTTGAAGTACGCCGGGACGGTGATGACCGCGTCGGTGACGGGCTCACCCAGGTACGCCTCGGCGTCACGCTTGAGCTTGCCGAGGATGCGGGCGCTGATCTCCTGCGCGGTGTACTTCTTGTCGTCGATCGTCGTCGTCCAGTCCGTGCCCATGTGGCGCTTGACGGACGAGATGGTGCGGTCGACGTTGGTGACGGCCTGGCGCTTGGCGACCTCGCCGACCAGCACCTCGCCGGTCTTGGAGAACGCCACCACGGACGGAGTCGTGCGCGACCCCTCCGCGTTCGCGATGACCGTGGGCTCGCCGCCCTCGAGGGTGGCGACCACGGAGTTGGTGGTGCCGAGGTCGATGCCGACTGCTCGTGCCATGTGCGTGCCTTCCTTCCGGAACCTCGCGGGCTCCTGCTGCGTGGAGTGCTCGACGTCTTGAGCCCGCCTGGCTCAAGTCTGCGACGGCGTCGCGTCGTTCGACAAGTCGAGGCGGGAGAAGTTGAGTCTGCTGGGCTCAACCTTGACGCACTTGTCGTTGTTCCCGCTCGGTCGGATCCCGGGACCAAGGCCGCAGCCAGTTCCGCAGCCGCAAGGTGGCCCGCGTCCTGGGCGGCCACGACCTGATCGGATCGATGGGCCACGTCGCCTCCGCCGGCGACAACGCCTACTCGGACGGCTGGCACCCATCGAGCTCGAGACCATCATGACCACTCAGGTCGCACTCGCCGCCTGAGACCGCCTGTCGCCCACTCGTGCATCAGGCCCATGCGCTGGTCACTGCGAGGTCGAGGCGGTTCTCCCGTGGGGGCGTGAGCAACGGGGACCCATGTCGATCGGCCGGCCAGTGGTCAGAGGCGCACCTTCTCGCGTGACTCGGGTCAGTGCGGGCGGTACGCGTCGCGTCGGTGGTCGACCCCCATGATGGTGACCGTGCGCTCGTCCTCGTGGATGACGTACCGCACGCGGTACTCACCACGCCGGGCGCTGTGCTGATCCTCCAGCGGTGAACGCAGGCGCTTGCCGACACGTTGCGGGTTGTCTGCCAGCGGCCCGTAGATGAAGGAGTCCACCGCGTCCCTGATCTTCGGCGGCAACCCCCTCATGCCCTTCTTCGCCGTCGGCGTCCACCCGACGCGGTAGCTCACGTGGCGTCGTCGGAGACGTCGGACCAGTCCGGGCGCTCGAAGTCGACCTCGCCGCGCGCAAGCTCCTGACGCGCGCGGTCCACGTCCGCCATGAGCCGCTCGGACGCCAGGATCTCGAGGGTGTCCTCGAGCGCGTCCAGGTCGTCTGCGCTGATGAGAACGAGCTCCCGGCGTCCGTGACGTGTGATCGAGAGCCTGTTGTGCGTGTTCACGACATCAAGCGCGTATGCGCTCAGGTGGACCTTGGCGTCCGAGAGCGAGACCTGATCCATAGACCAAGAATTTAGTCTGATCGAGGGCGGGCGGCAAGACGCCCGACCCGGCGACGATGCTCCACGTCGAGCCGTCGTGGACGTCGACCGTCACCTGGCTGCCTTTGACGGCCGTGGTGCGGGGCGCCCGGCTGGAGCACTACGACGTCATCGTGTGGAGCGCCGACCTGACCAGCTGCGGCACCTGGACGACGGCGCCGTTCACCGCGCTGGTCGAGCGGTTGAGGATCACCAGGGTGATCGTGCCGCCGTCTCACCTCCGTGTCAGGGCGAAGGTCATGGCCCCGACGCCGAGGGGACCCCAGACGCTGCGTGCCCGCGTCAGCCCGGGAGCATGCCGCGTTCGCGAGCACGAGCGACCGCCTCGGTCCGCGACTGGACGCCGAGCTTGTCGTAGGTGTGGGCGAGGTGGGACTTCACGGTCGCACGGGAGATGAAGAGCTCCCGTGCGATGGCGTCGTTGGAGCGGCCGAGCGCGACCATGCGGAGGATCTCGAGCTCGCGCAGCGTGAGGGAGACGCCAGGGCGGCGCATGCGGTCCACGAGCCGCGCCTGGACGGCCGGGCCGAGCGTCACGGATCCGGCGGCGGCGGCCCTGACGGCGGAGGTGAGCTCGTCGGTGGGGGCGTCCTTGAGGAGGTACCCGGTCGCTCCCGCTTCGACGGCGGTGAGGATGTCGGTGTCGGAGCCGTAGGTCGTCAGGATCAGCACGGGTGGGCCGCCGGCCTGGACGATCTGCCGGGTGGCGTCCGCGCCGCCGAGGTGGCCCGGGCCGAACTGGAGGTCGAGGAGGAGCACGTCGGCCCGTCCGCCGCTGCGGATGTGGGCCAGGAGCGCTTCGGCGGTGCTGAACTCCTCGACGACGTGCATGTCGGGCTCGCTCTCGATGACCGCCCGCAGGCCGGCGCGCACGACCGGGTGGTCGTCCGTGAGCACGACGTCGATCACCGGTCCCCCTGGTGCTGCGTCGCGCGGGTGGGTGCGGCCGTATCGGCGTCGTCCTCGTCGTGGACGGGGATGCGGACGGCGACGGCGGTGCCGTCACCCGGGCCGGCCTCGACCGTGAGGGAGCCGCCGAGCTCGCGCGCCCGGGAGTGCATCGCGGTGAGGCCGAACCCGCCGGGCCGGTCGGGTGGGGCCTGCCGGTCCGGGTCGAAGCCGCGCCCGTCGTCGACCACGTCCAGGATGACCTCGTCGGGCAGGAAGCTGAGAGTGAGGGTGGCGTGCCGGGCGGCGGCGTGCTGGACGACGTTGGCCAGGGCCGACTGGGCGACGCGCACCAGCGCGGCCTCGACCTGCACCGGAAGGGGCCGGGGCCTGCCCGAGGTCCGGACACGCACGATCAGCGATCCCGGCGCCGCCCCCGCAGGCTCGTGCTCGGCGGCCGGGGACGTGACCGCCGCCGCCCGGGTCCTGTCCGCGATGCGGTGCAGCGCCGCGAGGAGTGTCGTGCCGTCCAGGTCCGCCGGGGCGAGCGCGCGGACGAACCGGCGGGCCTCGGCGAGGTTCTCCTGTGCGGTGCTGCGCGCCTGGTCGATGTAGGCGCGCGCGCGGGTCGCGTCGTGCCCCACGCTCCCCCCTGCTGCCCGCAGGAGGAGCTCGATCGCGGAGTAGCCCTGCGCGAGGGTGTCGTGGATCTCGCGTGCCAGGCGTTCCCGCTCGGTCGCGACCGCGGCCTCCCGCTCGGCGGCGGCGACGTCGTCGCGGGCGCGGGCGAGCTCCTCGAGCATCCGCTGCCGTTCCTGGGACTCGCGCACGAGCGCCTCGAGGCCCAGGACGACGGCCACGGCGACGCCCGCCCCGACGACGGGGCCGATCACCGGGGCGACGGAGGCGTCCGTGGGCGCGCGCTGCAGCATGCCGTCGATGCCCGCGACGACGGTGGTGACGACCACCGCGAGCACCCCGCGGCGCGGTCCGAGGACGTGCATCTGCAGCAGCATCAGGGGGAAGGCGATCCACAGGGCACCCTCGCTCAGCTGCAGCAGGAGGGCCCAGGAGACGATCAGCGCGGTGATCCAGGCGCCCGCCGGCCACCAGCGGCCCCGAGCTGCGTCCAGGGGGGTGTCGTGGACCCGGATCGTGGCGCGTCCCGTCCCGTACAGGGCCGCGAACACCGCGATGGGCAGCACGGTGACCCACGGCGGGACCGGGTCGGAGGTCCGCAGCACCGCGACGACGAGCAGGCCGGCCACCAGGACGTCGAGCCCGACGAGCAGGCGCCGGGTCACCGACGGCAGGGTCTGCGCACGCATCTCCCCACGGTAGCCACGGCCAGGCGTGAGGCATCGGCCGAAAGGTGGAGCCGGGCGGCCACCCTTCGTCGGCGGACGTGCGCCCCGGGGGCCGATGGACCGGACCGCCGATCCGCGCAGGCTGGTGGCAGCCCGCAGACCAGGAGGTCCCATGTTCGTCGCGCTGCGCGACCTGCGCCACGCCCGTGGCCGCTTCGCCCTCATGCTCGTCGTGATCACGCTGATCACGTTCCTCGTCACGTTCCTCTCCTCGCTGACCGCCGGCCTCGCTCGGGAGTCGACGTCGGCCGTCACAGACCTGCCGGTCGACCACCTCGCGTTCACGACGCCCGAGGCGGACGGCAGCCCGGACTTCACCGCGTCCACCGTCACCTCCGCCCAGAGGGACGTCTGGTCCGCAGCGGCCGGTGTCGAGGGCGCCGAGCTCCTCGGCGTGGCGACCACACGCGCGCAGTCGGCGGCCACGACGGCCGCCGTCACCGCGTTCGGCGTCGAGCCGGGATCGACCCTGCTGCCCGCCGACACGCCCGCGCCGACCGGTGCGACGGTGACCGTGTCCCGGGGCGCTGCCGACACCCTGTCGGTGGCCGCCGGCGACACGGTGAGCCTGGGGGGCCATGACCTGCGCGTGGAGAGGGTCCTGGACGTCGACGCCTCCTACGCCCACACCCCCGTCGTGTGGGTCGCGCTGGCCGACTGGCAGACGATCGGCGGGCGAGCACCCGCGTCCGACGAGGGGGACACCGCGACCGTCGTCGCGGTGACCGGGGCCGTCGACGACGACACCGTCCGCCGCACCGACGCCGGCGCGGGCACCACGACGCTGGGTGTCGGCGAGGCACGCGCCGCGATCAGCTCGTTCTCGTCCGAGAACGGCTCGCTGCTGACCATGCAGGCGTTCCTGATCGCGATCTCGGCGCTGGTGGTCGGCGCGTTCTTCACCGTCTGGACCATCAGCCGATTCGGCGACATCGCCGTCCTCAAGGCGCTCGGCGCCTCCACCCGCTACCTGCTGCGCGACGCCATCGGCCAAGCGCTGGTCGTCCTGCTGCTCGGGGTCGGCCTGGGCACCGGGCTGGCCACCGTCGGCGCCACCCTGCTGTCCGGGGTCGTCCCCGTGGTCGTCACCACCACGACGACGCTGATCCCGGCGGCGGCCCTGATCTCCCTCGGTCTGATCGGCGCAGTCATGGCCATCGCCCGCATCACCACCATCGACCCCCACGCCGCTCTCGCCGCACGCTGAGCACCGGAGGACACACCATGAACCTGCACCTGGACGCCGTCACCCTCGTCTACCCGGACGGCGACTCGACCCTCACCGCCGTCGAGGACCTCGACCTGACCATCCCGTCGGGCACCACGACTGCCCTGCTGGGACCGTCCGGCTCCGGCAAGTCGAGCCTGCTCGCCGTGGCCGGTGGCCTCACCCGGCCCACGACCGGCACCGTCCGGATCGGCCAGGACGTCGTCTTCCACCCGGGCACGGGCGTCGCGGCAGCCACCAGGACACGTCTCGACCGGATCGGCATCGTCTTCCAGTCGCCCCAGCTGCTGGGATCCCTGACCGCGCTCGAGCAGCTCGAGCTCCACGCACACCTGCGCGGCAACCGGCCCGCCAGCGTGCGAACGCAGGCCCTGGACCTCCTCGCCGAGGTGGGGATGAGCGACCACGCGCACAAGCGACCCGCTCAGCTGTCCGGCGGGCAGCGCCAGCGGGTGGCGATCGCCCGCGCGCTCATCGGCGCACCGCAGGTCCTCCTGGTCGACGAACCGACATCGGCGCTCGACCACGCCCGCGGCACCCAGGTCATCGACCTCATCACCCGCCTCGCCCGTGAGCTCGACGCGGCGACACTCGTCGTCTCGCACGACGCCTCGACACTCGACTCGGTCGACCGGACGGTCCGGATGCTCGATGGACGACTCGAAGAGGAATCTCGGTCGGCCGCGTGACGTGAGCTCACCGACGGCCTGCGAGAGCAGCCGTGGTTGACGGCGGCGCGCACGACGAGGATCCGGACAGCTCGGTGAGACGGCGAGCGTGTTCTCCTGGCCGCGGAGGTCGGTCGAGTGGGCACGAGGGTTGGCCACCAGCGCTCGCGGCAGCGCGCCGACCCGCTCAGAGGTCCCGAACCGTCAGCAGGCTGCAGCCCGCGGCGGACCGTGCCACCACGTCGCCCGTCTCGCGGAACCCGAGCTTCGCCAGCACCCGGCGGGAGGCCACGTTCCAGTCCCACACCGTCGCCCGCAGCCGCGAGCAGCCCGACTCACGCGCCCACGCGACGACCGCCTGTCCCGCCTCGGTGGCGTAGCCGCGGCCCTGCGCGGCACGCAGCAGCTCGAACACCAGCTCGGGCTCGTCGGGCGGCGGGCTCCCCCACCCCGTCAGGCCGCAGTACCCGACGACCTCGTCGGTGTCCCTGCGGTGCACGGCGAGGAGTCCGGGCTCGTCGCCGAGCCGCGCGGCCACGTCCGCGACGGTGGGCCGACCGTGGGCGTCGATGCGCCGGTGCTCCGGCACCCGCGGGTCCCGCTCGGTCCACAGCAGGCGGTACGTCGCCGCGTGCTCGGCCCGGCGGGGCCGCAGCACGAGGCGATCGGTCTCGAGCAGGTCCGGCACGGGCATCGGTGCCATGCGGCGATCGTGCCACCCTCGCGGACGGGTTCGGACACGATGCTCCGCGAGCTCTGAGCGACGACCGCACCTAATCGTTTGTGCTGATCGCCCGGCCCGCCGCGCGCGTGCCACAGTGACCGGATCCGCCACGTGAACGCTCACATCGGCGGTCGACCGCAGCGCCGCGATCACAGGAGGCAGACGCCATGCACCGACTCGCCCGACGGCTCCTCGTGGCCGTCACGCTCAGCCTCGCGCTGGCCGGAGGTGTCGTCGCCACGTCCGTGCCGGCGTCCGCCGAGAGCAACGGCGGCACGCGCGTCATGCCGCTGGGCGACTCGATCACCGAGGGCGTCGGCATGACCGGCGGCGGCGGGTACCGCGTCGGGCTCTGGCAGCGCCTCGCGCAGAACGGCTACACGACGGACTTCGTCGGGTCGGGCTTCAACGGGCCGGGCAGCCTCGGCGACCACGACCACGAGGGCCACTCCGGCTGGCGGATCGACCAGATCGACGCCAACGTCGTCAGCTGGGTGCGCACGTACCAGCCGCGCACCGTGCTGCTGCACATCGGCACCAACGACATCACCCAGAACCGCGACCTCGCCAACGCGCCCGCGCGGCTCGCGTCCGTCGTCGACAAGATCACCAGCACGTCCCCGCAGACCGACGTGTTCGTCGCGACCCTGATCCCCGTGTCGTTCGCCGACGCGCAGGTCCGCGCCTACAACTCCGCGATCCCGGGCCTCGTGCAGAGCCGCGCCGCCGCGGGCAAGAAGGTGCACCTGGTCGACATGTACCGGGCGGTCAGCACCGCCGACCTGCCCGACGGCGTGCACCCCAACGCGGCGGGCTACGACAAGATGGCCGCCGCCTGGTTCGCGGCGCTGCGCTCCGTGCCCGGCAGCATCGGCAACCCCGCCGGCAACCCGGGCAACCCCGGGACCCCCGGCACGGTCGACACCTCCGCCTGGTACACGCTCGTCAACCGCAACAGCGGCAAGGCCCTCGACGTGTACAACCTGTCCACCGCGGACGGTGCGCGCATCGCCCAGTGGTCCCGCAACGGCGGCAACCAGCAGCAGTGGCAGTTCGTCGACGCCGGCAACGGCTACTACAAGCTGAGGTCGCGGCTGTCGGGCAAGGTGCTCGACGTGGCCGCGAAGTCCACCGCCGACGGCGCGACGATCCAGCAGTGGACCGACAACAACGGCACCAACCAGCAGTTCAGCCTCCAGACCATCGAGGGCTACGTGCAGCTGATCAACCGCAACAGCGGCAAGGCCGTCGAGGTGCAGGGCGCCTCCACCGCCGACGGCGCGAACGTCGTGCAGTACAGCGACTGGAACGGCGCCAACCAGCAGTGGCAGCTCGTGAAGGTCGGCTGAGCTCTGCCCTCACGACCGGGCCGGCGTCCGGGTGCGACCGCGCGCACCCGGACGTCGGCGCGGCACGCTCAGGCCGACGGCGTGGCCGGCACCGGGACCTCAGCCGGCACCGGGACGGCGGTCGGCACCGGCACGTCGGCGGGCACCGGGACCTCGGCCGACGCCGGCGCACCCAGCGCCCGGCGGATCGTCGCGTGCCGCAGCAGGAACGCGCGCTCGTCGAGCTTCTTGCGGCGCAGCCACGACACGACCTCGGTGTTGCACTTGCTGGCGTTGCACGCCCCGCACGCGGGCACGACGTTGTCGACGGTGTAGCGACCGCCGCGCGAGATCGGCAGGACGCAGTCCCGCTGCAGCGGACGGTCGGCCGCGCCGCAGTAGGCGCAGCCGCCCCACGCGTCCCGCAGCGCGCCCCACTCCAGGTCGGTGAGGTCGTTGTCGACCCGGGCGAGCCGGCGCCGTCGGCGGCGGGCGACCTGGACGCGGCGGGTGGGGCGGGCCATGGCGGCAGCGTAGGAGTCGCGACCCCGCCACCACCGGCGACCCGCCCGAGAGCCGGTCCGCGCACCCCGATGAGGTTCGGCGCTCCCGGCGGTCGGTCGGACCAGGACGTCCACGCCGACCCGGAGGTGCCATGAAGCTGCTGCTCACGTCGGGCGGGGTCACCAACCCGTCGATCCACGACGCGCTCGTGCGGCTGCTCGGCAAGCCCGTCGCCGAGGCGCATGCGCTGTGCATCCCGACCGCGCAGTGGGGGCACCCGATGTGCGGGCCGGCGTCGGTGCGGCGCGTCGTCGCGGGCGACGCGCACCTGACGGGTCTGGGGTGGGCGTCGCTCGGCGTCCTGGAGCTGACGGCGCTGCCGTCGACGGGCTCACGGCGCTGGGAGACGTGGCTGCGGGAGGCCGACGTGCTGCTGGTCGACGGCGGCGACGCGACCTACCTGGCCCACTGGCTGCGCGCGTCGGGCGTCGCGGAGCTGCTGCCGTCGCTGACGGACACGGTGTGGGTGGGCGTGAGCGCGGGAAGCATGGTGCTGACGCCGCGCATCGGCCCGTCCTTCGTCGAGTGGCCGTCCGCACCGGACGACCGCACGCTGGGCCTCGTCGACTTCGCGATCTTCCCGCACCTGAACGCGTTCCCGACCAACACCCCGGCCGACGCGGAACGGTGGGCGGCCGACCTCGACGTCCCCGCGTACGCGATCGACGAGCAGACGGCGATCGCGGTCGTCGACGGCGTGGTCGAGGTGGTCTCCGAGGGGACGTGGACGCGGCTGCGGTGAGCGCCTGACGGGGTCGGGCGGGCCCGTCCGTCGTCGGAAACGATTCGCAGCCCCGGACGACGCCCGACCCCCGCCCGCCGGGCCCGCAGCAGGAGCACACTCGGCGCGACCCGTCGCCCACCGAGAGGGACCGTGATGTCCGCGCAGAGGCTGCTCCGGTCGTGGAGCCACGTGCTCGCCGTGCTGCTGACGGGTGCCGCGCTCGTCGCGGCCCCCTCCGGGGCGCAGGCCGTCGCCAGGCAGGCGCCCACCACGCAGGCCATCACCCCGGGCGGCGAGCCCGCACCCGTGACGGGCAACGCGACGTGGTTCGACAACCTCGGCGCACCCTACGGCGGCTGCGGGCTGCCGCAGGACCAGCTGGAGACGCAGAACTGGATCGCGCTCAACGTGTTCCACACCCCCGGCGACTACGCCATGTACCCGCGCCCGATGGCCACCGGCGACCCGAAGACGGGCATGTGGGACAACGGCCGCAACTGCGGCCGGTGGGTGCGCGTGACCATCGACGACTACTGCACGGGACTCAACGACGGCGCCGCCGGGCAGGCGTTCTGCCGCAACGGGGCGTGGGTCGAGGACAGGTACAACGGCGCGACGCTCGACATGCTCGTCGCCGACAGCTGCGGCGACCCCAACGCGTGGTGCCGCGACGACCCGTACCACCTCGACCTCGCGCACGCCGCCATCAACCGGTTCGTGAAGGACGGCGCCGCGGTCGGCGACCTCGAGCCCGCGCACTGGGGCAACCGCAAGGTGACCTGGGAGTTCATCGAGGCCCCGCACTACACCGGGGACATCGAGATCGGGTTCATCCAGGGATCCGAGCGCTGGTGGGCCGGGGTGTCCATCAACCACCTGCCCAACGGCATCCACGGCGTCGAGCACTACGCCGACGGCGCGTGGGTCCCGACCCCCATGAACACCGACATGGGGCAGTCGTTCCTGGTGAAGCCGACCACGCCCGGCGGCACCGACTACCGGATCCGCGTCAAGGACGTCACCGACGCCTACCTCTTCGGCGGGCGCGAGTACGCGTTCTCGCTGCCCGCCGCGTGCGGCGGCAAGTGCTCCGCACCGCGGACGGTCGTCCCGTACACGACGTCCGGCGGCGGCACGACGCCCACACCGACGCCGACGCCGACGCCGACCGTGACGCCCACGCCCACCGTGACTCCGACGCCCACCCCGACCGTCACGCCCACGCCGACGACCACCCCGACGCCCGGTGCCGCGTGCACCGCGACGTTCCGGGCCGTCAGCACGTGGTCGGGCGGCTACCAGGGCGAGGTCACGGTCACGGCGGGTGCGGCGGCGCTCACGTCGTGGCGCGTGACGCTGACCGGCGCGACCGTGAGCACGCTGTGGAACGGCGTCCAGACGACGTCCGGGACGAGCGTCGTCGTGAGCAACGCGCCCTACAACGGCGCCCTCGCGGCGGGCGGGACGACGACGTTCGGGTTCATCGCCACCGGGACGCCGGGGACGCCGCAGGTCGCCTGCGCGTCGTGAGGGGCTGCCCGGTCGGGCGGGCCGGTGGCGCCCTCGGCGACCGCGCGTCGAATCCCCTGGTCGCGGCCGTGGACGCCTCACTAGCGTGCCGCCATGCGCGCTGCGGACTTCTACACCGGGATCGTCGCCGAGGCCTACGGGCCGCTGCGGGGCGACGTCGTCGAGGCCGGTCCGTACCTCGACTTCGTCCGCGCGGAGGGTGAGCCCGCGCTCGAGCTGGGCTGCGGCGACGTCGGCCCGTTCCTCGAGCTGGTGGCGGCGGGGATCGACGTCGAGGGCGTCGACTCGTCGGCCGACATGGTGCGGCGCTGCCGCGAGAAGGCCGCCGCGCAGGGGCTGACCGCCACCGTGCACCACCAGCGCATGGAGGACCTCGCGCTGCCGCGGCGGTTCCGGTCGGTGTACCTCGCGGGCGCGACGTTCAACCTGCTGCCCGACGACGCGACCGCGGCGGCCGCGCTGCTGTCGATCACGCGGCACCTGCTGCCCGGCGGCGCGGCGCTCGTGCCGCTGTGGTCGCCGCCGCCGACTCCCGCCGAGCAGATCGGCCGGGTCCGCGAGGCCGTCACCGAGCAGGGCCGGCAGGCGCGGTTCCACGTCGTCGGCGAGGAGTACGACGCCGCCGCACGGACGCGCACGACGCACGTGCGCTACCGGCTCGACGGCCCCGACGGCGTGCAGGAGGCCGACCGCGACTGGGTGATGCACTGGTACACCGACGACGGCTTCCGGCTGCTGGCCGAGGGCGCGGGGCTCACGGTCGAGCGGGTCGAGGTGCCCGCCGACGACGAGCGGGTCGTGCTGCTGCGCCGCGCGGGGTCGTGACGCGGCGACTCGCGTGACGGGCCGTGTGGTGCGCACCAGACCGACGTGCGCTCGCGGACGGCGACGGGCGTGCCGCCCGGTACGGACGGCACGATCCCCCTGGCCCGACGCGACGGCCGTCGCTAGCGTGCCCGCGTGAGCGCCCACCCGACTCCGCAGACCCGCCGCGCCACGCCCGCGGACGTGCCCGCCGTCCTCGACCTCGACCACGCGACCGGCGGCACCCTGAGCGGCGACGACGTGGCCGCGTGGGCATCGACGGGTGCGCTGCGCGTCGCCGGGACGGCCGGCGAGGTCGCAGGGTTCGCGGTCGTCGTGCCGCACTTCTTCGGCCACGACCTCGTCGAGCTGGTCAAGGTCGCGCCCGCCGCACGGCGCCGCGGCGTCGCGACGGCGCTGCTCGCGCACGCGTCCGGCACGCGCGCGACGCCGAAGGTCTTCACGTCGACGAACCTGTCGAACCGACCCATGCAGGCGGTGCTCGACGCGGCCGGGTGGGCGTGCGTCGGCGTCGTCGACGGGCTCGACGAGGGCGACCCCGAGCTGATCTACGCCGCGCCGCCCGTGGCGGCGGACCCCGTGCCGCTGCCACCCGTGCCCGGCCGCGTCCCCGTGCGCGAGCGCACCGTGCACGTCGTCACGCACCCCGAGGCGACGCACCACGTCGACGGCCTGGTCGGCGGGCAGTTCGACTCCGACCTCACACCGCTGGGCGAGCGCCAGGCGGCGGCGATCGGGGCGGCGCTGCGGGCGCGCATCACCGCGGGGGCGGGCGTCGCCGTCGCGTCGTCGGACCTGCTGCGCACCCGCCGGACCGCCGAGGTCGTCGCCTCGGCGCTCGCCGTGACCCCCACGTTCGACGCGCGGCTGCGCGAGAAGTCCTACGGCGAGGCGGGCGGCCGCCCGCAGGCGTGGCTCGACGCGCGCTTCGTGCCGCCGCCCGCCGTCGGCGACCGGCTGCGCCACGACGAGGGCGTGCCCGGCGCCGAGACGCGCCTCGACCTCGCCGTGCGCGCGTACGCCGCGTTGACCGACCTGCTGACGCTCGACGTCGACCACCTCGTGGTCGTCACGCACGGCTTCACCGCCGGGCTGCTCGTCGCGGCGTGGATCGGCATGCCCGTCGCGTCCGCCGGGCACGTCGCGTTCCCCGTGCCGTCGGGCAGCATCACGACGCTGCGCGAGGACGGGTTCTTCCACAACCGCGCGGTCGTCACCGTCGGCGACGTCGCGCACCTCCACACACCCGCCCCGCGGCCCTGACCGGGCCGGCGGAACCCGCAGGCGAGTTCGTGCGGGTCGTGACCGCGACGACGGGGACCTCGTGGACCAGACACCCGACGTCGCGGGCCGACTGCCGGAGCCGCTCGTGCGTGGCTTCGCGTGACCTCGCAGTGTCCGCGGAACACCGACCCGCGCAGCGTCGTCGGGGATGCCAGCGGCCGCTGAACCGCGGCCCCTGCCCCGTGTCAGCCGAGCGGGCTCCAGACCTGACCGTCCGGGTCCCAGCGGTGACCTGTGGCCGCGTCGGTCAGGGCCGGCTCGAGGAATGCCGCGACGAGGCTGACCGCTGCCTCGAGGTCGTGGAGCCCGTCGCAGTGAGGCGTCTTGGCTGCCAGTGGCGGGTAGGTGGTCGCCCAGGCCGGCGGGACGGCGAAGGTCTCGCTGGCCGGCAGCCGCCGGTGCAGGCGCTCGGCGACGATCGCGTTGTGCAGCGCCTCGCCGTCGACGGCCTGGGTCCGGGCGAACACGACGAGATCGACGAGGTCGCGCGCGCGGCTGGAGCGGGCGCCGTCGGCGTAGACGGTCTCGGTGGCGGCGAGCTTGTCGGCGACGTGATCGACGACGGGGTAGGCCCGCACCGTCGGCGCCTGCACACCCGGCAGCTCCAGCGGCAGGCTCGAGCGCACGACCTCCGGCTCGGCAGTCATCAGCGAGCCGGTGACCAGGTCGACCCCGAATGCCTCACACCTGCGGGTGCCGCAGTACGCGTCGATCTGCACGCGGTGGCCCGCGACGTCGGGCTGCTGGCCGGCCCGCCGACGGGACGCACGGTGCCGACCACGAACCGGAAGTGGTCCTCGAGGTCGACGGCCACGGCCGCGCGCAGCGCCTCGAGCGCGTCGTCGATGTTGCCGAGGCTGCGCAGGAGGTCGACATCCTTGCTGTGCCGGGCGTCGTTCACGCGCGCGAGCACGGCGGTGCCGCCCTTGAGCACCCAGGGCGAGCTGGGGTCGGCGAACACGCGGGCGAGGAAGCGGTCGTAGACGAACCGGCGGACCAGCTCGTTCGTCGGGCGCCCTGTCTCCTTGGAGGCGACGCGTGCGCGATCGCTGATGGCGCGCCACATCGCGACGCCGTCGCGGTACCCGGTGACGTTCACAGCTGATCCTCGTCTTCGTCGTGCTCGTCGTCGTCGTGCTCGTGGACGTCGCCGTCGGCAACCGCGGCCGTGGTCTGGGCGGCGGTCTGCAGCGCGAGCAGGATCTGCTGCAGGGCGGCTTGGTTCTCCGGGTCCTCGAACCAGGTCGCCATCCGCTGGCGGGTCTCCGGGCTCGGCAGGGCGGCCGCGATCCGGGCGCGCGCAGCGTCGACGCCGGGCAGGAGCGTGCCGGTGATGGCCTCGTTGATCGGCGCAACCCTCGCTCGGGTTCGCTCGGCCATGCTGGCCAGACGGGCACGCACCTCGGGGTTGCTCGCTACGACGCCGACGAGCGTGACGAGGTCCTCGACGAGCTTGACGCTCTCGGGAGACAGGACCAGGCGGTCGTTCAGGGAGCGGGCGACCAGGTCGACGCCGACGTCGGAGCCGATCAGGCGGTCCCCGAGCTCACGCGGGGCCAGACCCCCTGCCTGCAGCAGCCGGGTCGTCAGCGCGGCAACGTCACCGGACTCGTGGCGTCGCGCGACAGGCTCGAGCGCGCGCACGAGCGCTCGGCCGTCGGCCGATCCCTGACGCACGGCGTCGGCCGCGACCTGGCCGACGTGTTCGACGTCGTGGCCGGCGGCCAGGAGGTCGGCGACCGTACGCGCCGCTGTGGTGACGGGCAGACCTGCCACCACGGTGACGTCGGCCGGCGCCAGGGTCGCGCGGTGCACTCGCACGCCGGGGCGTGTGGACTGGTAGCGGGTCGGCAGGGTGAGCTCGTGCTCGTCGGCAAGCAGGTCGCCGAGGCCGTGCAGCTGCGCGGCGGAGGCATGCGAGACGACGCCGGCGCCGATCGGGTCCGCCAGGCGATCGGTTACGGCACGGCGCGGCTGCAGCGCGACCCACGCCGTCCGCAGCCCGAGCAGCTCGTCGCCCAGGACCGCCGGGGTGGCGTACACGCCGTGCGCGACCCGATCAAGGATGCCGGCGTCGACCAGACGGGCCAGCGTCATGCGCGAGACCCCGACCTCCTGCGCTTGGGCGGTAGTCACCAGCCCCCACTGCGCAGCGGCGAGCTCGGTGAGCGTCGCGAGATCGGACGTGCGCATGCTGCAAATGTAACGCCTGGGGTGTGACAATCACAGCACCAGCATGGTCTGCGGTGGTCTTGCGGCCTCCGTAGAGGACGCCGCGCCGGCGGCTCAGGCGCGGCGCGTCGCGCTGCCGGCCAGCCCGCACTCGTAGGCGATGATCACGGCCTGCACGCGGTCGCGCGCGCCGAGCTTGGCGAACACGTTGCCCACGTGGGTCTTCACGGTCGTCTCGGACACGTACAGCTCGGTGGCGATCTCGGAGTTCGACGCACCCGCGGCGATGAGCCGCAGCACGTCGAGCTCGCGCGGCGTGAGCACGCTCAGGCGCGGGTCCTCCCCCGGCTGGGCGACCTCGCCGGACGCGGGCAGGTGCGGCGCGAACAGGTCGAGCATGCGGCGCAGCACGCGCGGCGCCACGACGGCGGTGCCGGCCGCGACCGTGCGGATCGCGTCGACGAGCTCGCCGGGGGCGGCGGACTTCAGCAGGAACCCGCTCGCACCGGCGCGCAGCGCGGCGAACGCGAGGTCGTCGACGTCGAACGTCGTGAGGACCAGCACGCGCGACCCGGGGTGCTCGGCGACGACGCGTCGCGTCGCCTCGATGCCGTCCACGCCGGGCATGCGGATGTCCATGAGGACCACGTCCGGCGTCAGGGCCGCGACCTGCGCGAGCGCGGCGCCGCCGTCGGACGCCTCCCCGACGACCACGAGGTCCGGCTCGGACTCGATGACCAGCCGGAACCCGACGCGCACGAGCGCCTGGTCGTCCACGAGCAGCACCGTCGTCGCGGGCCGCCCGTCGTCGCTCGTCGTCGTGCCGGCCATCACGCACCTCCGTCGTCGTCGTGCCACGGCAGGACCGCGTGCACGCGCCAGCCGCCGCCGGGGCGCGGGCCCGCGTCGACGGTCCCGCCGAGCAGGGCGGCGCGCTCGCGCATGCCGAGGACGCCGCGGCCCGACCCGGGCCCGTCGCCCGGGCGCGTGCCGCCCGAGTCGAGCACGTCCACCTCCACGGCCGTCGGCGTGCGGCGCACCGCCACCTCGACCGACGGGGCGCCCGGGGCGTGCCGCAGCACGTTGGTCAGCGCCTCGCCGAGGATCCGCAGCACCGCGAGCCGCACCGCGGTGTCCTGTGGCAGCGGCGTGTCCAGGCCCGTCGCGGTGACCGCCAGGCCCGTCGCGCCGAAGCGCTCGACGACCGTCGCGAGACCCACCTCGGCGGGGTCCTGCGGCTGGTCGCCACCACCGGGCACCGGCTCCGTCGCGGCCGGCCCCAGCGCACCGAGGACGCGCTGCATGTCCCCCAGCGCCGCCCGGCCGGTGCGCGCGACCTGCCGCACCGCGTCGCGCGCACGGTCCGGCGCGCGCTCGAACGCGGCGTCGGCGCCGTCGGCCAGCGCGACCATCACCGACACGTTGTGCGCGACGACGTCGTGCATCTCGCGCGCGATGTGCGCGCGCTCGGCCGCGCGGGCCAGCGCGGCGCTCTGGTCACGTTCGCGCGCGAGCGCGCGGTAGCGCTCGACGAGCTCCTGCACGTGCAGCCGCCGCGAGCGCGTCGCGGACCCGACGGCCACGCCGAGCAGGACGAGCACGAGCAGCAGCAGCACCGAGCCCATCCGGCGCCCGGGCGAGAAGTTCGGCTGCGCGAGGAACTGCTGCGGCTCCCACAGCGGGTAGGGCACCGACCCCGCCCACGCGAGGATCTCGATGAGGCCGAGGTCCTGCCAGCGCCACACGGCCCCGACGACCACGACGAGCACGCCGCCCGTGACGGCCCACGTGGTGCGGGGCTCGCGGGTGGCCGCGACGCCCGACAGCGCGACGGCCAGGCACAGCCCCAGGACGCCGAGCACGCCGGCGACCAGCAGCGACGCGATCGACAGCCCGACGAGCAGCACGGTCGCGACGAGCGGGCGCGTGCGACGCAGCACGAGCACCGCGGCACCCAGGACCGTCCCGGCCACCCACGTCCAGGCCACCGTGCGCTCGATGCCCGAGTCCCGCGGGTACAGCCCCAGGTACCGCGCCCCCGCGGCCCCCTCCCACCCGAAGCCCGCACCGACGAGCCCGACGGCCACCACGAGGACGACGACCACGACGTCGACGAGCCACGGCCTCGCGCGCACGAGCCGCGCGAGCGCGGTGCCGTCGCCGACCTGCTCCTCGGTGAGCGGCGCCGACGCGGGTGCGACGGGCTGCGTCGCCGGCGCGCGTCGGACCACCACGCGCCCACTCTCCCACCCCCGCGCGGGGTCGTGCCCGGGCGGGACGACGGGCGCCACCTCGCGGCGGACGCCCGGCGCGACGCCAGGCCGAGCGACGGGCACGCCGCCCGTCGGCGGGCGCGCCCGGTCAGCGGACGTCATGCCGCACCAGGCGGTACCCGGCGGCGGCGAGCACGACCACGACCCACACCGCGAGCACGGCGCCCCCGCCCCACACGCCCAGCTGCGGGCCGCGCGTGGTGGCGTCGAGGGCCGCGAGCGTGGCGTCGTCCTGCAGCAGGCGCGCCCCCGCGGACGGCAGGGACGCGCGCAGCGTGTCGGTGAACCGGCCCGGGTTGGCGGCGAGCAGCTGGTCGGCGAGGAGCACGAGCACCAGGCCGCCGACGATCGCACCGGCGGGGCGTCGCAGCAGCGCGCCGAGCCCGAGGCCGAGCAGCGCCACGCCGACCCCGGCGAGCACGAGGCCGAGCAGCGCCCGCGCGGTGCCGGGCACGGCGAGGTCGAGCGCGGGGGCGTCGGCCGCGCGCACCGGGACGGTCGCGACCCACGACGCGACGAGCGCGAGCGCCCCGGTGACCAGCGCGACGACGGTCGTGACGACCACCTGCGCGAGCAGCACGGGCAGCCGCCGCGGCACGGCCGTGAACGTCGTGCGGGCCGTGCCCGTCGTGTGGTCGGCCGTCGCGACGAGCGCCCCGAGCACGAGGAACCCGAGCTGCGCGAGCACGAACCCCGACGTGACCACCCACGAGCCGGACCGGCCGTCGTCGGGCCGCACGAACAGCCCCAGCCCGTACGCGACGGCCGCGGCGGCGGCGACCGTGCCGAGCACGAGCCAGCCGTTCGTGCGCAGGCTCGTGAACCGGGTCGTCTCCGAGCGCAGCACACGCGGGAACGTGGGCCCGCGGCGGGCGGGGGCGCCGCGCACGGCACCCCCGTCCGCACGTCGCCCGGTGACCAGCGCCGTCATCGCACGTCCCGCAGCCGCAGCCGCAGCGCCGCCGCGACGAGCAGCACGAGCACCCACGCGGCCAGCACGAGGCCACCGCCCACGGGGCCGATGTCCGGGCCGCCCTCCATGGGGCCGGACGACGCGGGGAACGTCATGAGCTGCGCGGCGCCGCCGGGCGACAGGACCATGAGCGTGCCGCCGACCGTCACCTGCGCGACGGGCTCCAGCACGGCCGGGTCGGCGGGGAGCGGCGGCGGGCCCACCATCGTCAGCAGCACCGGGAGGACCAGCGCGACGACGAGCGTCGTGACCATCGCCGGGACGGTCCGGCGCAGCAGCACGCCGATCGCGAGGCCCAGCAGCGTCAGCCCGACGACGAACAGGCCCATGCCGAGCATGACGCCCGGGGTCTCGCCGGCCCAGAGGTCGACCTCGATGCCGCGGCGCGCGGCCGGGGGCAGGATGCCCACGACGCTCGCGGCGACGCTCAGCACCGCGACCACGGCCGCGAACGCGGCGGTCACGAGCGCCTGCGCCGCGACGACGGGCCAACGACGCGGCACCGCCGTGAACGTGGTGCGTGCGGCACCCGTGCGGAACTCGCCGGCGCCCGCGAGGACCCCCAGCACGAGCGCCCCGACCTGGGCGAGAGCGAGACCCGTGCCCAGCGAGTCGACCGGGTCGAACCCGAGGTCCACCGAGGACGCCTGCGCGCTGAGGTACGTGATGACCCCGGCCACGACGACGGTCACGCCGCCCGTCCACCAGGGCGCGCGCAGCGACACGAGCTTCGTCCACTCGGAGGCCACCACGCGCGGGAACGTCGGCCCGCGGCGAGCGTCGGACCGCACGCCGGGCGCGGCCACCGCCGCGCTCATCGCGCACCGCCCGAGGCCCCGGCCGCCCGGTACTCGACCGCGTCGGCCGTGAGCTGCAGGTACGCGTCCTCCAGCGACACCTGCTCGGCAGCCAGCTCGAGGACCGCCGCACCGCAGCGCTGCGCGGCCGTGCCGACGTCGTCGACCGTGGCGCCGCGCACGTGCAGCGCACCGCCCTCCTGGGGAGTCACCTCGGCGCCGGCGGCCAGCAGCTCACGAGCGAGGCGCTCGGGGTCGGTCGTGCGCACGCGCACCGTGCCGGCGCGCTCGGAGCGGTCGACGACCTCCTGCACCGACGCGTCGGCGAGCAGCCGCCCGCGGCCGATGACGACCACGCGGTCGGCGCACAGCGCGAGCTCGTGCATGAGGTGCGACGACAGCAGCACCGTGCGGCCCTCCGCGGCGAGCTCGCGCACCAGGCGGCGCACCCACAGCACGCCGTCGGGGTCGAGACCGTTGACCGGCTCGTCGAGGACGAGCGTCCGCGGGTCGCCCAGCAGCGCACCCGCGATGCCGAGCCGCTGGCCCATGCCCAGCGAGAACGTGCCCGCCCGGCGGCGCGCGACGGCCTCCAGCCCGGTCTGCCCCAGGACCTCGCGGACCCGCGCCCTGCCGATGCCGTGCGTCTGCGCGAGCGACAGCAGGTGCTTGTACGCCGTGCGCCCGGGGTGGGCCGACCGCGCGTCGAGCATCACGCCGACCGCGTGCAGCGGCGCCGGCAGGTCCGCGTACCGGCGCCCGTCGACGCGCGACGTGCCCGACGTCGCACGCTCCAGCCCGACGACGACGCGCATGGTCGTGGACTTGCCCGCACCGTTGGGGCCCAGGAACCCCGTCACCGTGCCCGGCCGCGCGGTGAACGTCAGCCCGTCCACCGCCGTCGTGCTCCCGTAGCGCTTGGTCAGCGCCTCGACCTCGATCATCACGTCTCCTCGCCCGTGCCGGCCCCTCGTGGGGCGTCCGTCGGCGACGCTACGGAGACGCGGGGGTGCGCCAGCACCTGCCGCGAGAGGAGACCGCGGGGGCACCCTTCTCCTCCCACGGGAGGAGACCCGTCCCCCGGCAGGCGCCCCCGCCACCCCCGCCCTCGGGAGAGGACGGTGCGGACGTCGGGGAGGACCTCGACGGAGACCCGACCGGGTACGCCGTCGAGATCGAGCTGGAGACGTGAGAGCCGTCGGTGGGTGCCGCGAGGGCACCCACCGACGGGACGATCAGAGCAGCTCGACGCCGTCGGCCTGCGGGCCGCGGTCGCTCTGGCGGACCTTGAAGCGCACGCGGTCGCCCTCGTAGAGCGCCTCGCCGCCGCGGACGACGGACACGTGCACGAACAGGTCGTCGCCGCCCGCGTCGGGGCGGATGAAGCCGAAGCCGCGGTCGGCGTCGTAGCGCGCGACGACGCCCTCGCCGCCGCGCGCGGGTGCACCGGACGACCGGCGGTCGGAGCCGCGGTCGCCACCGCGGTCGGGGCGCCCACGGTCGCCGCCCCGGTCGTAGCCGCCGCGGTCGGAGCGCCCACGGTCGCCGCCCCGGTCGTAGCCACCGCGGTCGGACCCGCGGTCGAACCCGCCCGAGCGGCCGCGGTCCTGGCCGCGACCCGCGGGGGCCGACGACCGGCGCGGGCGCGTCCCGCCCACGAGGCGCACGTCGGTGGCCTGCGGGCCGCGCTCGCCCGCGACGACCGTGAAGCTGATGCGGTCGCCCTCGGCGAGCTCGGTGACGCCCTGCAGCATGCGGGCGTGCACGAACACGTCCTCGCTGCCGTCGTCGACCGTCGCGAAGCCGAAGCCCTTGTCGGCGTCGTAGAACGTGACGGTGCCGTCGGCGCCGTCGTCCTTGCTCGCGGCACCGGCACCCGCGGGTGCCGCGTCGGGGCCGAGCGGCAGCAGGTGGTCGGCCTGCGGGCCCTTCTCGCCGGGGACGACGAGGAACGCGACGCGCTGACCCTCGGTGACGACCCCGCCGCCGACGATCGCGGACGAGTGCAGGAAGATCTCGGCGCCGTCGCCGTCGGGCGTGACGAACCCGTAGCCCTTGGTCGGCTCGTACCAGCTCACGGTGCCGAGCCGCCCGAGCGACGCGTCGGCCAGGACGTCGCCCGTGACGCGGACCTTGCGGGCGACGGGGCCGCGGTCGCCCTCGCCGAGCTCGTACTCGACGGCCTGGCCCTCGCGCAGGCCGCGCGAGGAGTCGCCGACGATCTCGGACGCGTGGACGAACAGGTCGTCGCCCTCGTCCTCGAGCGCGAGGAAGCCGAAGCCTCGCTCGGTGTCGAACCAACGGACGGTGGCCTGGGGCATGACGACTCCTCGACGAAAAACGCGGTTGCTGCCGTCCAGTGTCGCCGACGCCTGCCGTCGGGGCCGCCTCGCGCGGAGACGGTCGGCCCACGCTGTGCGGCTCGCCGCGGACCTGCCGGCCCGTTCACGCGGGCACGACCCGCCGAGTCTGCCACGCCGGGCGGGTGACACTCCTGCCTGCCGTCCCCGGGACCGGGCCGGCGAGGGCGGGCGACCGACCGGTCAGGCCACCCCGCCGGCGCGTACCGCTGCGGCGCGAGCGCACGCCGTGCACGTCAGACGACGCGTGCGGCGCTCGACGGGGTTGCCGACGCTGCTGACGCGCACGACGTCGACGGTCTCGTGCGTGTGCTCGGGGCAGGTGCCGGCGCCGCAGCCGGAGCACACGGCGGTCGCGGGGCGCGGGGCGCCGCCGCTCGCGGCGCACTCGTGGCAGCTCACGCCGTCTCCTCGGCGGTGCGCGCGAGCTCGTCGTCCTGCGTGATCGGGCGCAGCACGCGGCACGGGTTGCCGACGGCGACGACGCCGGGCGGGACGTCGCGGGTCACGACGGACCCGGCGCCGATGATCGCGTCGGAGCCGATGGTGACGCCGGGCAGGATCGTGACGGAGCCGCCGATCCACACGTTGTCGCCGATGGTCACGGGGCTGACGCGCTCCCAGCCCTCGAGGCGCCGCACGCGGCCCTCGGCGTGGTTGGGCGTGTAGATGCTGCACCGGGGGCCGATGAGGCAGTCGGCGCCGATCGTGATGCGCCCGCCGCCGGTGACGAGGAAGTCCTTGTTGATGAAGGTGCGGTCGCCGATGCTCAGGCCTACGCCGTAGTCGAGCGCGAACGGCGGGCGCAGGTCGATGCCGTCACCGGCGCCGGGCACGAGCTCGCGGAACTGGCGGCGGGCCTCGTCGGGGTCGTCGTAGAAGAGCCGGCTGATGCGGGCGCAGGCGGACTGCGTCTCCCACGAGAGCCGCTGCAGCGCGGGCGAGACGCGGTACCGGATCCAGTCGCCCGCGAACTGGTCGCGCACGTCGTCGTGCTGGGCCACGAGCGTCGCGACGTGCTCGTCCCGTCGATTTGTTGTCATGCAAAACATATTAGGGACCGCGACAGCCGTGCCACAAGACCCACCCGGCCAGGGCCACCGGCCGGACCGCGCGACCTACGATCGGACGCGATGACCCCCCGCCCGCCGACGCCGCCCGCGCACCCCGCCGGCGGCGCGCCCGACCCGTCCGGCAGCGACCGCGACGACCTGCGCCGACGCAACCTCGCCGCCGTGCTGCAGGCCGTCCACCTGCGCGACGGCAGCACGCGCGCCGACCTCACGCGCGAGACCGGCCTGCACCGCTCGACCGTGCGGGCGCTGGTCGCCGAGCTGGTCCGCGCGGGGATCGTCACGGAGGACCTGCCCGCACCGTCGGGCGGCGTCGGCCGCCCGAGCCCGCGCGTGCACGCGACGGACGCGACCCGCGTGCTCACGCTGCACCCCGAGCTCGACGCGACGCACGGCGCGCTCGTCGGCCTGGGCGGCCGCGTGCTCGCGCGCGCCCGCGTCCCGCACGACGCACCGCCCACCCCCGACGACGTGCTGGCCGCGGCGCGCGAGCTCCGCGACCGGCTCGCGCCGACCGGTCCGCTGCGCGGCGTGGGCGTGGCAGCGCCCGGGCTCGTCGACCGCCGCACCGGGCACGTCGTCGTCGCACCGCACCTCGGCTGGCGCGACGTCCCGCTCGGCCCGCTGCTCGCCGCGGCCCTCGACGCACCGGTCACGGTCGACAACGACGCCAACTGCGGCGTGGTGGCCGAGGCGCTGTTCGGCGCGGGCCGCGGTGCGCGCGCCGTCGTCTACCTCAACGGCGGCGCCTCGGGCATCGGCGGGTCGGTGGCCGACGGCGGCACGCCGACCGTCGGGGCGCACGGGTTCGGCGGCGAGATCGGGCACACGCTGGTCCGGTCCGACGGCCGCCCGTGCCACTGCGGCGCGGACGGCTGCCTCGAGACCGAGGTGTCGCGCGCGCGGCTGCTCGCGGCGCTGGGCGACGTGCCCGCCTCCGAGCTCGAGCCCACGCTCGCGCGCGTCGTCGCGGCGCGCCCGTCGACGGCGCTCGCCGAGATCGACCGGCAGCTGGGGTACCTGGGCGTCGCGCTGCGCACGGTCGTCAACGTGCTCAACCCCGAGCGGATCGTGCTGGGCGGGTTCCTCGCCGCGCTCGTCCGCACGCGTGGGACCGCCGCGCTCGACGCCCACCTGGCGCGCGCGCTGCCAGGTGCCCGGGAGGACGCCCGCGTCGTGACGGCCGCGCTGGGCGCGGACCTGCTCGCGGTCGGCGCGGCGCAGCTCGTGCTGCGCGACGTGCTCGCCGACCCGCTCTCGACGGGCCGCTGACCGCCGGCACCGAGCACCCACGTCCTCGCCGGACGCGTCGAAATCCCTGGTGAGAGGGCCGACGGCCGCCCTAGCGTCGGCGGCACCGACCCCTCGGACCGGAGGTTCCCATGGCCACGCTGCAGGCGACCCACCCCGTCTTCCCCGTCCCCGACGTCGCGGCGACGGCCGCCTGGTACCGGGACCGCCTGGGGTTCCGGGTGGTGGAGTACCTGGACGCCGCGGAGCCGCACGTGTGCCTGTACCGGGACGGCATCGAGATCGTCCTGACGTCCGCGCCGGGCGTGCCGGTGGTGCCGCACCGCGAGCGGTACGGCTTCGGGTACGACGCGTACGTCATCACCGACGACGCGGCGGGCCTGCACGCCGAGCTGCTCGCGGCGGGTGTGCGGGTGGTGCGCGCGCCGGGCCTGACCGACTACGGCAACGTCGACCTGGTGCTGGAGGACGTCGACGGGCGCTGGCTGGGGTGCGGCATCAAGGTGCGCGCCCGGGACTGAGCGCGAGCGGCGGGCGGGTCCGCGGCGCGACCTGCGCACTTGGCCAGATATACCCCCGGGGGTATCTTGGAGCCATGTCCCCCACCCCGGAACCCGCACCGCGACGCCTCGTCGTGGTCGGCGGCGTCGCCGGCGGCATGAGCGCCGCGGCGCGCGCCCGCCGGCTCGACGAGTCCGCGTCGATCGTCGTCCTCGAGCAGTCCGCGCACGTGTCGTTCGCCAGCTGCGGCCTGCCGTACCACCTGTCCGGCGAGATCGAGAGCCGCGACGCCCTGCTGCTGCACACCCCCGCGTCGCTGCACGCCGCCCTCGCGCTCGACGTGCGCACCGGCCACCGCGTCACCGCGATCGACCGCGCGGCCCGCACCGTCGCCGTCGCCACCGCCGACGGCACGTACGACCTGCCCTACGACGCGCTGCTGCTCGCCCCCGGCGCGATGGCCGTCCGGCCGCCCGTCGACGGGCTCGACCACCCCGCGGTGCACACGCTGCGGACCGTCCCCGACCTCGACGCGCTCACGGCGCGCGTCGCGGCCCTGCCCGCGGACCGCCCGCGCCGGGCCGTCGTCGTCGGCGCCGGGTTCATCGGCCTCGAGGCCGTCGAGGCGCTCGCGCACCGCGGCCTGGACGTCACGCTCGTCGAGCTCGCCGACCACGTGCTGCCTCCCCTCGACCCCGAGCTCGCCCCGCTGCTGGCCGACGAGCTGCGCGCGCACGGCGTCGCGCTGCACCTCGGCGTCGCCGCCCGGTCCGTCACGACCGGCGCCGACGGCGCCGCGCTCGTCACGCTCACCGACGGCACCCGGGTACCGGCCGACCTCGTCGTCGTCAACGTCGGCGTGCGCCCCGCGAGCGACCTCGCGCGCGACGCGGGCCTCACGCTCGGCGCCACCGGCGCGATCATCGTCGACGCCGACCAGCGCACGTCCGACCCGCACGTGTGGGCCGTCGGCGACGCGGTCGAGGTCACGCACGCCGTGACCGGCGCCGTCGGCCCCGTCCCGCTCGCGGGCCCCGCCAACCGGCAGGGCCGCCGCGCCGCCGACGCGATGCTCGGCCGCCGCACCACGCCGCAGGCCCCCGTGCTCGGCACCGCGATCGTCCGCGTGTTCGGCCTCACCGCCGCCGTCACGGGCGCGAGCCAGGCCGCGCTCGCCCGTGCGGGCATCGAGCACGAGGTCGTGCGCGTGCACGGCGGGCACCACGCCGGGTACTTCCCCGGCGCGCAAGCCGTGCACCTGGTCGCGTCGTTCGCGCCCGACGGCCGCCTGCTCGGCGCGCAGGCCGTCGGCCGCGCGGGCGTCGACAAGCGCATCGACGTGCTCGCGACCGCGCTGCGCGCGGGCATGACCGCCGACGACCTCGCCGAGCTCGAGCTCGCGTACGCGCCGCCCTACGGCGCCGCGAAGGACCCCGTGAACATGCTCGGGTTCGTCGCGCAGAACGTCCTGGACGGCACGATGCCGCAGTGGCACGCCGCCGACCTCGACGCCGTGCGCGCGACGCACCTCGTGCTCGACGTCCGCACCGCCGCCGAGCACGCGCGCGGCCACCTCGACGAGGCGCTGCACGTGCCGCACACCGAGCTGCGCGACCGCCTCGACGAGGTGCGCGCGGCAGCGGCCGGCCGGCCCGTCGCGGTGCACTGCCAGAGCGGCGTCCGCGCGCACATCGCGACCCGCGTGCTGCTGCACGCCGGCCTGGAGGCACGCAACCTCTCGGGCGGCTGGCTCAGCCTCGTCCTCACCCACCCCGACCTCGTCCGTCCCCTCCAAGGAGCCCGCTCATGAGCCTGCGCGACGTCCTCGACCGCCTGCGCGGCCGCACCCCCGACGACGGCGCCCTGCCCACCACGGTCGACGGCCCGCGCGCCGTCGCGCTCGTGCGGGAGGGAGCCCAGCTGCTCGACGTCCGCGAGCGCGCCGAGTGGCGCACCGGTCACGCGCCGCAGGCCGTGCACGTGCCGCTCGGTGACGTCGCCAACGCACCCCGCCGCCTCACCGCGGGCACGCCCGTCGTGGTGATGTGCGCGTCGGGCATGCGCTCGCGCACCGCCGCCAAGCAGCTGCGCGCCGCGGGGATCGCGGCCACGAGCCTGTCGGGCGGCATCGGCGCCTGGCAGGCGGCCGGCGGCGCCGTCCGCCGCTGACCCGCCGCCGACCCACGACGTACCCTCACCCCACCCCCCACCGGAAGGACTCCCCTCATGTGCAGCCCCGCCACCTGCGAGACCTGCGGCAAGGTCACCTGGACCGGCTGCGGCCAGCACGTCGACGCCGTCATGGCCGACGTGCCCCGCGACCAGCAGTGCACCTGCCGCTGACGCGGCACCCCACCGGCGACAGGAGGACCTCGTGGAGCTCGACCCCACGGAGATGACGAAGGTCGGCAACCGGCTCAAGCGCGCCCAGGGGCAGCTGACCGCCGTGATCCGCATGATCGACGAGGGCGCCGACTGCGAGGACGTCGTCGTGCAGCTGTCGGCCGTGTCCCGCGCGCTCGACCGCGCCGGGTTCGCGATCATCGCGTCCGGCATGAAGCAGTGCCTCACGCGACCTCCGGGCACGGACGAGGACGCCGACCAGGACCCGACGCTCGACGTCGCGAAGCTCGAGAAGCTGTTCCTGTCGCTCGCGTAGGACCCGACCGGACGCACCGGACGCCGCGCACGCCCGGGCGCGGCGGACACGTCAGGCGGGCACGCGCCAGCCGCGCAGCTTCGCGGGGTCCCGCACGACCCACAGGTCGGCGACGCGGCCGTCGCGCAGCCCCAGCGCGACGACCGCGAGCGCCCGGCCACCGGCGTGCGCGAGCAGCGCGGGCTCGCCGTTGGCGACCACCCGAACCAGCGTGAGCCCGGGCGCCCGCTCGGCCACGCCCGCGAGCAGCCCGGCGACGGCCGCCGCCCCGCGCACGGGTGCGGCCGGGGCGCTGACGACGCCACCGCCGTCGACCACGGCCACGCACCCGGGGTCCAGGACCGCCACCAGCGCGCCGACGTCGCCGCGGCGCCAGGCGTCCTGCAACGCCGCCACGGCCGCGTCGTCGACCGGGACGGGACGCACGGGCCCGGCAGCGACCCGGCGGCGCGCGGACGACGCGAGCTGCCGGCACGCGTGCGGCGTGCGTCCGAGCACGTCCGCGACCTCGGCGAACGCGTACCCGAGCACGTCGTGAAGCACGAGCGCGACCCGCTCGGCCGGCGTGGTGCGCTCGAGGACCACGAGGAACGCGGTGCGCAGCGACTCGTCGGCCGTCACGAGGTCGGCGGGGTCGTGCGCGCCGTGCGACGCCGCACGGCTGCTCCACCGGGGCGCCGGCAGCGGCTCGGGCAGCCACGTCCCTGCGGAGCGCTCGCGCCGCACGCGCGCCGACCGCAGCACGTCGAGACACAGTCGGCTGCACACCGTCACGCGCCACGCCGTGGGTGTCACGACCCGGGCGCGCTCGGCCGCGGGCATCGCGAACCACCGCGCGTACGTCTCCTGCACGGCGTCCTCGGCCTCCGCGACCGACCCGAGCAGCCGGTACGCGACGTCGAGGAGCAGCCGCCGGTCGTCGTCGGGGCGCGGCGCCTCCACCGGCGCCGCGCTCGGCGTACCGTCCGGCAGCACCCCCGGTGCGTCTCGGTCGTCGTGCACCCGGCCCCCTGCCGTCGCGGCTCGCCGTGTCGCACCGCCGCACCGCGTCGGGGCGCGGACCTGTGCCCACGCCACGCTAGCGGCCCGTCCGTCCTGACGTCCCGGGGTCCTGCCTCGTCATGACGTGCGTGAGCGCCGTCGCCCGGCGGTGCGCACGGCCGCCCCGCGGCCACCCACGACGTGCGGACCGGCCACGGCCCGCACCCGGCAGGAAGGACGTGGTCCATGACCACCGACAACGGCATCACCTTCGTCAACGTCGTCGACGTCGACCCCGCACGGCAGGCCGAGCTGGTGGCCCTGCTGCAGGAAGGAGCGGAGCGCGTGATCCGGCACCGCCCCGGGTTCGTCTCCCTGACCCTGCTCGCGAGCGCGGACGGCTCGCGCGTCGTCAACCTCGCCCGCTGGCGCAGCGCGGACGACGTGCGGGCGACGCAGGCCGACCCGGCCGCGGCCGAGTACGCAGCCCGCACCGCCGCCATCGCCAACGCACGACCGGGCCTCTACACGGTCGCGGCGCAGTACGACGCGTGACCGGCCGCCCGTGGCGGGCGCACCACCGCGCCCGCCACGGGCACCGCTCGGCCCTCGCGCAGGACGAGGCCGGACCGCCTCGGGGCGGCGGGCTCGACGTCGGCTGCCCGTCGTACCCCGATGCGGCGCCCCGCGACCGCACCCCTCGGGTGCGGCGCTGGCGGGCACGAGACACCTCGGGGCTGGCAACAGGTCCCACCCCGTGGACGACGCCCTCGTCGAGACCGGGCTGACGGCGCTCACCGGCGGCAGGAGGCCACCGAGCCCGGTCTCGCGCGGGGCGTGTCCCACGATCTGGACGATGCCCGGCGGGGCTGCCGGTCAGCGGCGCGTCGGGGCGTACCGGGCGTCGAGGTCGCCGTCGTGCAGCCGTGCGACGAACGCGTTCATGCGGGCCGCCGCGGCCGCGTGCCGCGCGAGGACGCCCGCCACGGGCGCCGGGACGTCGCGCGGGACGCCGTGCGTCGCGCACCGCCGCACGTACGCGTTGCGCTCGACCGGTGGCCCGGCCGTCGGACCCGGCACCCCGCACACGGTCGTGACCAGCCAGTTCACCAGGCGCATGGCGACGTAGTCGGCGTCGTGGTCGACGTTCGCGGCGACGAACGCACGCTCGTCGTCGTCCAGCTCGAACCGGGCCGACGTCGCGAGGCCGAAGTCGACCAGGGCGAGCCGGTCGCCGTCGGCGCGCAGGTTGCCCAGGTGCGCATCGAGGTGCAGCAGCGCGTGGCGACGGAGGAACGCGACGACGTCGCCGAGCTGCCGCTCGACGCGCTCCGCCGCGGCCACGGGGTCGGGCACCGTGTCGAGCAGGGGCGACGGCACGTGCTCGGAGAGCAGCACGAGGCTCGACGTCGCGGCCGCGAGCTCCTCGAGCCGCTCGCGCACGGCCGGCGACCCGCCGAACTGCGCGACGACGGCGTCGACGTCGCGCTGCTCGTCGGCGACGGGCGGGCGGCCGGGCAGCACGCGCCCGTGGTGCAGCAGCGCGAACCCCTGCGCCTCGCCGGCAAGCACGCCCGCGGTGACGACCCGGTTCGCGGCCAGCTCGCGCCACGCGCCGACGCCCGGCCCGGCCAGCGGGAACATGCCGTACCGGCAGGCCATCGGCAGACCGTGCAGGTCGGCGGTGCTGCCCGGGTGCGCGAGCTCGCGCGCCGTGACGGGCACGCGCTTGGCGAAGACCGCGACCCCGTCGACGTCGACGACCGACGTGCCGCCGCCGACGCCCACCGAGCCGTCGGTGCCGTCGGCCAGCAGCGCGCCCAGCGCGTCGTCGTCGAGCGCCGCGAGGGCGGCCGCGACCCGGTCGTGGCGGGCACGGCGATCGGCGAGCACCGGCCGATCATGGCAGGCGGACGGGGCCGCACGCCCGCCTCGGACGTGCGGCCCCGTCGTCGGCCGGTCGGTGCAGACCGGTCAGGTCGCGCTGCAGGTCGCGGTCAGCCCGCTGGGGCTGCCGCTGCCCAGGAACCCGGCGGACGCGGTGCCCCCGGGTGCGAGGGCGCCGTTCCACGACGCCGAGCTGATCGTGCTGCCGGAGGCCGTGCCGTTCCACGCCTGCGTGATGGTCGCGCCGGCCACGGTGGCCTTCCAGCCGCCGATGGCGGACGCGCCCGCCGTGACGGTCACGGTGGCCTGGTAGCCGCCGGTCCACGTGCTGACGACCTGGACCGTCGCGGTGCACGCGCCGGCGGGCGGCTGCGTGGGCGTCGGCGTCGGGCCGGGGGTCGTGGTCGGGGTGGGTGTGGGCGTGGGCGTCACGGTCACGGTCGGGGTCGGCGTGGGCGTCGCCGTCGGGGTGGGTGTCGGCGTCGGCGTCGTCGTGCCGCCGAACGTCACGTCGCTGCACTGGTAGTACGGCTGGTCGAGGTGGCTGGCCTGCCAGATCGTGAAGACGACGTGGTGCCCCGTGCGATCGCGCGGGATGCTCACGTCGGTCACGTACGGGCTGGACGGCGCGTACCGCCCGGTGGTCTTGACGAGCTCGAGGTCCGCCCACGTGAGCGGCTCGGTGAGCGCGTCGTACCCCTGCTTGGTCACGTAGATCTTCAGGTAGTCCGCGCCGTGGTTCGACGGGTCGTGGACCGTGAGCCGGAAGTCGTACGGCTTGGGGGTCGTGCGCCACGGGCCGGGGTCGTCGGCCGCCGCGTACAGGTCGTTGTCCGCCGAGCACAGACGCCCGTCGGGCACCGACTGCTCGTGGTTCCCGTTGGCGCCCTCCTTGTAGATGCCGTTCCAGTTCCACATGGCCTGCGGGTTCGCCTGCCACGCGTCCCAGCACTGCGGGTCCTGCGTCTGCATCGCAGGGTTGGTGTGGTTGCCGGCCCAGCGGTCCCAGCAGCCGTAGACGCGCGCGGGCGGGTCGGACACGGCGCCGTGCGCCGCGGCGGGCGCGGCCAGCGCGACCGAGCCGGCGGCCATGCCGGCTCCGAGCGCGAGGGCGCCGAGCACCGCGGCGACGCGGCGCAGGGGCGGGGTGCGGGTCATGGGTGCTCCTCGGTGACGACGGGTGGTCCGTGCACCCTTCGTCGGCGCGGCCCCGCGCACCAGGCGTCGAAACGCTTCGTCGCGTCCGCCGGACCACGCTCCCCCGACGTCGCCGCGTCGCTAGGGTGGCGCGATGGCTGTGACGGCACGGCAGGTGGCGGAGCGGATCGTCGAGCACGTGGGCGTGCCGCTGCGGGCGACGACGGTGGACGGGTTCCTCGCGGGCGACCCCGACGCACCCGTGCGGGGCGTGGCCGTGACGGTGATGGCGACGTTCGACGTGCTGCGCACGGCCGTCGAGCGCGGCCTGGACCTGGTGATCACGCACGAGCCGCTGTACTTCGACCACGCGGGCACGTCCGAGTCGACGCTCCTCGCCGAGGACGACCCGGTGCACCGCGCCAAGGCGGCGTTCGTCGCCGAGCACGGGCTGCGGGTGCTGCGCCAGCACGACCAGTGGCACGACCGCGAGCCCGACGGCGTCCTCACCGGCCAGGCACGCGCGCTGGGCTGGCTCGACGCCGAGCGCCCGGGCGAGCCGGGCGTCTTCGACCTGGCGCCGACGACGCTGGGCGAGCTCGCCGCGCACGTGGCCGACCGCCTGGGCGCCCGCGCGCTGCGGTACGTGGGCGACCCGGCGACCCGCGTGGCGAGCGTCGCGCTGCAGCCCGGCTTCCTCGGCTTCGCCAAGAACCGGGCCCTGCTCGCCCGCCCCGACGTCGACGTGGTCGTGATCGGCGAGGGCCACGAGTGGGAGACCGGCGAGTACGCGGCCGACGCGGTCGCGGCGGGCGTGAGCGCGGGGCTCGTGGTCGTGGGGCACATGCCGTCGGAGGAGCAGGGCATGGCGGAGATGGCGCGCTGGCTCGTCGACCTGCTGCCCGAGGTGCCCGTCGAGCTGGTGCCCGCGGTCGACCACTACCGGACGCTCTGACCTCGGCGCGCTCCGGCCTCCGGCTCCGCGCGCGGCGCAGTGCCGACCTCAGCCCGCGGCCGGCACCTGCCACAGCACGGGCTGCACCTCGTACTGCTCGTGCGCGTCGCGCGTGAGCTGCGGGTTCTCCGGCACGCCGACGTACCCGAGGGTCTGCGCGCTCGGCAGCACCACGATGTCGCAGGCCTCGACGGTCTCGCCTGGGGTGTGCTCGGCGAACCGGCCCGACTGGCAGGCCGGGAACACCCCGAACACCAGCAGGTCCGACGCCCCGGCGCCGTCGACGTCCCAGGCCCGCACGTGCGGCGGCGACACCGAGACGAGGCTCAAGCCCCGCGCCCACTCCAGGGTGTGCTGCGTGCGGACGTAGTAGACCGTCTCGGCGGCCGGGTCGATCGGCGTGTCCAGGTCGACGCCGGCGAGGTCGGCCGGGTCGGCGACGGTGACGCCCACGAACCGGGACGTGACCTGAGCCTCGGAGTACGCCGGCCCCGCGGGGTCGAACCCGTTGTGCATCTCGATCACGGCCGCGTCGCCCACGCCCAGCACGGCGCCGGGCGCGGTGATCTCCCGGCGCGCGCCGACCTCGACGGGCTCGGTGGGCGTGGGCCCCGGCGTCGGGGTGGGCGACGCGCTGGGCGTCACGGGCGGCGTGCTCGACGCGGCCGGGGCGGCCTCCTCGTCACCGCCGCCGCAGGCCGCGAGCGGTGCGACGAGCAGCAGCGCGGCGAGCGCGGAACGGGCGCGGCGGCGCGGGCGGCCGGGCAGCACGGCGGGGGTGGGGGCGGCGGAGCGCATGCCCCATGGTCCCCGACGCGCGGCCGGACGCGCGCTCACGCGTCGTCGCGCACCACGCGGTGCCGCAGGTAGACGACGCCCTCGTCGTACGTGCGGCACTCGACGAGCCGCAGCCGCACCTGCCGCGCGTCGTGCGCGAAGTACGGCGTGCCGCCGCCCACGAGCACGGGCAGGACGCGCACGCGGTACTCGTCGATCAGGCCGAGGCCCGCGGCCTGGTGCGCGAGGTCGGCGCCGCCGATGCCGATGTCGCCGTCGACCTCGTCGCGCAGGCGGGCGACCTCGACGGCCAGGTCACCGGTCGCGAGCCGCGCCGGGCCGCGCACGTACGTCAGGGTGCGCGAGAACACGACCTTCGGCAGCGCGTTCCACAGCGCGGCGAACTCACGCTCGGCGTCGTCGAGCGACGCGGGGTCGACGTCGCGCCAGTACTCCATCGTCTCGTAGAGCCGCCGGCCCAGCAGGTGCACCCCCAGGCCGCGGACCTCGTCGGTGGCGAGCGCGAACACGTCCGGCGGGGGCGCGGCCCAATCGAACCGGCCGTCGGGACCGATGACGTAGCCGTCGAGCGAGGCGGTCAGGGAGTAGGTGACGTCAGGCATCGCGGGTCCTCCGTGCTCGGGTGTCCCGGGTGTCGACCGGCCCCGGCGGCGGAACTCGTCGGGGCAGGTCGCGGAGCGAGGCCGTCAGGCCGTGACGCGCGCGGCCTCCCGTACCAGGTCCGCGACGACGTCGGACCGGCGGACGTCTACACGCGGCAGATGCGGCCCACAGTTGAACCCGCCGTCGACATCCTGCGCGACCACGGCTTCCCGCTGACCGCCGACCAGGCCGCCGACGGCGTCGTCGGCACGGCCCAACAGATGGCCTCCTGCCTGACGAACCAGAAGGTGGCCGCATGGGTCACCCCGCAAGGACCCGCCGACGCCCAGCCGCAGCTCAACCCGCAGGACTTCGTACGCGTCGACGGCGGCACCCTGTACTCGCTGTCCAAAGAGGGTCGTGGCACCGCGCGCGCCGTGGTCACCGCGCCGACCGTCGCCGTCGTCGAGGCCGCCGAGGAACTGGCCGCCCTCGCAGCCGGCGGCCGGCTGACCACCCCGTTGCTCGGGGTCCTCGACGGGGCTGCGAACGTCTGTCGGTGGCGCGAGCTGCCCAACCTGTACTCGCACTACGGCTCGCGCGGGATCGTCCTCATGACGATCTTGCAGTCCTGGTCCCAGGGGCGCGGAGGTCTGGGGCGAGTCCGGCATGAAGAAGCTGTGGTCCGCATCCAACTGAAGGTCTACGGCGGCGGCGTCTCCGAGGGCGCGTTCCTCGAGGACCTGTCCCGAATCATCGGCGACTACGACCGACTCTCGTCGTCGACGGTCAACGGGGCGCGGTCACCGCACCGTGTCCCAGCAGCTGCACCGCGAGCGAATCCTCGACGTCGCCGACCCCGCGGCGACGCCCAAGGGCCGCGCGGTCGTCCTGTGCTCCGGCGCACGACCCACACTGATCTGCACCCAGCCGTGGATGACCGGCCCGCAGGCGGACGCGGTACGGACCTCACCCACTGCCCACGACCCGCGTTCAGGACTTGTGCAAGCCGGGCGAGCCGGTGCCGTACGTCGCACCACCGATGGGGATGTTCCCGACATGCGTAGGCAAGGACGGTCGGGTGAGGTGGCGACGTAGCAGCGTGTCATGAACGAGGGGCCCACACCGGTCGGGCTGGGGCCATCGTTCGCGCTACGCGCCTAGGTGTGCAGAACGACGCTCCCGCATCTGTGACCCGCGTCGACGCCATCGCCGCCCTCCTCAACGGCTGACAGGCCCGCTGACCGAGCCCGGCATGCGCAGCTGCAGCCTCCGCGCCTTGCGGCTCTGAGCCAGCAAGGCTCCGAACGCTCCCTTCCATCCCAGAGGCGCGGGCCGGAAGGGAGCGTTCGCGAGTTCACACCGTCAGCGCTGCTTCTTCGAGCTTGTCGTGCGGAGCGCCCGCACGATCACAACAACGAGCGCTCCCAAGAGGGCGAGCCCTCCTCCGAGCATCAGAGTTGCCGCCGTCATCTGGTCCTCCTAGTTGATGCTGGAGTAGCCGAGGGAGTACGTGTTCGTGGGCACGTTCAACTGTAGCCACACTGTCGTTGCAGCACCGCCCCCGACTGCCTGGACATCGAGCGTCAGGCGCGCCTTGGCCGGGGACGAGGCTGTCGCGTTGATCTGCGTCCGACCGAAGTTGCGGACGCTGTACGTCCCAGCGAGCGTGGAGGCGTTCGCGTAACGAACCGCAACAATCGACCCGGCGGTTACCCAGACAGGGTCACTTGCACTGAATGTCTGGTTGTAGTCCGCCTCGAAACTCATGGTGATGAGGACGGTGCTAGCCCAGACATTGCACCCCGTCTTGATGCGAACCTGTCCGGATTGCCTCGAGGTGCAACGGCTCACATCGAACGGCCTGATGCTTCCCGGGTCCACAGGGGTGGCACGTTCGACGCCGGATGCGGTGATGGAGCCATCGGCGTAGGTCGAAAGCGTGACGAGTTCGCCCCGAATGAGTCGCTGCTCGACTGCCACGGGCTCGGCGCCCGCCAGAGAATCCCACGTCTCGCCGGCGATGATTTTTGAGATCAGCGAGTCCTGGACGTCCTGGCCGACCCCGTAGGCCTCCAGGCCGTCCCGAATCTGACTCTCCTGCTCCGTCGTCAGCGTCCCGACAGGAGAGGCCGACGCCGAGGGCAGGACGCCCAGGAGAAATAGTGAGCACGTCGCGACGAACGCCGCCAGTCCTCGCGCCAGGTTGTGCCTGCTTCTAGTCATTCATTCACTCCGCTCCGCGTGGCCCCGCTGCAGTCCTCGATGACACCAGTCGCGGCGGTGATCTGACAATGGTGGTCTCGACGCCTCGCCGACACATGGGTCAGAGGTCCGTTGAAGAAGAGCCGCCCGTCGAGCGCCTCGCGCTTGGACATCACCTCGTCGAGCCGTGCAAGCCGTGGCCCGCGCGACGTGGACGTTGTGGTGATCGACGGCGACACCCACATGCAGGTCCGGCATGCGGTGCTCTCGCAGCCAACCAATGGCCGTTCAGGCGATGTAGCCCGGCATCACCTGTCGACACCCACGCGCTGCGCCTGCGGGGCACGCTACGGGTCTTGCGGGAACGGTTGGTGATCAGCGACACGACGTCGCATTGCACGAATGTCGGACACCTGTCCGAGGGTGTGTCGGTGCAGCGTGGGACCGTGGGCGTAGCCCACCCAAGAGGGGGCGATCCTCATGGGCAAGCCGTCCAAGGCGCAGTTGTCGAAGGCCGGTCGCACGCTCGCGTCCGACTCCTCCAGCAAGCCGGCCAAGAGCAAGGCCGCCAGCACCCTCGGGAAGGGCTGACCTCCCCGGCCGGTGGGGCCCACCGGATGCGGTGGGCCCCACCGGCAGCCTTCCCGGCGGCGCGACGCGCAGCGCGGCGACGTGCGCACGGTCCAGGCGTCGACGAGCGCGCACAGCGCTGCGGGTCGATCGCGCCGGCCGCGTCCAGGCGGCGCACGCGCAGCGCCGTGCGAGCCACCGCGAGCAGACGCCGGTCCCGGCGTACATCGTCCAGGGTGCGGTGCGCCTGCTCCGCGCGGGCCGCCTGCAACACCCGTTCCCACAGCCACGCGGCGACCAGCGGCGCGACCAGGCGCACCGCCGCGGCGAGGACCGACCCGGGCTCCACGCTCCACGACGACCCGACGGGCGTGGTGACGACCAGCTCGTGCACGCCGGCCAGCAGTCCCGACGTCGCCGAGACGACCCACACCGCGACGGCGTCGGCGCCGCCGGGCCGCCCGGCCAGGGTCGCGGCGCGCGCCAGCAGCGCCGACGAGACGAGCGCGAGTTCGAGGAAGCCGCCAGCGCCGCAGCGGCCAGCACGAGGAAGCCGAGCACGTCGACGGCCAGCGACGTCATGCTCTGGGCCGCCAGAACGGTCGGGATCACGGCGCCGATCGCGGCCACGACCGTGGCCTGCCAGCGGGCCCACGCCGCGCGTCGTCGGCGCCGGCACGGCGACGCTCACCGGTGCTCTCCGGCCACCTGGCCACGAACCCAGTGCAGCGCCAACAAGTCGTTGCGCTCAGCCTGGGGGACCGCCGGCGGGTCGAACCACGCCGGCTCTCGCCGGGCCGTCGCTCGCGGGGTCGGGGGCGGCGAGCAGTTCACGCCCGTGATCCGCCGCGCCGAGATGCTGCGGTTCGGCTCGATCGACGGCCGCGCGTCCGTCAGCCAGCACGACGTGCTCATCCGGCTGTGCGCCGCCAGCGATGCCGAGGCCGCCGCCGCGGTCACTACGACACCTCGCACAGCCTCCCCAGCGGCGAGGCCTGAGCGCGCCCGCCTCCGACCAGGGGTGGAGGCATGATCCGGCTCCCGGCGGACGCGCCGACGCAGGTCAGCGCGCCAGGCTGGTGCCGTGACCCTGCAGCCCGTCGAGCAGCGCCCCGAACCGACCACCGCGTCGAGCCCGTCCACCGCGCCGGCCTCGTCCGCCGCGTCGAGCACCCCGACCGCGCGCCGCGCCACCGACCGCCCGCACCGCGCACCGCGCGTCCGCCTCGTCGCGACCGTGATGTTCGGCTTCTACCTCGTGGTGCTCGCGGCCGCGGCGTTCCTGCCGCTGCCGTTCGAGCAGGTGCCGCACGGCGACGGGCCGAGCTGGGACCTCACGCTGCGCGCCCCCGACCTGCTCGGCGGCTGGGAGGCGCAGCGCAACGTGCTCATGACGCTGCCGCTGGGCGTGCTGCTGCCGCTCGTCGTGCGGTGGCGCTACGAGGCGCTCGTGCTCACGTGCCTCGCCGTGACGGTCACGATCGAGACGGTCCAGCTGGTCGTGTCCGCGTCCGTCGGGTGGGCGTGGCGCGCGTTCGACGTCAACGACATCCTGCTCAACACGATCGGCGGCGTCCTCGGCCTGGCGATCACGGGCCTCGGGCTGCTCGTCGCGCGGCGCGCGACGCTGCCCGAGCCGCGGCGCCTGCTGCCGGGCGTCGCCGCGCTCGCGCTGGTCGCGTGGGCCGGCACGGCGACGTTCCCGCTGGGCGAGCCGCCGCTGCCCACGCCCGCCTTCGCGTGCGACGAGGCCCCCGTCGGGGACGTCACGACCCTCCCGGGCGGTGCGAGCGTCTACGCGGGCACCGACGGGTCGGTGTGCGTGCTGTCCGGCGACACCGCGACGGCCGTGGCGCACGACGTCGCGACGGGCCCCGCGCTGACGTCCGAGCAGCCCGACGGCACGTGGGAGGTCGGCGCGGCCCAGCCGTACGACGTCGAGCGCGGCCTCGAGCCCGGGGTCGAGCTGCACCCCGTGGACGGCACGCACCTGCTGGTGTGGGCCGTGCGGCGGTAGCGCGGCTCGCGCGGGCCGGGGACACGTCGCCGCGCCCCGGCCCGCGGTGCGGCGTCACGGCGCGATGACGAGCTCCGCGATCCGGTCGTCGGCCAGCACGAACCGGTACACCAGGTCGATGACGCCCCCGGGGAAGTCGCCCTCGAGGTGCAGCGTCGCGGTCCAGCGGTCGGCGTCGACGCGCTGCGCGGCGACCAGGTCGGTCGTGTACGTGAACTCGGAGCCCGCGTCGGCGAGGAACCCGCGGACCTCGTCGGTGCCGCGGTAGGTGTGCCCGTCGTCGACGACCACGGCCGTCGGGGCGAACGCCGCGAGGGCGGCGTCGGTGTCGCGCGCCGTGTGGGCGGCGAGGTAGTCCCGCACGGTCGCGGGCAGGTCGGTGGTCGCGATGCTGGTCGGTGTCGTCATGCCCCGAGGCTGCGGCGTCGCGCCGCGGGAGGGTCAAGCGCGCGGGTCTCCCCCCGCGGGAGGGGGGACGATGGTGCCGTGCTGACCATCGGCGAGTTCTCCCGGCTGACCCACCTGAGCGTGCGCACGCTGCGGCGCTACCACGAGGCGGGGATCCTCGAGCCGGCGGCGGTCGACGACCTCACCGGCTACCGGTCCTACGGGCCCGAGCAGATCCCGACCGCGCAGGTCGTGCACCGGCTGCGCGAGCTCGACGTGCCGCTCGCCGACGTCCGGCGGATCCTCGACGCGACCGACCCGGCGGACCGCGCCGCGCTCGTCGCCGATCACCTGGCCCGCCTCGAGGACGAGCTGGACCGCACCCGCACCGCCGTCGCGTCGCTGCGCCGGCTGCTGGCGCCCGCGCCCGCGCCGCTCGCGGTCGAGCTGCGCGCCGTCCCCGCGACCCCCGTCGCCGCGGTCGGCGGGCACGTCACGCACGACGCCGTCACCGCCTGGTACGCGGGCGCGATGGCCGAGCTCGACGCGGTCGTCGGCACCGCCGGGACGCCGGGCGGCCTGTACGACAACGCGCTGTTCGAGGACGGCCGCGGGCACGCGCTCGTCTACCGGCCGGTCGACCTCGCGGCGCCCGTGGGGCGCGTGCACGCCACGACGCTCCCCGCCGTCGAGCTCGCGGTCACCACGCACGCCGGCCCGCACGACGACGTCGACGTCACGTACGGCGCGCTCGGCGCGTGGGTCGTCGAGAACGCGCTCGCCGTCGCCGGCCCGGTGCGCGAGACGTACGTCGTCGGGCCGCGGGACACGCCCGACCCCGCCGCGTGGCGCACCGAGGTCGGGTGGCCCGTGTTCCGCGTCGCGGAGTGACGCGCGGGGTCGCGCGCTACGCAGCCCCGGCCCGCCACCGCTCGAACAGCACGAGCTTGGCGTGCAGGTCCTCGTGCATGAGACGCACGTCGACGCGCCCGTAGACGCGCATCGGCGGCGCGTCGGGTCGTGGCGCGTACCGGCCGTCGTCGCGGAGCGCGGGCTTCGGCACGAGAACGTGCTCGCACGACGACGGCCCCGCCTCCCAGAAGTCCGCGAGCGCCGTGAGCAGCACGAGCGGCGAGTCGCCGAGCACGTACGCCTCGGCCTGCGGCCGCAGGTGCGCGTGCTTGACCATCTCGGCGCGCACCTCGTCGTACAGGTGCCGCCCGAGCGGCCCGGTGCCGCGCACGCGCACCCGCATCTCGGCGTCCGACATGACGCACGTGCGGTACGTGCTGCGCGGCACCTGCCACACCTCGAGGTCGGGCGCGTCGAACACGACCTGCGCGGCGGCGACGTCGGTCGACAGGTTGTACTCGGCCGTCACGGGCGCCGACGCGTCGAGCCACGGCAGCGGATCGTGCTCGAACCCGCCGATCCACACGACCACGAGCCGGCGCGCGATCTCCGGGTGCCGCAGGTACGCCGACGCGAGGTCCGTCAGCCCGCCGCCCGCGGCGTAGAACAGCGGCCGCGGGTCGTCCCGCAGCGCCTCGGCGACGATCGCGTCGACCGCCGCCGACGCGCGCGGCGTGCGCACGTCCACGAGCGGCTCCTCGGCGCCGGCCACCAGGCGGTCGGCCGCGTCGAGCCCCAGGCGCGCGCACAGGTCCTCGACCACGCGCAGCCCGTCGGTCGCGGTCGTCGCGGGGCCCGGCGCGTCGCGGCGCAGGTGCGACGACACGACCAGCGGGATCTCGACCGCGGGCGACAGCACGTGGTGCACCAGCTGGAACAGGTCGTCGGGGTCGCCCGCGAAGTCGTTGTCGACGATCACGCGCGCCCGCGGCGGCACGGGCGGCGCGTCGGCCAGCCACGGGTGCTCGCCGAGCCGCCAGCGCGGCAGGCCGCGCGCGACGAACCGATCGGTCGGGACTCGTGCCACGATGCCACCCTCCGTGCGCGTCGACGCGACGTCGCGTCGACCCCGGCGACGCTACCCGCGCCGTCGCGGCCGGCCGCGCACGGGCGCGCGGCGTCGTGCCGGACGCACCGCGTGCGATCCGCGCGCCTCCCTCCCGACGAGTCCCGCACCCCGGCCCGGTCTGCACCGTCGCCCACCACGACACCACCGCCCACCACGACCGAGGAGCCACCAGGTGACCGCGACCTACACCTACGACGTCTTCACGAGCCTCGACGGGTTCGGCTCGTTCCGCGCACCGGGCGACTGGGGCGGCTACTGGGGCAAGCAGGGACCCGAGCTGCTGGAGCGGCGCCGCGCGCTGTACGCCGCGCCGACGCGCATGGTGTTCGGGGCGACGACGTTCCGCGAGTTCGTCGCGATGCTCGGGGCCGCGACCGTGCCGTCGGAGGCGCTCGACGCGTGGGTGGGGCTCATGCGCGCGCAGCCCGCGACGGTCGTGTCGTCGTCGCTCGCGGGCCCGTTGGACTGGCCCGACGCGACGGTCGCGACGGGCGCCGCGGTGGACGTGGTCGCGCGCCTCAAGGAGGAGTCGGACGTGCCGCTGCGCTCGCACGGCAGCCTGTCGCTCAACCGCGCGCTGCTCGCCGCGGGGCTGGTCGACCGCGTGCAGGTGACCGTGTTCCCCGTGGTCACGGGTGTGACCGGCACCGACCCCGTGCTCGGCGGCGCCCCCGACCTCGACCTCGACCTGCTCGACTCGCGCGTGCTCGACGGCCGCACGCTCGAGCTCACGTACCGCCCGCACGTGCGCCGCACGGCCGCCGCGGGCTGACGGGGCCGTGCGGGCTGTGGGCGGGCGGGCTGTGGGCGGGCGCTGCCATGCTCGGTGCCGTGGAGCTGCGGTTCTCGGGTGAGGTCGTGTGGTGGCGCGGGCCCGCGCCGCACCACTTCGTCGCGCTGCCCGGGCCCGAGGCCGAGCGGCTGCGGGTGGTCGCGTCGCGCGTGACCTACGGGTGGGGCTGCGTCCCCGCGACCGTCAGGCTGGGCGCGACCACGTTCACGACGTCGATCTTCCCGAAGGACGGCGGGTTCCTCGTGCCGCTCAAGGTCGCGGCCCGCCGCGCCGAGGGCGTCGAGCTGGGCGACGACGTCACGCTCGTCGTGGTCGTCGAGGACCCGGACGCCCGGGAGCACGACGCGGACGACGACGTCACGCACGACCGCGCGCCCGCTGCTGCGCGCCCGCCCGCACCGCACCACGACGCCGCGGACGACGACGACTACTTCGACCCGGCCGCGAGCACGGCCCCGTCCGCCGACTGATCCGCGGCGCCCGGTCGGCCCGGGTCAGCCGCCCTCGCCGACGTCGTTGCGCGGAGCGCCGTCGCCCGGGGGCAGGTCGCCGCGCTCGACCGGCTGGTCGCCGAGGTCGGGCAGGTCCACGACGAGCGCGGCGAGCTCGCGGCCGCTCGGCACCCGGACGGCCGCACCAGCCGCGCGCAGCGTCGCCGCGTCGACCCCGTCGCCCTCGAGCGTGACGTGCACGCCCTCGTGCTCGACCCCGCACCGCAGCGTGTCGGCGCCGTCGTCGGTCAGGTCGTCGCACGCGACCACGGTCGGGTCGGCGGCGCGCGACGTCCGCAGCAGCAGCTGCGCCCCGTCGGGACCGACCAGGAACGCGCCGAAGCCGTCGTCACCCGACACCCCGACGGACTGCGTCGCCACGGTGAAGCCGTCGACGTCCGTGACGCGCACGAGGTCGCGCGCGACGCCCGCCCCTGCGAGACGCGCGTCGACGTCGGCGGTCGACCCGCCGCCCGTGCGGGCGTCGTCGGCGCCGGTCGGGTCCGCCGCGCGCAGACCCGCGCACGACGTGAGCACCGGCGCGGTGAGCAGCGCGGTCAGCAGCACGACCGACGGGAGGGTGGCACGCACGCGTCGAGGCACGTCTGCACGGTAGTGCCGCACGGCGGCGCACGTCCCGGGAACGACGACCCCGCGCGCGGCCGGGCCACGCGCGGCCCGGGTCGCCCGGGTCCCGCGCCTCGGGAGCCGCGAGGCGAAGGCCGCCGCCGAGCCGCGACCGGGGGCCGACCGATGACGGCTCGCAGACCGAGGAGGGCGCCGACCACCGAGACGCACACCGACACCGTCGTCCGTCGCCCCCGACGCACACCGACACCGTCTTCGGTCGCCCCGAAGCGTGCGTCGGGGCGACCGACGACGGTGTCGCCGCCGTCAGGCCCCGAGCTCGAGGAACGTGCGCAGCACCGACACGAACGCCGCGGGCTGCTCCGAGTGCACCCAGTGCCCGGCGCCCTTGATCGTCACGAGCGTCGTGCGCGGGAAGTACCGGCGCATCGTCGGGCCGTCCTCGGGGCGCACGTAGTCGGACCGCTCGCCGGCGACCCACAGCACGGGGCCGTCGTCGACCGCGTCGCCCAGGTCGGGGAAGCCGCCGATCGCGCGCAGGTCGCGGCGCAGCAGCGCGAGGTTCGCCTGCCACCGGAACGTGTCGCCGTCGGCGCGCAGGTTCTGCAGCAGGAACCCGCGCACGCGCGGGTCGTCGACGCGCTGCGCGAGCGCGTCGTCGGCGTCGGAGCGGCGCGTCAGCGACGGCAGGTCGAGCGCCGCGAGGCTGTCCAGCAGGTGCTCGAACTCCCCGAGCGAGCCACGCGCGGTCGGGGAGATGTCCGCGACGACGAGCCGGTCGACGACGTCGGGGTGGCGCAGCGCCAGGACCATCGCGACCTTGCCGCCCATCGAGTGCCCCACGACGTGCACGGGGCCGTCGGCCGCGAACCCGCCGCGCAGGTGCGCCGCGACCGCGTCGGCGACCTCGAGGTAGTCGAACCGCTCGGTCCACGCCGAACGCCCGTGGTTCGGCAGGTCGACCAGCAGCGACCGCGCGTCCGGCGCGAGGGCCTTCGCGATCTGCGTGAAGTTGCGCCCCTGCCCGAACAGGCCGTGCAGGAAGACGACCGGGGCACCGGTGTCGCCGACGACGGTCGAGGCCAGGGGGACGGGCGCGGGGGTGGTCACGGCACGAGCCTAGGCAGGCCGCGGAGCCGGGCGGGCGTTCAAGATGCTCAGCAGGCTGAGGAAGTGCACGCTGGGGGCATGACCTCCCTCACCGCCACCACCGGGACCGCCACGACCCGCGACCGGGTCCGGCAGGTCGTCGTCCTCGTCGGGTCGCTCGTCGCCGCGCTCGGTGCGGCGTACGGGTCGGGCGCGTTCGGCGGGCAGTCGACCGCCGACGCCGCGGGCGGCGCGCTGTCCGCGAGCGCGACCCCGCTCGCGCCGGACACCCCCGCGTTCTCGATCTGGTCCGTCATCTACACCGCGCTCCTGGTGTTCGCGGTCGTGCAGGCGCTGCCGCGGTACGCGTCCGACGCGCGGCTGCGGGCCGTGTCGTGGTGGCTGCTCGCGTCGATGCTGCTCAACGCCCTGTGGATCGGCGTCGTGCAGGCCGGGTCGGTGGGCGGCAGCGTGCTCGTCATCGTCGCGCTGGTCGTCGTGCTGTCCGTCGTGCTCGTGCGGCTGGTCCGTACGTCGCACACCGCGGCGCTGCCGTCGGCGGTGACCGACGTGACGACCGGCCTGTACCTGGGGTGGGTGAGCGTCGCGACGCTCGCGAACGTCGCCGCGTTCCTCACGGTGGCCGAGATCGGCGAGCTCGGCCTGGGCGCCACGACGTGGTCCGTGGTCGTGCTCGCCGCGGGCGCGGCGCTGTCCGTCGCGTACGCCGTGTTCGCGCGCGTGCGGCCCGCGGTCGCGCTGCCGATCGGCCTGGCGATGGCGTGGGGCCTGGCATGGATCGGCCTGGGCCGCACCAACGGCCCGCTCGTCGACGCGACCGTCGCGAACGCCGCGTTCGTCGCGTCGGCCGTCGCGCTGCTCGCCCCGGTCGTCACGACGCTCGTCGCGCGCCGCCGCTGAGGGGTCCGCCCCGGCCGGTGCCCGTCAGCCCGCGAGCAGCTGCTCGCGCAGGATGTCGGCGTGGCCGGTGTGCTGCGCGTACTCCTTGAGCACCTGCAGGTGCACGAACCGGACGCTGACGGGCCGCCCGCGACCCGTGACGACCTCGTCGAACGGACGCCCCGCCACGGCCGCGCGGGACGCCTCGACCACCGCCGCGTGCGCGGCGCGCAGCGAGGCCGCCGAGTCGTCCTTCCGCAGCACGAACGAGCGGTCGGGCGTCGAGGCCACACCCAGGTCGCGCAGCGACGCCCCCGTGACGGCGTGCTGGAACCAGAACGCCTCGACGTACGTCAGGTGCTTGAGCAGCCCCAGCAGGGTGGTCCGCGACGGCACCAGCCGACGCCGGACCTGCTCCTCGTCGAGGCCGTCGAGCGTGGCCGGGAGCGCGGTCCGGCAGCCGTCGAGGAACGTCTCGAGCAGCGTCCGCTCGGACGACGACGCCGGCGACGACACGGGCGAGGTGGGCAAGGCGGGCCTCCTTCGGTCGGACGCGACGAACCACCGTAGCCATGCCCCACCCCGGCCACCGACGGACAGCGCCCCGGTCCCACGGGCACGCGCGCGCCGGTGTCCGTGGGACCGTCGGGCTGTCCGTCGACGACTGGAGCACGCAGGCGCGCGCGAGCGGTGCGAGGACGGGCGCTCGTGCCGGGGGCAACGCGGGGGCAGCGCGTACGATCTTCCGGGCCCCGGTGACCGGACGGGCCCTTCCCCACGCAGGACGGACGGCGCATGAGCGCGGACACCACGGCCCCCGCGGGGCACCCCGCCGCGACGACCGACGACGACGCGACCGCCGACGGCAGCGTGCCCGACGCCACCCCGCCCGACGGCACGCTCCCCGGCGTCGACCCCGCCGACCTCGCGACGTTCCTGCGGGTCGCCGACCAGGTCGCGGCGCTGCCGCAGGACCACCCGCAGCACGCGGTCGCCCGCCGCGCCGCCTCGGCGCTGTTCAAGGCCGCGAAGAAGCACCGCCGGCTCGAGCGGCGCCGCTCGATCGCCGAGGCCGACGCGGCCGTGGTCGCCGCGACCGCGACCGGCAGCCCGGGCCGCATCGACGACGAGACGCGCGGCATCGCGCTGACGTCGAACGCGACGGGCGCGACGGCGGGGACGCTGCTGCGCGCGCGCCCCTGCTACGTCTGCAAGCAGGACTACACGGTGGTCGACGCGTTCTACCACCAGCTCTGCCCCGCCTGCGCGGCGCTGCACCACGCCAAGCGCGACGCGCGCACCGACCTCACCGGGCGGCGGGCGCTGCTCACGGGTGGGCGCGCCAAGATCGGCATGTACATCGCGCTGCGGCTGCTGCGTGACGGCGCCGACCTCACCATCACGACCCGGTTCCCGCGGGACGCGGTGCGCCGCTTCGGCGCCATGGAGGACTCCGCGGACTGGATGGACCGGCTGCACGTCGTCGGGATCGACCTGCGCGACCCCGCGCAGGTGGTGCAGCTCGCCGACCACGTCGCCGCGCAGGGTCCGCTCGACGTGCTCATCAACAACGCCGCGCAGACCGTACGGCGATCCCCCGGCGCGTACTCGCGGCTCGTCGACGCCGAGCTGTCCCCGCTGCCGGACGACGGGGACCGCATGATCACCGCGTTCGGGCACACGAGCGACGCCCACCCGCGCGCGCTCGCCGGGTCGGTGAGCGACCTGACGAGCCCCGCGCTCGCGATCGAGCGCGCCGCGCGGGACGCGCAGGAGCTCGTCGAGCAGTCGCTCACGGCGCAGGCCGCGAGCCTCGAGCGGCTCGTCGCGGGCACGTCGATCGACGCGGGCGGGCTCATCCCCGACGTCGCCGAGAGCAACTCGTGGGTCGCGACGGTCGAGCAGGTCGACCCGATGGAGCTGCTCGAGGTGCAGCTGTGCAACCAGACGGCGCCGTTCATCCTCATCAGCCGGCTGCGGCCCGCCCTCGCGGCGTCGCCCGCGCGCCGCACGTACGTCGTCAACGTGTCGGCCATGGAGGGCGTGTTCTCGCGCGGGTACAAGGGTCCCGGCCACCCGCACACCAACATGAGCAAGGCCGCGCTCAACATGCTGACCCGCACGAGCGCGGCGCAGATGCTCGAGCAGGACGGCATCCTCATGACCGCCGTCGACACGGGCTGGATCACCGACGAGCGCCCGCACCACACCAAGGTGCGCCTCGCCGAGGAGGGGTTCCACGCCCCGCTCGACCTGGTGGACGGCGCCGCGCGCGTCTACGACCCGATCGTGCGGGGCGAGGCCGGCGAGGACCTGTACGGGTGCTTCCTCAAGGACTACGCGCGCGCCGCCTGGTGAGTCGCGGGGTGACCGGCGAGGCGGGTGGCAGGGTGGGTGGCACGGGCTGCGGCCGGCCACGGGCACGGCTCGGGGCGGGCGTCTAGCATCGCCGGGTGAGCTCCCCCGCGACCGACGACCCGGACCAGTTCCTGCGCGAGTTCCTCGCCGCGGCGACCCCGCAGCAGCGCCACACGTTCGTGCGGCGCGCGGACTACGACCGCGGCGAGCACCTGGTGCGCGCCGTGCTCGACGACCCGACGACGGACCGGGCGACCGCGCTGAGCGCGTACTGGATCCTCGGCGCGAGCTACTACGCGCGCTACGCCCGCGTCGAGGACGTGCCCGAGGACGAGCAGGGCACGTACGCGCTGCTGCGCACGATCGAGGACCGGTACGCCGCCGGGTTCTGGGCCGACCACGGCATCGCGTTCGACCCGACCGACGACGACGAGATCGACTGGACCGACGACTACGGCGCACCCGTGTCGCGGCCCGTGCCGGACGCCATGCGCCGCGCGGTGCCCGGCGAGCTCGTCGACGACGCGGGCACCGAGGACGGTCTGCCGCTCGACGTGCACCTGCGCTGGACGGCCCTGCGCGACGCCTGACCTCACCCTCCCGCACCGCACGGTGAGGTGCCGCACCGCCGCACAGCCGGGGGGCGGACCGACGCGTCGGCGGGCGGCGGACCGCCTCACCGACCGCGCGGCCGCCCGGGCGTCGTCAACCGACCCAGGACCAGCGGACGCGGACCCGGCCGCCGCCGTTGAGCGCGCGCACGCGGCGCACGGCGTTCGGCAGCCAGCGGTAGCGCTCGCGCGGACCGCCGGTCGCGGGGTCGACGACCCACGGCAGCAGCCCGACGAACCGCGCGAGCAGCAGCAGGACCGCGAGCGCGAGCAGCACCCACAGCTCGAGCAGCACGAGCACGACCGACCCGACCACGACGACGGTGAACAGGATCCCCAGCACCGTGAACAGCGTCGCGACGACGGGTCCGAGGACGTCGTCGTCGACCGACGGGATGCCGCCGATGGGCCCGAAGTCGACCATCCGCGTGCGTCGCCTCCACGGCAGCACGTGGATCTCGAGGCACGCGGTGCCGGTGCGCTGCGGCGCGTCGGCCGGACGAGGCGCGTCGGCGGTGCGGGACGCGTCGGCGGTCGGCGGCGTGCCGTCGGCAGGCGCGTCCGTCGGTGTCGGCTCGGTCACGGGTCTCCTCCGGTTCGGCGCACGCCGCCGTCGGTTCGGCGCGCGCCACGGTACCGCCCCCGGTCCGCACCCCGCCGCGCCCCGGAGGGCGCCGCCCCGCCACCACCTCGACGGACAGGCCCACGGCACGACGGATAGCCGCACGCTCGTGTCCGTCGTGCCGTACCGCTGTCCGTCGCGACGGGGGCGGGTCGGGCGAGGTGGGTCAGGCGGGCGGGACGCGGACCAGCGGGCCCTCGTCGGGCGTCGGGTCCTCGAAGCCATCGAGGTAGACGGCGGCGCGGTCCGGCGGCACGACGACGTCGTCGGGGCCGGCGCCCGTGCGCGCCGCCAGGCGTCGCAGCACCTCGGCGCGGGGCGTGACGAGGTGGTGCGTGACGGGCACGACCCCGAGCGGCGCGAGCAGCGCGCGGTACGACGCGCGTGAGGCACGCGACCAGAACGACGTGTCGACGACGACGTCCACGCCGTCGCCCACGAGGCCCACGAGACGGGCCCGCAGGTCCTCGTGGACGCGTGCCGCGACGTCGGCCGGGAGCGGGTGCTCGCGGTGCCCGGCCGCCCACGCGGCGGCGTCGAACGCGAGGTGCGCCCAGCCCGCGCGCGCGAGCCGCGCCGCGTGGGTCGACTTGCCGGAGCCGGCGGGCCCGCACACCAGCACGACCCGCGCGGGCTCACGCAACGGCAGCACGTGGTGCAGCAGCCCGTCGGGCCCGGGCTCGGGCGGCAGGCAGCCGGCGTCGCGCGCGACCCGCAGCGACGGGACGTTCGCGGCGTCGACGCGCAGCACGGCGCTCGTGGCGTCGGTGCGCTCGGCGAGCCAGCGGCGCAGCAGGCGCACGGCGCGCACCGCGTAGCCGCGCCCGCGCCACGCGGGCAGGACCGCGTAGGACACGTTCGCCGTGCCGCGCGGCAGGTCCGGCAGCGCGAGGTGGGCCTCGACCGTGCCCGCGAGCTCGCCCGTCGCGGCGTCGAGCACACCGAGGTGCCGCCGCGGCCCGCCGTCGCGCCACTGCGCGCGGTTCTGCGCGACCCACGCGGTGGTGGGCGGGCGCTCGGAGCGGTGGCCCTCGCTCAGCCAGCGGACCTGGTCGTCGTCCTCGCCCGCGAGCAGCGCGTCGACGTCGTCGGCCGTGAGGCAGCGCAGCGTCACGACGCCGTCCGTCAGCACGGGCGGGTCCTCGATGACTGTCGAGCCGTCCACCGGCCCATCATGACGCGTGCCACACACCGTCCCGCGCCGAGGGGGCAGGCGCCGCGCCGGGGCGGGTGTAGGAAGGTGCGGCACCCCGTCGCGCACACCGGAACGAGCCGCCCCGCATGAGCACCACCGAGCGCACGCTCGTCCGCACCCTCGCACCCGCGACCGTCTTCCTCGTCGCGCTGTGCCTGCGCCCCGCGCTGACGGCCGTGGGCCCGCTGCTGCCGCAGCTCGGCCCCGACCTCGGGCTCGGCGAGGGCGCGCAGGGTCTGCTCGGCACGCTGCCGCTGCTGGCCTTCGCGGCCGCGTCGCCGCTCGTGCACCGGCTGTCGGAGCGCACGGGCCCCGAGCGCGCGATCCTCGCGGCGCTGCTCGCGCTGGGCGTCGCGACGCTCGCACGCCCCTTCACCGGCACCGCCGGGCTGTGGCTCGCGACCGCCGTGATCGGCGTGGCGATCGCGGTCGGCAACGTGCTCGTCCCCGCCCTGGTCAAGCGGGACTTCGCCCGGCGCGTCTCGCTCGCGACGGGCGTGTACACCGCGTGCATCGTGGGGGCCGCGGCGACCGCGTCGGCGCTCGCGGTTCCGCTCGCGGACGCCACGAGCTGGCGGGTCGCGCTCGCGTCGTCCGCGGGGCTCGTGGTGCTCGTGGCCGCCGTGTGGGCGCCGCGCGCGTGGCGGGCCCGGCCCCCCGCGTCGCACGTCGTCGACCCGCACGCGGCCCCGGTGACGAGCGTGTGGCGGCAGGGCACCGCGTGGTGGCTCACGGCGTTCATGGGCCTGCAGTCCACGGTGTTCTACGTGCTGGTCACGTGGCTGCCGACCGTGGAGGTCACGCAGGGCGTGACGGCGACGACCGCGGGCGTGCACCTGTTCGTCTACCAGGGCCTCGGGATCGTCGGGGGGCTCGTGGTCCCCGCGCTGCTGCACCGCGGCCCCGACGAGCGCCTCGGCGCGGTCGCCGCGAGCGCTCCCGCGCTCGTCGCGCTGCTGGGGCTGCTGCTCGCGCCCGACCTCGTGGTGCTGTGGGTCGTCGTCGCAGGGCTCGGGCAGGGGGCCGCGCTCGTGGTCGCGCTGTCGCTCGTCGCGCTGCGCGGGCGGGACCAGCGCGAGACGGCACGGCTGTCCGGCATGGCGCAGTCGCTCGGGTACCTGCTCGCGGCCGCCGGGCCCGTCGCAGCGGGGGTGCTCACCGAGGCGACCGGGTCGTGGCGTCCGGCGCTGCTGGTGCTCACCGCGCTGGCGGCCGTGCAGGTCGGCGTCGCGTGGCGGGTCGGGCGGGCCTGACCGCCAGGACGCGTCACACCGGCTCGTCGACCACGCGCCGCAGCGGGTCGCGCAGCCGCAGCACGACCAGCGCGACGACGGCCCCGACCACCTCGCCCGCCGCGAGCGCGACCCACGTGCCCGCCGGCCCGACCGCTCCGAGCCCGAGCACCAGCGGCACCTTCACCACCACGAGCGTGCCGAGCGTGAGCAGGTAGGCCGGACGCGGCCGGCCGAGCGCCTGGAAGTACGCCGCGACCAGCGGGGACACACCCGCCGCGGCGAACCCGACCGCGAGCACGCGCAGCGCGTCGACCGCCGCGGTCCGCGTCGGCCCCGCGTCGACGAACGCCGCGACCACGGGCTCGGCGAGCGCGGCCGTCGCGGCACCCGCGAGCAGCCCGTACAGCAGGGTCGCGCGCAGCGTCAGCACACGCGCGCGCCACGTCCGCGCCGTGAGTCCCGCGCCCGCGTTGTACCCGACGACGGGCTGCATGCCCTGGCTGATGCCGAGCTGCGGCATCTGCACGAACGTCTGGACGCGCGCGCAGATCGCGTACGCCGCGAGCGCGGCGGCACCGGCGGCGCGGGACAGACCCGTGTTCACCACGACGACGAGCAGCGTCGTGCCCGCGCCCGCGAGGAACGACGGCGACCCGATGCCCAGCAGCGTGCCGACGGTCGGCGCGTGCGGGCGCAGGTCGGCGGCGCGGACGCGGTACGGGCGGCCGCGCTGCAGGAAGAAGAACCACACGCTCATGGCCGCCGACACGGCCTGACCGCCGACCGTGCCGAGCGCGGCTCCCCGCACGCCGAGCCCCGCGCCGTAGATCAGCAGCGGGTCGAGCACGATCTGCACGACGACCGGCAGGACCCACAGCAGCACCGAGAACCGCAGACGCCCCTCGGCGCGCACGAGGCTCGAGAACCCTGTGGAGACGACCGCCCCCGCGAGCACGACCACGGCGTAGTCACGCGCGTACGGCAGGGTCGCGCCGCGCGCGCCGAGGGCGTGCAGCAGCGGGTCGAGGAACGTCAGCCCGACGCCGGTCGTGGTCAGGGCCGCGAGCCAGAACACCGTGAACGCGTTGCCGGTGGCGCGTGCCGCTCCGGCGGGGTCGCCCGCGCCGAGCCGCCGCGACACGACCGACGCGGCACCGACGCCGAGCGCGGTCGCGAGCGCCCCGAGCGCGAGCAGCAGCGGCGCGACGAGGTTGACGGCCGCGACCGCCGTCGGCCCGACGCCGCGTGCCACGAACCACGCGTTGGTGAGCGCGTAGACGCCGTACACGCCCACCGAGAGCGTGGTCTGCGTGCACGCGTGCCACAGCAGCCGCCCGACAGGTCGTGTGCCGAGCGCGGTCGTCGCGGCGACCCTCTCTCCCGCGTCGGGGCCGGCGGTGCGGCCGGCCGTGGCGTCGTCCGCCGGGCCGGGTGTCGCGCCGGTGGTCGCGCCGGGCGCCGCGCCGCTGGTCACGGCGACGGTGCACCCGCGAGCACGCGGTCGACGGCGACCGCGACGTCGGACGGGTCGGGCGGCTCGGTGTCGAGCGCGCGGTGGATCGTCATGCCCTCGATGAGCGCGTCGAGCAGGCGTGCGGTCTGCGGGTCCACGTGCCGCTCGAGCGCGCGGCGGCTGCGTGACATCCAGTCGTGCGTGAGCCGCCGGAAGCCGGGGTCGCGTGCGGCGAGCGTGTAGAGCTCGTGGGTGAGCACGAGCTCGTGCGGGTCGGTGAGCACGTCGACGCTGATGAGCGCGATCACGGCGTCGCGGGCCGCGGCGCGGTCGGGCGCGGCGGCCATCGCGTGCTCGAACCGGTCGCTGACGCGCCGGGTGAAGCGCTCGAACGCCTCGCGCAGCAGCGCGTCGACGTCGTCGAAGTGGTAGGTGATCGACCCGAGGGGGACGTCGGCCGCGGCGGCGATGCGGCGCGTCGAGGCGCCGGCCACGCCGACCTCGCCGATCACCCGCAGGCACGCCTCGACGATGCGGTCGCGCCGCTGGGGGTCGTGCCGTCGGGCACGCCGCTCGGCCACGCGGGGCCTAGGCGATCTCGCGGACGACGCGCGCGGGGTTGCCCACGGCGACGACGTTCGCGGGCAGGTCGCGCACGACCACGGACCCGGCGCCGACGACCGTGTTGTCGCCGATGGTCACGCCCGGGCAGACGATGACTCCGCCGCCGAGCCACACGTTGTCGCCCAGCACGATGGGCAGCGCGGCCTCGAGCTTGTCGCGGCGGGGCTGCGGGTCGACGGGGTGCGTCGGCGTGAGCAGCTGGACGTTCGGGCCGATCTGGCAGTCCTCGCCGATCGTGATGCGCGCGACGTCGAGCGCCGTGAGGTTCGAGTTGACGAACGTGCGCGCGCCGACGTGGACGTTCTCGCCGTAGTCCACGGCGAGCGGCGGCTTGACGTACGCGCCCTCGCCGAGCGACCCGAGCAGCTCGGTGAGCGCCTGCCGGGCGGCCTCGTCGTCGCCGGCGACGGTCGCGCGGTAGCAGGCGTCGGCGAGCGCGAACGCGCGGCGCGCGAGGCGCTCGTTCTCGGGGTCGTCGGCGATGTACAGGTCGCCCGCGAGCATGCGCTCGCGGTTCGTGCGCGGGTCGTCGCCGAAGTGGTCGCGCGTCGTCATGTGGACGATCGTACACATCGATGCGTACGCTCGACCGCATCGGCGTCGAGCACCGCGCGCCCGCCCCCCCGACCTCCCGTCGACGACCACCCGGAGCCCCATGCCCGCCCCCGTCACGCGCACCGCCCGCCGCGCGCGCGTCGCCGTCTCGGCCGTCTTCCTCGTCAACGCCGTGCTCTACGCCAACCTCGTGCCCCGCCTGCCCGAGGTCAAGGACGGCCTGGGGCTCAGCAACGCCGCGCTCGGCACCGCCATCGCCGCGATGCCGCTCGGCGCGCTGCTCGCCGGGCTGCTCGCACCGCTGCTCATCCGCCTGCTCGGGTCCGCCGCCGTCGCGTCGTTCGGGCTCGTCGCGCTCGCCGCCGCCGTCGCCGTCATCCCGCTGTCCGGCAGCTGGTTCGCGCTCGCCGGGCTGTTCCTGCTCGCCGGCGCGCTCGACGCGGTCGTCGACGTCGCGCAGAACGCCCACGGGTTCCGCGTCCAGCGCCTCTACGGGCGGTCCATCGTCAACGCGTTCCACGGCCTGTGGAGCGTCGGCGCCGTGCTCGGCGGCCTGCTCGGCTCCGTCGCCGCGGGCCTCGACGTCCCGCTGCCGCTGCACGTCGCCGTCACGTCCGTCGTCTTCAGCGTCGTCGCCGTCGTCGCCCACCGGTTCCTGCTCCGCGGCCCCGAGGACGCCGAGCGCGACGCCGCCCCCGCCGACGAGCACCCCGGCGCGCGCTCGCTACGGCACGTCGCCGGGCGCACCGTCGCGCTGCTCGCGGCGCTCGGCGTGCTCGCGGCCGCCGCCGCGTTCGTCGAGGACGCCGGCTCGTCGTGGGGCGCGCTGTACCTGCGCGGCGAGGTCGGCACCGGCGCCGCCGCCGCGGGCCTCGCGTTCGTCGCGCTGCAGGTCGCCATGACGGTCGGACGCCTCACGGGCGACCGCGTCGTCGACCGGTTCGGCCAGCGACGCGTCGCCCGGGTCGGCGGCGTGCTCATCGCCGGCGGCATGGGCCTGGCGCTCGCGGTGCCGTCGCTCACGACCACGCTCGTCGGGTTCGCGCTCGCCGGGCTCGGCGTCGCGACGCTCGTCCCGGCCGTCATGCACACCGCCGACGAGCTGCCCGGGCTGCCCGCGGGCGTCGGGCTCACCGTGGTCAGCTGGCTGCTGCGCGTCGGGTTCCTCGTGTCCCCGACCCTGGTCGGCGTCGTCGCGGACGCCGCGAGCCTGCGCGTCGCGCTGCTCGCCGTCGTCGCGGCCGGCGTCGTCGTGGCGGGCGTCGGGCGCGTGCTCGTCGCGGGTGCGCCGCGGGACGACGACGCGACGCCCGTCGTCCCCGCCGGGCCGGCCGCCGCACCCTGAGCCCACGGCGGGCCGTGGGGCCGGTCGCACGGGAGTCGACGTGACGTCGCAGGCAGGATGACGTGATGGACCCCGCCCCCACGCTGCACGTCCGCGGCGCGCTGACCGACGCCGAGCTCGAGGCCCTGCACGCGACCGCGTTCGGGCACGACCCGGGCGCCACGCCCTGGGGTCGCCGCCTCGCGCAGCACAGCCTCACCTGGGTCACCGCGCGGCACGACGGCCGGCTCGTCGGCTTCGTCAACGTCGTCGGCGACGGCGGCGTGCACGCGATCCTCCTCGACACGTGCGTCGCACCCGACGTGCGGGGGCGCGGGGTCGGCCGTGCGCTCGTCGCCGCCGCGGTCGAGCAGGCGCGCGCCGCCGGGTGCCGCTGGGTGCACGCCGACGACGAGCCGCACCTCGTGGCGTTCTACGAGGACGCGTGCGGGCTGCGACCGACCGCCGCCGGGCTGGTCCGGCTCGTCTGACGCGGACCGCCCGCGCCTCGGTGGCGCGCGGACCCCGTCACGCGGGGCGCCAGGTCTCCAGGACCTCGTGCAGGTCGAGCTCGTCGAACATCTCGACGGGCGCCACCACCCCGACCGCCACCTGCGAGCCGTCCGGCAGGTCGGCGTAGACCCACTCGGCGCGGTGCTCGACCGTGCGGCTGCCGACCAGCACGTCCTGCAGGTAGCTCAGGTGCGCGGCGTCCTGCACGCCCGGCCACGTCAGGGGCGTGCGCTCGCCGTCGTGCGCGCCGCGCTGCGACTCCTCCGAGCGCAGCGCGGCCTGCGCGCTCTGCGCCGGCGTGCGCGTCGGGTCGGTGTCCCGCGCGACGGAGATCGCGGCCCGCGCGCCGTCCTGGTCGCCGCGCCGCACGACCCACGACGCGGTCCGCGCGTCGTCGTCGCCCGGCTCCTGCACCATCTCGAACCCGCCCGGGACGTCGAGCACGACCGGGCCCAGCGGCAGGGTCCGCCACTCCTCGGGCGCCTGGGCCACGGGCGCGAGCGTCGGCTGGGCGGCCGGCGTCGTCACCGCGTCGGCCACGGGCGCGGCCGTGCCCGGCGACCCCGTGCCCGACGCCCCCGACGAGCACGCGGTCAGCCCCAGCGCACCGAGCAGGGCCAGCGCGACGCCGGTGCGGACGATCCTCATGGACGAGCTCCTCGGGGGACGGGCGCGACGCGCGGCGAGGGGGTGGGCGGGCGCGTCTGCGGACCGTGACGTTACCGGCAACCCGCCCACGCCCGCGCCCGGGGACCGCCCCGCGGGACCGCCACCGGCACCGGCGCCGGTGGCCCCGCCGTCCGTGCGGCGCGAGGATGGACGGCGACCACGCGGCACGCGCAGGAGGCACCATGGGCACGGTCACGATCGGCGTCACCGGGGCGACCGGGCAGGTCGGCGCGCGCGTCGCGCGGCTGCTCGACGAGGCCGGCGCGACGCAGCGGCTGCTGGTCCGCGACCCCACGAGCGCACGTCTCCCGCACCTGGCCCGGCCGGCGGAGGTGGCCCGCGTCGACTACGCCGACCGAGCGCTGTGCACCGACGCGCTGCGCGGCGTGGACGCGCTGCTCATGGTCTCGGCGTCGGAGAGCGCGACGCGCGTCGCGGAGCACGTGGCCTTCGTCGACGCCGCCGCCGCGGCGGGCGTGCGGCACATCGTCTACACGTCGTTCGCGGCGGCCTCGCCGGACGCGACGTTCACGCTCGCGCGGGACCACTTCACGACCGAGCAGCACCTGCGCGCGTCGGGCGTCGCGTGGACGTTCCTGCGGGACACGTTCTACCTCGACGTGCTCGAGGACTTCGTCGGCGCCGACGGTGCGCTGCGCGGCCCGGCCGGTGACGGGCGCTGCGCGTTCGTCGCCCGCGCGGACGTCGCACGGGTCGCCGCGACCGTGCTGCGGGACCCGGCACCGCACGCGGGCCGCACGTACGACCTCACGGGCCCCGAGGCGCTCACGCTCGCCGACGTCGCGCGCGTCATCTCCGACGTGCGCGGGCGCCCGGTGCGCTTCGTCGACGAGACGCTCGACGAGGCGTACGCGTCGCGCGCGTCCTACGGCGCCCCGGACTGGCAGGTCGACGCGTGGGTGTCGACGTACACGGCGATCGCGAGCGACGTCATGGCGCAGGTCACGCAGGACGTCGAGGACGTGACCGGAGCGCCGCCGATCACGTTCGCGGACGTGCTGCGCGAGGGCTGAGCGAGGTCCGAGCGGCCCGGCGTCGGCCTCCGCCGCCGACGCTCGACGTGGTGTGCGGCGACGCGGTCACCAGGCCGCCGCAACTCCCCGCACCGTGTCTCCGAGGTGCCGCGCGGTGGTCGTCCGGCGACCGGGAGCACGGGTCGCCGAAACCTCGTCTTCGCAGGTCAGGCACCCGGATTTTCCGAGATCAGCCTCACAGGCCCCGCACTTCCGCCCGGTCCCACGCCTCGCCTAGCGTGGCGGTCGCGAAGGGGAGTAGTCCGGTCGGCCGCGAGGCCGGCAGCGGTGGTCGACATGCTGGCGGTGACGCCCGGTCACCGCGCCACGACGGTGGACGAGACCTTCGACCAGTGGACACCGCTGGTCGAGGCCGTCGACCCCTGACCGTCGCACGGCCCGACCACGCCCGACGTGGAGGCAGCACCGTGCAGACACCCCTCGACAACGCCGCGCCGCCCGGCTCGCCCTCGCGCGTGGTGGACCGCGCCGCCGTACGCACGCTCGCCCGGTCCGCCACGATCGCGGTCGCCCTCGTGCTGCCCGCGCTCGTGCTGCGCGCCTCGGGCGCGCACCTCGACCCGCTCGTGCAGCTCGCCGTGTTCGGCGTGGCGGTCGTCGCGGCATCGTTCGTGCTCGCGTGGGCGGCCGAGGCCGCGCAGGTCGACGTGTCCGGCGGGCTGGCGATCGCCGTGCTCGCGCTCATCGCGGTGCTCCCCGAGTACGCCGTCGACCTGTACTACGCCTACACCGCGGGCAGCGACCCCACGTACGTGCAGTACGCGGCGGCCAACATGACGGGCTCCAACCGCCTGCTGCTGGGCCTGGGCTGGCCGCTCGTCGTGCTCGTCGCGCTGTTCGTCGCCTCCCGCACCACCGGAGCGCCGGTGCGCGAGCTCGCGCTCGACCAGGGCAACCGCCTGGAGCTCGGCTTCCTGCTGGTCGCGGGGCTCGTCGCGTTCGTCATCCCCGCCACCGGGCACATCCACCTGGTGCTGGGCCTCGCGCTCATCGCGTGGTTCGCGTTCTACATGGTCCGCCTCACGCGCGGCGAGGCCGAGGAGCCCGACCTGATCGGCACCGCCGCCGCCGTCGGGGCGCTCCCCCGGCGGGCGCGCCGCATCACCGTCGTCGCGCTGTTCGTGCTCGCCGCCGGCGTGATCCTCGCGTCCGCGGAACCGTTCGCGGAGTCGCTGGTCGCGTCCGGCACACGCCTGGGCGTCGACGAGTTCCTGCTGGTGCAGTGGCTCGCGCCGCTCGCCTCGGAGGCTCCGGAGTTCATCGTCGCCGTGCTGTTCGCGTGGCGCGGCAAGGGCACCGCGGCGATCGCGACGCTCATCTCCTCGAAGATCAACCAGTGGACCCTGCTGGTCGGGTCGCTGCCGATCGCGTACCTCGCCGGCGGCGGCACCGCGAGCCTCGTGCTCGACGCCCGCCAGACCGAGGAGATGCTGCTGACCGCGGCGCAGACCCTCATGGGGATCGCCGTGCTGCTCGCGCTGCGGTTCCCGCGCTGGTCGGCGTGGGCGCTGCTCGCCCTGTTCGCGGTGCAGTTCCCGGTCACCGGCACGCACGGGCGGCTGGTCCTCGCGGGCGTCTACCTGGTGATCGCGGCGGCCGCGGCGACCTACCACCGCCGGCACCTGCTGCCGACCCTCACGGCACCGTTCCGCAGCGCGGTCGACGAGGCTCCCGCGCACGGGGACTGACGCCCGCCCGCCGCACGGTGCCGGCGGCTCCCGAGCGCGGAGACGTCCGGCACCACCGCCCGCACCGACGCCGCACGCCGGGACGGCGCGCCCGACGACGGACGACGGCGACCGGCTCAGGCACCGTCCCGCGGCGCCGGGGTCGTCGCGAGCCGCTCCTCGAGCCGAGTGAGCTGCGCGCGCAGCGCGACGACCTCGGCGAGCACCCGGGCGTCCGCGTCGGGGCCGGGCTCGCGCTCCTCGTCATGCCTGCGGTTCATGGCCTCGACCGTGACGGCGACGAACAGATTGAGCACGACGAACGTCGACACGACCGTGAACCCGATGAAGTACGCCCACGCCCACGCCTGCCGCTCGGCGATCGGCACCGCGATGTCGGCCCAGCCGTCGGCGACCATGATGCGGAACAGCGACGTCACCGACCGGGACAGGTCGCCGAAGGCCTCCGGCGCCTCGGCGGCGAACAGCGTCGACGCGCTCACCGCGAACACGTAGACCACCATCACCAGCAGCCCGCCGATCGCGGCGATGCCGGGCACCGCTGTCGCGAGCGCCGAGATCACCATGCGCATCGAGCGGACGGTCGACAGCAGGCGCAGCACGCGCAGCAGCCGCAGCACGCGCAGCACCTCGGACCCCGCGCTCGCGGGGATCAGCGCGACCACGACCACGAACAGGTCGAACAGGCTCCACGGGTCACGGAAGAACGCCCGCCCGTCCGCGTAGATGCGCAGCACGACCTCGACGACGAACACGCCGACGACCACGTGGTTGACGGTCTCCAGCACGGGTCCTGCCGTGGCCATCACGCGCGGGAACGTCTCCAGGCCCAGCACGACCGCGTTGAGCACGATGAGGCCGATGATGGCGCGCTGGAACGGTCGGGCCTCGACGAGGCGGCGCACGCGGGCGCGCGGATCGGTCGGCATGGCCACCGAGGGTAACGACCCGGCAGGGCGCACCCGTGACGCCCCCAGGCCCGGCGTCCGCCCGACGCCCGGCGGACACCCGGACGGCACGAGCCGCGCCGGACGGGGACGTCGGGCTCGCCGACGGACGCGGCACACTGACCTCGTGAGCGAGACCGGGGCCCTGCACCACGTCGAGCTGTGGGTGGCCGACCTCGAGACGGCCACCACCTCGCTCGGGTGGCTGCTCGAGCGCCTGGGGTACGCGCGCGACGACGCGTGGCCGACGGGCGGCACGTGGCGCCGCGGCGGCACGTACGTCGTGCTGGAGGCGGGGCCCGACGTCGTCGCGGGCGCGCACGAGCGGCGCCGCCCCGGGCTCAACCACCTCGCGTTCCACGCGGGCACCCCCGCCGACGTGGACGCGTTGACCGCCGAGGCCCTCGCGCACGGCTGGTCCCTGATGTTCGCCGACCGGCACCCGTGGGCGGGCGGCCCGGACCACTACGCGGCCTACCTGGAGGACGCGCAGGGGTTCGAGGTCGAGCTCGTCGCGAGCACCCCCGCCACCGCCCACCCCGAGGAGACCCCGTGACCGTCGCGCTCTGGATCGTGAACGGCCTGCTCGCGCTCGCGTTCGCGGGCGCCGGCGTCATGAAGCTCGTGCGCCCGCGCGAGGCGCTGCGCACGTCGGGGCTCGCGTGGGTCGAGGACTTCTCGCCCGCCGCGGTCAAGCTCGTCGGCCTCGCGGAGCTGCTCGGGGCGCTCGGCCTCGTGCTGCCGCTCGCGACCGGGATCGCACCGGTGCTGGCCCCGGTCGCGGCGACGGCGCTCGCGGTGACGATGGTCGGGGCGGTCGTGGTGCACGTGCGGCGGCGCGAGCCGGTGGGCCCGGCGGTCGCGCTGCTGGCGGTCAGCGTCGTGAGCGCCGTGCTGGGGTTCGTCGTCGTCCTGGGCTGACGGGCGCGGGGCCGGCGGCGCGACGACGAACCGTCAGCCCTGGCCCAGCCGCCACGGGTGCCGCGCGTCGGTAGCCGCGGGACGCTCCGCGACCTCGACCGCGTAGGTCGGTCGGTCGTCGGGCCCGGCGACGACGCCGCGGTACACGTGCCCGGTCATGTGGCACCACACCGGCAGGTCGACGGGTGCCACGGGGTCGGTGGTGACGAGGTGCACGACCGTGCCGGGGGCGAGCGTCGTGACGCGGTCGCGCAGCAGCAGCAGGAGGCGCGCGCAGCCCAGGTCCCCGCCGTCGATCGTCACGACGCCTGCGTGCTCCGCCACGGGACGACGGTAGTCGTGTGCGGGCACTACCCCGCACGTGGCTCGCAACTTTCGAGCACGTCGGACGTCTCCGCGCTCCTCACCGGCGTGCGTCGGCGACGACGCCGCACGCTCCCGACTGAAACGCTTCATCGCCCGAACGGGGCGCGGCGGTCGCGCTCCCACGTTGCAGACTCGCTCGATAACGGTATCCACGCGGGTCGACGACGTCCCGCGTGGCACCGCCCGGGGCGGCCACCCGCACCTGCCGGACCGCAGCGCAGGCGCAGCCACCCTCCCCCGGCCCTCCGGATCGCACGCACAAAGGAGTCGCGAGATGTCCGATACTTTCGTCCCGGCTCGGCGCCGTCAGCGCCGGTCGTTCCGCTCCGCCGTGAGCGCCGTCGCCTCGGCGGCGCTGCTCGCCGGCACGGTCGCGCTCGCCACGCCGGCGGCCGCCGAGTACGTCAACAGCAACAAGACCGGCACGCAGGGCGGCTACTGGTACTCCTTCTGGACCGACTCGCCCGGCACGGTGTCCGCCAACCTGAACGACGGCGGCAACTACACGACGCAGTGGTCCAACACGGGCAACTTCGTCATCGGCAAGGGCTGGGAGAAGGGCACCGGCCGCGCCGTCTCCTACTCGGGCCAGTTCAACCCGTCCGGCAACGCGTACCTCACGCTGTACGGCTGGACCACCGGCCCGCTCGTCGAGTACTACATCGTCGACTCGTGGGGCACGTACCGCCCGACCGGCACGTTCAAGGGCACCGTCACGTCCGACGGCGGCACGTACGACATCTACGAGACGACGCGGTACAACGCGCCGTCGATCGAGGGCAACAGCTCGACGTTCAAGCAGTTCTGGTCGGTGCGGCAGTCCAAGCGCGTGGGCGGCACGATCACGGCCCAGAACCACTTCAACGCGTGGGCGTCGAAGGGCATGCAGCTCGGCACGCACAACTACCAGATCCTCGCGACCGAGGGGTACCAGTCGTCCGGCTCGTCGAACATCACGGTCGGCTCGACCACGGGCGGCGGCGACAACGGCGGCGGGAACAACGGCGGCGGCAACACCGGCGGCGGCGACTCGGGCAGCAACACCACCAACGGCTGCACCGTCAGCTGGACCCGCGGCGAGAGCTGGGGCGACCGCTTCAACGTCACCTACACCGTGACCGGCCGGTCCAACTGGTCGGTGACGGTGTACCCCAACACCGGCCAGTCCATCCAGAGCGCCTGGGGCGCCAACCGCAGCGGCAACACCTTCACCCCGTCGGGCTCCAACAGCTTCGGCGTCACCTACTACAAGGGCTCCCAGAACATCAGCTACATCCCCTGGGGCATCTGCTCCTGACGCCGGGCGCTGGATCGCCCTCTCGCCGCGAGAGGGCGATCCGGCACCCGCCCCACCCGCGAGAGCGCAATCCAGCACCATCCGCAACCAGACCGGATCGCACTCTCACCATGTGAGGGCGATTCAGCACCGTCGTACTGGCCCGTGCGCGACCCGTCGCGCCCCTCCCCGAGAAGAGGTCTTCCCCCGTGTCCCGAACCCTCTCCCCGCGTCGCGCGCTGCGTGCGCTGTCCGGACTCGCGACGGTCGGCGTCGTCCTGGCGGGGGGCCTCGCGCTGGCCCCGACCGCGAGCGCCGCGTCCTGCTCGGCCGGCTACGTCGCGCTGACGTTCGACGACGGGCCCACCGCCGCGACGACGTCGCAGATCGTCTCGACGCTGCGCCAGTACGGCGCGTCGGCGACCGTCTTCCCCACGGGCCAGAACGCGCAGAACAACGCGTCGCTCATGCAGACGTACAAGAACGCCGGGCTGCAGATCGGCAACCACAGCTGGGACCACCCGCACCTGGTGAACATGAGCGAGTCGGACGTGCGGTCGCAGCTGTCCCGCACGCAGCAGGTCGTGCAGCAGACCGCGGGCGTCACGCCCCAGGTGTTCCGCCCGCCGTACGGCGAGGTCAACCAGACGGTCCGCTCGGTCGCGTCGTCGCTCGGGCTCACTGTCGTGACGTGGGACGTCGACTCGGCGGACTGGAACAACGCGTCGGCGTCCGCGATCCGGCAGGCCGCGCAGCGGCTGCAGCCCGGGCAGGTGATCCTCATGCACGACTGGCCGGGCGCGACCGTGCAGGCCCTCCCGGGGATCCTGCAGGACCTGCAGGCGCGCAACCTGTGCGCGGGGCAGATCTCCCCGACCACGGGCCGGGCCGTCGCGCCGCTCAACGGCACGCCCGGCGGCGGCGACAACGGCGGGAACCCGGGCACCGGCAACGGCACGGACTCGGGCAGCAACACCACCAACGGCTGCACCGTCAGCTGGACCCGCGGCGAGAGCTGGGGCGACCGCTTCAACGTCACCTACACCGTGACCGGCC
>NZ_BCRB01000003.1 GCF_001552375.1 Cellulomonas iranensis NBRC 101100 = JCM 18110 | reverse complement strand
CACCTTCACCCCGTCGGGCTCCAACAGCTTCGGCGTCACCTACTACAAGGGCTCCCAGAACATCAGCTACATCCCCTGGGGCATCTGCTCCTGACGTCCCACCGGTGCTGGATCGCCCTCTCACCGCGGCAGCTGGATCGCCCTCTCGCCGCGAGAGGGCGATCCAGCACCGTCCGGGACACGACCGGATCGCACTCTCACCACCACAAGCACCACCACAAGGCGATCCAGCACTGTCCACGACACGACCGGATCGCACTCTCACCACCACGCGGCGATCCACCCCCGCCCGTGAGAGGGCTGTCCGGTCGGCCGTCGCGCGCGCGCCCCGTCACCGTGCTGAGACACCTCTCGCGCCGTGGCGCTCGCCGCGGCTAGCGTCACGGGATGTACGTCCCGGTGTTCAACGCGCTCGACGACGCCGACGAGGTCCGCGCGCTGGTCGCGGCCGTCGGCACCGCGCAGGTCGTCACCGTCGGCGCCGACGGGTACCCCGTCGCGACGCTGCTGCCCGTCGTGTGGGACGGCGACCGGCTGCTGGGGCACATGGCGCGCGCGAACCCGCAGTGGCGCGACCTGCCCGACGACGCCCCGGCGCTCGCGGTCGTCAGCGGACCGCAGGCGTACGTGTCGCCGTCCTGGTACGCGAGCAAGGCCGAGCACGGGCGGGTCGTGCCGACGTGGAACTACTCGGCCGTGCACCTGACGGGCCGGCTGCGCGTGCACGAGGACGTCGAGGAGCTGCACCGGCTCGTGACGGCGCTGACCGAGCAGCACGAGCGCGACCGCGCGCAGCCGTGGGCCGTCACCGACGCGCCCGCGGACTTCGTGCGGCGTCAGCTCCGCGCCGTCGTGGGCGTCGAGCTGCGCGTCGAGCGCGTCGAGGCCAAGGCCAAGCTGAGCCAGAACCGGTCGCCGCAGGACCACGCGGGCGTCGTCGCGGGCCTGGCCGACGAGCGGCACGCGGACGCGCCGGCCGTGGCCGACGCGATGCGCCGCACGGGTGTCCGGCAGCGGGGCCCGTCGGCGGCGCGCTGAGCGCAATCCCCGCGCACCGGCGCGACCCGCGCCGCTAGCGTCCCGGCATGGACCAGGCCACGTTCGACGCCCGTCTGCAGCGCTACTACGGCACGCACGTCGACGAGGGCGCGCGCCTCGGGCGCACGGCCGCCGGGGCGGTCGAGCTGATCCGCACGCGCGAGATCGTCGGCGCGCACCTGGGCCCCGGGTCGCGCGTGCTCGACGTGGGCGGCGGCACGGGCGTGCACGCGACGTGGCTCGCGGCGCAGGGGCACGACGTGACGCTCGTCGATCCGGTCGCGTCGCAGGTCGAGACGGCGCGCGCGGTCGGGACGTTCGCGGCCGAGGTCGGCGACGCCCGCGCGCTGCGGGCGGCCGACGCGACGTTCGACGCGGTGCTGCTGGCCGGCCCGCTGTACCACCTGGCGACGCGCGACGACCGGCTGCGGGCGCTGCGCGAGGCGCTGCGGGTGCTGCGCCCCGGCGGCGTCGTGCTCGCGGCCGGCATCACGCGGTCGATCGCGACGATGGACGTCGTGCTGAGCCGCCGGTTCACGGCCCTGCCGGGTCCGGAGCTGACGAGGCTGCTCGAGACGGGCGAGCCGGCGGAGGCGCTGGACCGGGACGAGGGCGGGTTCCCCGGTGCGCACTTCCACACCGCGGCAGAGCTCGCCGACGAGCTGACCACCGCCGGGTTCCGCGACGCGCGCGCCGTGGGCGTCGAGGGGCCAGGCTCGCTCGCGCTCGAGTTCCTGCGTCCCGACGACGACGTGGTCGCCGCCGCGCTGGTGCTGGCCCGCGCGGCGGACGGCGACACCGAGGCGGTCGACCTGTCGGGCCACCTGCTGGGCGTGGGGGTGCGCTGACGCGCCGCCCCGGACGTGTGGTGAAACGATTACTCACGGTGTGGTCACCCACTCGCCGTCACTAGCGTCGCGGGCACGAACGTGCGCCGAGGCACAGCCCTGCCACCGCCACGTCACCCCCGCGCCGACGCCGACGCCGACGCGACGACCGTGAGGAGCCACCGTGCACCGATCCCCGACCCGCCGACGCCTCGGCGCCCTCGTGGCAGCCGTCGCGCTCGCCGTCGGCGGCCTGACCGCCGCCGCCGGGCCCGCGACCGCGCTGCCGGGCGGCCCCGTCGCGGCCGCCACGACCGGCGGCTGCGGCAAGCCCGCCGGCCTCGGCACCGGCAACCACACGCTCACCAGCAGCGGTCAGCAGCGCAGCTACCGCCTCGACGTGCCCGCCGGGTACGACCCGAACAAGCCGTACCGCCTGGTCGTCGGGCTGCACTGGTGGCACGGCACGTCGCAGGACGTCGTCAACCAGAACTTCTACGGACTCAAGCCGCTCGCGAACAACAGCACGATCTTCGTGGCGCCGCAGGGCATCGACAACGCGTGGCCCAACAGCAACGGCCGCGACGTCACGTTCATCGACGACCTGCTGCGCACGCTCGACGCGTCCCTGTGCATCGACACGACGCAGCGGTTCGCGACCGGCTTCAGCTACGGCGGCGGCATGAGCAACGCGCTGGCGTGCGCGCGGGCCGACGTGTTCCGGGCCGTCGCGGTGCTCAACGGCGCCCAGCTCTCGGGCTGCGCGGGCGGCACGCAGCCCATCGCGTACCTCGGCTCGCACGGCGTGGCCGACAGCGTGCTCAACATCTCGCAGGGCCGCGCGCTGCGCGACCGCGCGCTGCGCAACAACGGCTGCCAGGCGCAGAACGCGCCCGAGCCCGCGGCTGGCAGCGGGCAGCACACCAAGACGACGTACACGTGCCGCGACGGCTTCCCCGTGGTGTGGATCGCCAACGACAGCGACCACCAGTGGGACGCGCGCGACCGCGGCGCGCAGCAGTCGCACGTCCCGGGCGAGATCTGGCAGTTCTTCTCGGCGCTGAGGTCGACGACCACGACGCCGACGCCGACCCCCACGCCCACCCCGACCCCCACGCCCACCGCCACCCCGACGCCGACGGCCACCCCGACCCCGACGCCGACCACACCGACCGGACGGTGCTCGGCGACGCTGCGCACCACCGGCACGTGGCCGGGCGGGTTCCAGGCCGAGGTCACCGTCACGGCCGGCTCGTCCGCGCTGAGCGGCTGGACGGTCGGCTGGTCGAGCTCGTCGTTCACGGTCTCGCAGCTGTGGAGCGGCGACGTGTCGAGCAGCGGGTCGAACGTGACGGTCCGCAACGCCGCGTGGAACGGCGCGCTGCCCGCGGGCGGCTCGACGACGTTCGGGTTCATCGGCACGGGCACGCCGGGGTCGCCGACCCTCACCTGCGCCTGACCGGGCGGCCCGGCGCACCGGGCCCGCCGCACGGCGTCTGACGCACCACCCGACGGGCGGGACCGCACCGGTCCCGCCCGTCGGCGCGCCGGGGCGCGTGGCACGCCGACGGGCGCGCGGGCACCCGCCGGCCCGCTACGGTCGACCGACCCGCTGTCCCACGCCCCGGAGGCCTCGTGAGCGACGCCGCTCCGCCCCGCCCGTGGAACCACAACGTCCACTACCACCGGCTCGTGCTGCGGGAGGTTCCACCGCACGCCCGGACGGCGCTCGACGTGGGCACGGGCGACGGGCTGCTCGCGGCCGACCTGCGCCGGTGCGTGCCGCACGTCGTGGGCCTCGACCTGGACGCCGCGGTGCTCGCCCGCGCCCGCGCGGCGGCCCCGCAGGGCGCGTGGGTGCGCGGCGACGCGCTGCGCGCACCGTTCGCGGCGGCGTCGTTCGACGTCGTCACGTCGATCGCGACGCTGCACCACCTGCCGGACCCCGCGGACGCGCTGCGGGCCCTGGCTCGCCTCACCGCGCCGGGCGGGGTGCTCGTGGTCGTCGGGTGCGCGGCGTCGTCGGAGCCGGTCGACGCCGCGTGGGACACGATCGGCGTCGTGCAGCACCAGGTGCTGAGCCGCACCCGCACGTTCTGGGAGCACACGGCGCCCACGGTGTGGCCGCCGCCGCACACGTTCGCGCAGGTCCGCGACGCCGCGCGCGACGCGCTGCCCGGCGTGCGGTGGCGCCGGCTGCCGCTGTGGCGGTACGCGCTGGTGTGGCGGCGCCCGGCCGACGAGCGGGTCAGCAGCGCGTGACGGACCCGCCCGTGACGTTCCGGATCACGAGGTTCGCGACGCACGGCCGCTCGACGACGCGAGCACCGTTCGACAGCGTGAGGTTCTGCAGCGTGACGTCACGGGTCTGCGGCATGTCGCTGCGCGCCGCGAGCCGCACCTCGCCGCCCGAGATCGTGCCGCCCGCCAGGGCGAGGTCGACGTTGGTGCAGTTCTCGACGAGCACGGGGTTGTTGCCCGTGGCCCGCAGCTCGACGCGGTCGATGCGCAGGCCGCCGCTCTCGGAGACGCAGAACACGCCGCGCCCGCCGCCGACGGCCTTGACGGTGCCGACGCGGATGTTGGTCGGGTAGGACGCGCCGATGCGTCCGGCGCGGTTGGCGATCCGGAACGCCGCGTAGCCGGTGCCGGTGCCGGCGTCCTGCGCGTCGACCAGGCTCACCGTCGCGTTGATCGTCTCGTTGAGCAGCACGCCGGACTCGCCGACGCCGCGCGCGGTGACCGTGCCGACCGTGAGCCCGTCGACCCCGTAGGTCTCGAGCGCGTGCGACCCCGCGCCGGACACGTACAGCGAGTTGACGGTGATGTTGCGCACGAAGCGGCTGCGGTCGCCGTGGTTGTCGATCCGCACGCCGATGCCGCCGCCGCTGAGCCGCATGTCGATCTCCCGCAGCCGCAGGTTGTCGACGTCGCGCGCGAAGATCCCGTACACGGGGGTGCCCGTGAGGTGCAGGCGGGCGACCTCGATGTCGGTGGCGCCGCGCATGTACACGCCGGCGACGTTGCCCGAGCCGGTGCCGGTGACGTGGAGGGTGCCGCAGGACTCGAGGGTCGTGTAGCTGGGCAGCGTGATGCGCGCGTTCGCGCTCATGGTCCCCGAGCCGTTCACGACGACGCGCTGCTTGCTGGTGCGCCCGGCGTCGAGCCCTTCGACGGCCCGGTTGATCGCGGTGAGCATGTCGGGGCCGGCCCACAGCTGCGTGCTGCCACGGTAGGCGCGCCACGTGCCGCCGTCCTGCACCGCCGACCCGTGGACGGTGGAGCCCGTGCAGCTCGTGCCGGGGGCGGCCTGCACGGGTGGCGCCAGGACGACGCTCGCCGCCGCGAGGGCCGCGGCGAGCAGGGCCGTGAGCGTGGCGCGGCGGGTCGGCCGCGCGGGTGGGTGCGTCATGGGGTCACCTCTCGCCGGGGCGGGACGTCGTCGTCCCGGGCGGTCGGGGCGTCGTCGGGCCGCACCGTCCGTGCGGCGACGGTAGGGCCGCCCCGCTGCCGCGCTCCAGACCGTGAACCGTTTCGGCAAGCGCCTTCCGATGCGCGGGCGGCCGCTCGACCGGCCGGTCCGTCAGGACGTGAGCGCGAGCCCCAGCACGGCCGCGGCGAGCCCGGCCACGAGCATCCCGGCCGCGTGCAGCACCGCCGCGACGCCCCGACCCGCGAGCAGCAGCCGCGCGGCCTCGACGCTCGCGGTGCTGAACGTCGAGTACCCGCCCAGGAACCCCACGCCGAGCACGGCCTGCACGCCGTCGTGCCCCGCGTGCCGCAGCGTCCAGCCCGTCAGCAGCCCCAGCAGCAGGCACGCGGTGACGTTGACCACGACGGTCCCCAGCGGCACCGACCCCCGGGCGTGCCGCGCGACGGCGGTGTCGACACCGAACCGCGCGGCCGCCCCCAGGCCGCCCGCGAGCGCGAGCACGACGATCACGGCCGCACCTCCCCCGCGCGCGGGCCGTCGCCGGGCCGCGCACGCTCCTCGACCAGGGCGTCCGGGTCGTGCGCGGCCTGCCCCCGCGCACCCGCGCGCCCGCCCGCGAGCACGACGCCGAGCACCGCGGCCGCGACCCCGAGCACGACGCTCACCAGCGCGTACGCGACCCCCGTCACGACCGCCCCGCCCGTGACCAGCCGCTCCACCTCGAGCACGAACGTGCTGTACGTCGTGTACCCGCCGATCACGCCCGTGCCGACGCCCAGCCGCACGGCACGCCGCCGCCCGGCGTCGGGCCCGCGGCGCGCGAGCGCCGTGAGCAGCAGGCCCAGCAGCAGCGAGCCCGTGACGTTGATCGCCGTCGTCGTCCACGGCCAGCCGCCGGGCGCCGCCGGGAACGCGCCCTCGAGCAGCGCGCGCACCGTGACGCCGAGCGTCCCGCCCACGGCGACCAGCGCCGCTGACGACACGGTCGACGGCACCGCCGAGCGTGCGGTCGAGGGCGGCGAGGAACGTGCGACGTCGGCCATGGTCACCTCCCGCGGGCAGCAGCCTGCGCCCGTACCACCGGAGCAGGAACCATCAGCCGTGCGGCGGTTCGGGCGGCACGCCCCGGCGGGATCCATCGCCGCGGCCAGGGTACGCCGCACCGCCCGCAAATCGGTCGCCCCCGCACCGACCCGCCCCTAGGGTCGCCGCCCATGGGACACGACCGGCACAGCACCGCAGCACCCGACCGGGGCGAGAGCCTGCACGGCAGGGTCGCCGTCGTCACGGGCGTGAGCCGCCGGCGCGGCATCGGGTTCGCGGTCGCGTCGCGGCTCGCACGCGCCGGCGCGAGCCTCGTCGTCCAGCACTGGGCCCCGCACGACGCCGAGCAGCCGTGGGGCGCCGACGACGTCGACGCGCTGCTGGGCGAGCTCGAGGCGCACCTCGCGCCGGGCGCGCGCCTCGCGGCCACGAGCCTCGACCTCGCGGCGCCGACCGCGGGCGAGGAGCTCGTCGAACGCGCGGGCGCCGCGCTGGGGCACCTCGACGTGCTGGTCTGCAACCACGCGCGCAGCGGCGGCGACGGTCGGCTGGCGGCCCAGACGGCGGCCACGCTCGACGCGCACTGGGCCGTGAACGCCCGCGCCACGCTGCTCGCGACCAAGGCGTTCGCGGCGCAGCACGACGGCCGGCCCGGCGGCCGCGTGGTGTGGATGACGTCGGGCCAGCTCGCCGGGCCCATGCCGGACGAGATCGCGTACGCCGCGTCGAAGGCGGTGCTCGCGGGGCTGACGCCGTCGGTCGCGGACGACCTGGTCGACCGCGGCATCCTGCTCAACACCGTCAACCCCGGGCCGGTCAACACCGGCTACCTCGACGCCGACGCGGCCCCCGCCGAGGTGGTCGAGGCCGTGCTCGCGCACTTCCCCGGCGGGCGGTTCGGCGAGCCCGACGACCCGGCGCGGCTCATCGCGTGGCTCGTGTCCGACGCCGGGAGGTGGGTCGTGGGGCAGGTGCTCTCGACCGAGGGCGGCTTCCGGCGCTGACGGCCCCGCCCGCGGCCACGCGGCTCAGAACGCGTGGACCGGCAGCGCGCGCTCGCGACGCGTGAGGGCCGCGACGACGCGCGCCTGACCGTGCCGCGCGACCGCGAGGCGCACCAGCAGGTCACGCACCGGGTCGAACACCGCGACGGGGAACGTCGGGGTGTCGACGCCGACGCTCACCGCGAGGTCGTCGGAGTGCACGACGACCTCGAGCATGCGCGTCAGCAGGAAGTCCTCGCGCCGCAGCGCCCACCCGGCCCACGGCACGGGCACGACGTCCTGCGCGGCGCCGGACGCGAGCGCGTCGCGGACGCGGTCGCGGTGCGCGACGACGCGGTCGTGCAGCGCGGCGGGCCCCTCGAGCGCGAGCGTCTCGTCCCCGCCGCGGTCGTTCACCGGGTCCTCGGGCGCGGCGGTGGGCCACGCCGAGCGCGCGTAGTGCTCGTCGGCGTCGGCGAGCACGGGCAGGCCGCCGGGCTCGCGCGTCAGGAGCTCCGCCGCGCGCACCACCTGGTTGCCCAGGTGCACCGCGAGCCCGCCGACGGTCAGGCGCGGCAGCGCCGACGGCTGCGACCACCGCACCGCGACCTCGGGCAGGTCGACCAGGTCGAGCACGGCGTCGGCGGCGAGGAGGAACGCGTCGTCACGGGTCATGCGGGCAGTGTGGCACCGAGCACCCACGCCGCGGGCCGGGCCGGGGCGCGGACCCGCCGTGGGTCCACCGCCCCGGCCCGGCTACCGTGCACGCGTGCTGCGACGTGCGCTCGAGGCGGTCCTCCCGGCGCGGCTCGGCGCACCCTTCCGGTGGCTGGTCGCGTCCTCGTGGACGTCGAACCTGGGCGACGGGCTCGTGCTGGCGGCGGGGCCGCTGCTGGTCGCGACCCGCACGCAGGACCCGTTCGTCGTGGCGCTCGCCGCGACGGCCGCGTGGCTCCCGCGCCTGCTGCTGGCGCTGTGGGCGGGCGTCGTCACCGACCGCGTGGACCGCCGGCGTCTCGTCATGGTGTGCAACGCGGTGCGGGTCGCCGTGCTCGCGCTGCTGGCCGCCGCCGTCGCGGGCGACGTCGCGCCCGTGTGGGTCGTGCTGGTGGCGCTCGTCGCGCTGGGAGCCGCGGAGACGTTCGCGGACAACGTGGCCGGCACGCTCGCACCGATGGTCGTGCGGCGCGACGACCTCGCGACCGCGAACGCGCGCACGCAGGCCGGTTTCATCGGCCTCAACCAGCTCGCCGGCCCGCCGCTCGGCGCCGCCCTGTTCACGGCCGGGCAGTGGTCGCCGTTCGCCGCGACGGCCGTGCTCATGGCGGCCGCCGTCGCGCTCGTCGCGCGCGTCGAGCTGCCGCCGCACGGGCGCGCCCGCGGCACGACGACCGTGCGGGCCGACGTCGTCGAGGGCGTCCGCTGGACCTGGCACCACCCCGCGGTGCGCACGCTCGTGCTGACGATCCTCGTGTTCAACGTGACGTTCGGGGCCGCGTGGTCGGTGCTCGTGCTCTACGCGCAGCAGCGCCTGGGCCTCGGTGACGTCGGGTTCGGGCTGGTCACCACCGTGCAGGCGCTCGGCGGCCTGCTGGGCGTCACGGCCTACGGGTGGCTGACGGCGCGCGTGTCGCTCGCGGGGCTCATGCGGGTCGGGCTGGTCGTGGAGACGCTCACGCACCTGGTGCTGGCGGTGACGACGAGCGCGTGGGTCGCGATGCCGGTGTTCTTCGTGTTCGGCGCGCACGCGTTCGTCTGGGGCACGACGTCGATGACGATCCGGCAGCGCGCCGTGCCGAGCGCGTTGCAGGGCCGCGTCAACGGCGTCAACGTCATCGGCACGTTCGGCGGCCTCGTGCTGGGCGGGCTGGTGGGCGGCTGGGCGGCGCAGCGGTGGGGCGTCACCGCGCCGTTCTGGGGCGCGTTCGGCGGGTCGGCCGTGTTCGTCGTGCTGATCTGGCGGCAGCTGCGGCACGTCGCGCACACCGACGCGCAGCCCGCGCCGGACGCCGCCGCCCACGGGCCCGCGTGAGGCGTGTCGGACCCGGCTGGCACGCTGTCCTCATGACCGACGCGCCCGCCCCCGGCACGCCCACCGACGGGCGGCACGCACCCGCGCGCCTCACGTCCGAGCGGGGCGACCCGCCGCACCGCGCGGACGAGGCCACGACGCTGCTCACGTTCCTCGACTTCCACCGCCGCACGCTGCTCCTCAAGACCGAGGGCCTGGACGCCGCGCACCTGCGGCAGGCCCTCCCGCCGTCGACCCTGACGCTCGGCGGCCTGATGAAGCACCTGGCGATGGTCGAGGACAGCTGGTTCGGCGTCGTGTGGCACGACCGCCCGCACGTCGAGCCGTGGGCGTCGGCCGACTGGGACGCGGACCGCGACTGGGACTTCACGAGCGCGGCCGACGACTCCCCGGAGCAGCTGCGCGCGCTGTGGGACGAGGCGGTGGCGCGCTCGCAGCGCACGGTCGACGACGCGCTCGCCGCGGGCGGGCTCGACCAGGTGTCGGCGCGACGGCACTCCGCGACGGGCGAGCCCGTGTCGCTGCGGTGGGTGCTCGTGCACATGGTCGAGGAGTACGCGCGGCACAACGGGCACGCGGACCTGCTGCGCGAGGCCGTGGACGGGAGCACCGGTGAGTGACGCCCGCGTGGGCCGGCGGGACGGCTGACGCCGTGGCCGACGACCTGCCCGAGCTGCTGCTCCCCGACGCCGCGGCGTGGCGCGCGTGGCTGGCCGAGCACCACGCGCAGCGGACGGGCGTGTGGCTCGTGCTGCACCGCAAGGGCGGCGACGTGACGGCGCTGACGTACACCGACGCGGTCGACGAGGCGCTGTGCTTCGGGTGGATCGACGGCCAGGCGCGGCGACGCGACGAGGCCAGCACGTTCCAGCGCATGACGCCGCGCCGGCCGCGCAGCGCGTGGTCCGCGGTCAACGTCGAGCGGGTCGCGCGCCTCGAGCGCGAGGGCCGCATGCACGACGCCGGCCGCGCGCAGGTCGCCGCGGCGCAGGCCGACGGCCGGTGGGAGGCCGCCTACCGGGGCCCCGCGACCATCGAGGTCCCCGACGACCTGGCGGCCGCGCTCGACGCGGTGCCCGCCGCGCGCGCCTGGTTCGACGCGTTGACCTCGGGCAACCGGTTCGCGGTGCTGCTGCGCGTCGGGCAGGCCAAGCGGCCCGAGACCCGCGCGCGCCGCATCGCGACGTTCGTCGACGACCTCGCGCACGGCCGCACGCCGTACCCGCAGAAGCGCCGTCCCGACGGTCTGTGACGCGCGACCCGGACGGGCGTCCGGAACTCGCACCGGACGTCCGTTCCGTCCCGTATCCTCCCGGATCATGGCTGTCCGGCTGCACTACCGCGCGACCCGTCCCGCACCCCTGACCCCCGACGAGGTGGCCGTCGCCCGCGGGCTGGTGGCCGCGCACAACGCGGACTACCCGTTCGACGCCGACGCGCTCGACCTCACCGACCCCGGTGACGCGTCGCTGCAGGGCAGCACGACCCTCCCGCAGCAGGACCCGTTCGCGACGTTCCTCGGGCTCGCGCACTGGTGCCGCGCGCTCACGGACGTGCGTCGCGCGCTGCCGGGCACGTCGTGGCAGGTGAGCGTCGACGACGACCCCGTGCCGTGGGACGACGAGGCGGGGTTCGGCTGGCCCGAGCAGCGCGACCCGACCCTGCTCGCGAGCATGCAGCAGATGCGCAGCAGGGTCTGACCGTCCCGCCGCGGCTACGCGGTGACCCGCAGCAGCGCGTCGAGCGCGGGCTGCTGACCCTTGACGAGCAGGCGGCGCGCGTCGTCGAGCGGCGCCCACACGGCGCGGTCCACCTCGGGCACGTCGAGGTGCCGGCCCGAGCGCGGCGGCCACTCGACGCGGGCGGTGCTGATGCCGGGCCGCGTCGTCAGGTCGGCGCTCGCCGGGTCGTCGGGCGAGCCGGCGAGCGACGCGGGGACCTCGACCGCCAGCACGTGCACGACCTTGCCCGAGGAGTAGCGGAACGCCCCCAGGTCGACGGCCGGCAGGTCCGGCGCCGGCACGCCCAGCTCCTCGGCGAACTCGCGCCGCGCCGCCGCCTCGACGTCCTCGCCCGGCTCGACCAGCCCCTTCGGCAGCGACCACGCGTGGTCGTCCTTGCGGGCCCAGAACGGGCCGCCCATGTGCGCGACGAGCACGTGCACCTCCGCACCCCGCCCGTGGTGCAGCAGCAGCCCCGCGCTCGTCACCGGCACCCGGCCACCACCCGTCCCGTCGTCCCGCCCGGCCCGGACCGTCGCCGGGCGCCGTTGCTAGCGTGCGGCACGTGACCGCACCCGCGCGACTCCCCCGCGCCTTCTGGTGGCTGTGGACGTCGTCGGCGGCGTCGAACCTCGCCGACGGCGTGCTGAAGACCGCGCTGCCGCTGGTCGCGCTCGGGTTCACGACGTCGCCCGCGGCGGTCGCGGGGCTGTCGCTCGCGCTGTCGCTGCCGTGGCTCGTCGTCGCGCTGCCCGCCGGTGCGCTCGTGGACCGGTGGGACCGGCGGGCGACGCTCGTCGTGGCGGACGTCGCGCGCGCGGTCGTCGTCGCGCTGCTCATGGTCGTGACGCTCACGGGCGGCGGGTCGATGGCCGCGCTGTACGCCGCGGCCGTGCTCGTCGGCGTGGCCGAGGTGTTCCGGGACACGACGGCGCAGTCGGTGCTGCCGCAGGTCGTCGGGCGCGACGCGCTGCCCGCCGCGAACGGGCGCCTGCACGCCGCCGAGCTGACCACCAACGCGTTCGCCGGGCCGCCGCTGGGCGGTGTGCTCGTGGGCGTCGGCGCGGCGGTCGCGCTCGGGGCCCCCGCGGGGCTGTGGGCGCTGGCCGTGCTCGCGCTGCTGCAGGTGCGTGGCTCGTTCCGCGCGCCCCGCGCGGTCGACGCACCGCGCACCACGCTGCGGCGCGACATCGGCGAGGGTCTGCGGTTCCTGTGGCGGCGCCCCGTGCTGCGCACGCTCGCGGTCATGGTCGGGGTGACCAACCTCGCGATGTCGGCCGTGTCGGCGGTGTTCGTGCTGTGGGCCGTGGGGGCGGGGTCTGCGATGGGGCTCACCGAGGCGCAGTACGGCGTGCTGCTGATGTGGCTCGCGGTCGGTGCGGTGGGCGGCTCGCTCGTCGCCGGGCCCGTCACCGCGCGCCTCGGACGCACCGCGACGCTGGGCGTCAGCGTCGTCGGGTCCGCGCTGTGCCTGGCCGCACCGGCCGTGACGACCGACCCGCTGCTCGTCGGCGCCGCCAACACCGTCGCCGGGTTCGGCATCGCGCTGTGGAACGTCGTGACGGTGTCGCTGCGCCAGCGCCTCACCCCCGACCACCTGCTGGGCCGCGTCAACAGCGCCTACCGGCTGCTCGCGTGGGGCACCATGCCGCTCGGCGCCGCGCTCGGCGGGCTCATCGGCGAGACGTGGGGCCTGCGCTGGGTGTTCGTCGTCGGCGGGGTCGTGGCCGGCGGGCTCGTCGTGCTGCTGCCGCGGGTCGGCGAGGGCGCGCTGGTCGCCGCCGAACGGGCCGCGCAGGAGGACGGCGTGCGAGGCCCGGACGACGAGCCGACGGACGACGGCCCGACCGGCGACGAGCGGCACGACGACGGCCCGCCGGCCGACGAGGCCGACGGGCCGGACGACGTCAGGCCGTGAGCGTCAGGCCGTGAGCGCCGCGTCCACCTCGCGCAGGAACGCGTCGAGGTCGTCGGGCGTGCGGGACGTGACGAGCCGGAAGCCCTGCGCGTCGTCGGCCACGACCTCCTCGTCGACCCACGTGCCGCCCGCGTTGCGCACGTCCGTGGTGAGCGACGGGTACGACGTGAGCCGCTTGCCCTGCACGAGACCCGCCTCGACCAGCAGCCACGGGCCGTGGCAGATCGCCGCGACCGGCCGCCCCGCCTGCGCGAACGCGCCGACCAGCCGCACCGCGTCGTCCTGCAGGCGCAGGCTGTCGGCGTTGAGCGTGCCGCCGGGCACGAGCAGCAGGTCGTAGCCGGACGCGTCGACCTGGCCGAGCGTGGTGGTCGGCTGGACGGTGCGACCGGGGTCCTTGTCGCCGACGAGCGTCTCGACTGGCGCGTCGTCGACCGCCGCGACGTCGACCGTGGCGCCCGCGCCCCGCAGGTGCTCGACGGGCACGACGAGCTCGTCCTGCTCGACCCCGTAGTTGGTGACGACGGCCAGCACGCGGCGGCCGGTGAGGTCCGCGTCGGACATGGTGTGCCTCCCTCGGTTCGGGTGACCCGGGGGTCGCCCGGGCCGCCGCCACGGTAGGCAGGGGGCCCGCACCCCCGCACGCCGGGAGCGCGAAGGTCGGGGCTGTCGAAATCGGTGACCCTCGCGCGTCATGGGGGCGAGCGGGCACAGTGGGTGCCCCGGACCACGGAGGACGACATGACGACCCCCACGACCTACACGCTCCTGCTCTGGGGCGACCCCGACGCGTGCGACGACCTCGCGGCCGCGTACGCCGCGCACGAGCGGTTCGCGCAGGAGTGCGCCGCGCGGGGCCACGAGATCCTCGGCGGCGAGGAGCTCACGAGCCCCACGACCGCGCGCGTGCTGCGCGTCGGCGCGGGCGGGTCCGAGGTCACCGACGGACCGTTCGCCGAGCTCACCGAGCAGCTCGGCGGGTTCTACCTGGTCCGCACGTCCGACCCCGAGGGCCTGCTGCGGCTCGCGGCCCCGCTGGTCATGGACGAGGTCGGCGGCGGGACGCTCGAGCTGCGGGCCGTCGTCGCGCACGGCGCGGGCGACGAGGCGACCGCCGCGCAGGCCGGCGCCGTCGTATGAGGTTCGTCGTCCTGCTGTACCAGGACGAGGACGTGTGGCGGCGCGCCGACGACGCCGAGCGCGCGCGGTACCACGCGCAGCACGCGGCGTTCGACGGCGCGCTGCGCACCGCGGGCGTGACCGTCGTGGCCGGCGAGGCGCTCGTGGGCGTCGCCGCGGCGCGCACGCACCGCCGCGTCGGCGACGACGTCACCGTCACCGACGGGCCGTTCGCCGAGACGGCCGAGCAGCTCGGGGGGTTCTACCTGGTCGACGCGCCCGACGCGGACACGCTGCTGGCGACGCTGCGGCACCTGCCGGAGTACACGGTCGAGGTGCGCGAGGTCGCCGAGGCATGACCGCCCGTCACCCGGTCGGAGCGCCGGCCCGTGCCCCGCGCGGGCACGCGGCCGGCGCACCCGCGACGCGCGGGCGCACCCGCGACGTGCGCTGCCCGGTGAACCCGCGGTGACCGCGCACGAGGATGCGGCGGACCCGGTCGGGTCCGCCGTCGCCGACGCGTGGCGCGCGCACTGGTCGCACGTCGTCGCGCTGCTCGTCGCGCAGTACGCGAGCCCCGACCTCGCCGAGGACGCGGCCGGCGACGCGTTCGAGGCCGCGGCGCGCACGTGGCCGCGCGACGGCGTGCCGGCCAACCCCGGCGCGTGGCTGCTGACCGCGGCCCGCCGCCGCGTCGTCGACCGGCTGCGCGCCCGCGCGCTGCACCGCCGCAAGGAGCCGCTGCTCGTGGTCGACGACGAGATGCGCGCGCTCGCGGCGGCCGCGCACGACCCCGGCGCGCACGTCGCGGACGAGCAGCTGCGGCTCGTGCTGACGTGCTGCCACCCGGCGCTCGCACCGGCCGACCGGGTCGCGATGACGCTGCGGTTCGTCGTCGGGCTCTCGACCGCGGACATCGCGCGGCTGCAGCTCGTGCAGCACACCGCGATGTCGGCACGGCTCACGCGCGCCAAGCGTCGTCTCGCGGAGACCGGCGTGCCGTTCGTCGTGCCGCCGCGCGACCGGCTCGACGAGCGTCTCGACGCCGTGACGACCGTGCTGTACCTGCTGTTCACGGCCGGGTACCAGCCCGCCGACGTGCCCGGGGGGCTGCGCGTCGACCTCGCCGACGAGGCCGTGCGGCTCGTGCGCGAGCTCGACGGGCTGCTGGGCGGGTCGCCGCGCGTGCGCGCGCTGCTCGCGCTGGTGCTGCTGCAGCACTCGCGCCGCGACGCGCGCGTCGACGACGCGGGCCGCCTGGTGCTGCTGCCCGACCAGGACCGCGCGCGCTGGCACGCGGCCGAGATCGCCGAGGGCGTCGCGCTGCTGCGCGCGCTGCCGCCGCTCGACGGCCTGGCCGAGGACCACCGGCTGCAGGCGCTCGTGGCCGCCGAGCACGCGACCGCACGGACCGCGGCGGACACGCGGTGGGACGTCGTCGCCGGCCTCTACGCGCTGCTCGAGGCGCGCACCGGGTCGCCCGTGGTGCGCCTGGCACGCGCGGTCGCGGTCGCCGAGGCCGCCGGGCCGGACGCGGGCCTCGCCGTGCTCGAGGGACTGGACGGCGCGCTGCCGCGCCACCACCGGCTCCCGGCGGTGCGCGGCGAGCTCCTGCTGCGCGCGGGCCGCCACCCCGAGGCCGTCGCCGAGCTCGAGCGCGCGCTCGACCTCGTCCCCGACGCCGCCGAGCGCGACCACCTGCAGCGCCGCCTGGCCGAGGCCCGCACCCCCGAGCCCTGACGGGCGCGAGCGCACCGCACCCACCCCCACCGCGACGGACAGCCGTACGGTCGGCGGACAGCGGCACGCGCCTGTCCGTCGAGCCGTGCCGGTGTCCGTCGGCGAGGGGT
>NZ_BCRB01000002.1 GCF_001552375.1 Cellulomonas iranensis NBRC 101100 = JCM 18110 | reverse complement strand
CCTGCCGTACCCCGGCGGCCCCCACATCGACCGGCTCGCGCGCGAGGGCGACCCCGAGGCCATCCGGTTCCCGCGTGGCCTCACGGCCCCCAAGGACCAGGCGAAGCACGCGACCGACTTCTCGTTCTCGGGTCTCAAGACCGCCGTCGCGCGGTGGGTCGAGGCGCGCCGCGACGCCGGCGAGGACGTCCCGCTGCCCGACGTCGCGGCGTCGTTCGCGGCCGCCGTCGCCGACGTGCTCACGGCCAAGACCATCGCCGCGTGCCGGCGCGAGGGCGTCTCGACCCTCGTGGTCGGCGGCGGGTTCTCCGCGAACTCGCAGCTGCGCGACATGGCCGCGGCCCGCTGCGCCGAGGCGGGGATCGAGCTGCGGATCCCGCCGATCCGCTACTGCACCGACAACGGCGCCATGATCGGCGCGCTCGGCTCCGCCGTCGTGCGCCGCGGTCTGCCGCCCTCGCCGCTCGACCTGCCCGTCGACTCGACGATGCCGCTCACGCAGGTCCTGGTCTAGCCGCACCGACGGCCTGGACCGGCCACGGCGCGACCGGGCCCTGTCGGGGCCGGTCGCGCCGCGCACCCGTGACGGACGTCATGCCTCGCCCGTGCGGCCGGGCCGCGGACCGGTGAGCGGACGCACGGGGTCGACGCCGCACCGGCCCGCAGGCTGGAGGCATGTTCGACAACGGCATCCACACCACGCTCTCCGAGCTCGTCGCGGGCCTCGACCCCGTCCTGCAGTTCCTCGCGATCATGGCGATCGGCCTCGTGCCGTTCCTCGAGTCGTACGTCGGCGCGCTCGTCGGCACGGTCACGGGCGTGCCGGTCGTGCTCGCGACCGGCGCCGCCGTGCTCGGCAACCTCGTCGCGGTGGTCGTCGCCGTCGTCGCGGGCGGCGCCGCCCGGCGGCGCTGGCGCGCGAACCGCACCGAGCGGCCCGTGAGCGCGCGCCGCCAGAAGGTCGTCGAGCGCGTCGACCGGTTCGGCGTGCCGGTCGCGAGCCTGCTCGCGCCGCTGGTCCTCGCGATCTCGCTGACCGCGTTCATCATGGTGACCGCGGGGCTCGACCGCCGTCAGGTGCTGGTCTGGCAGTCGGTCGCGGTGGTCGCGTGGGGCGCGCTCTTCGCGCTCATCGGCACCGGTGCGCTCGCGGCGCTGGGGTGAGCGCCGCGGTCGTGGCCGGCGCCCGGCCCGTCCGGGCGGTCCGTGACGCCTGGCAGGCTGGTGCCGTGAGCACCACGACGCGCCCCGGTGGCCTGCTCGGCCGCTGGAGCGAGCCGCAGAAGTTCGACGCGTACACGCGCGGGTCGCTGTACCTGGTGTCGGCGAGCGAGCCGGTGCTGGTCGCGCTCGCCGTCGCGCAGCGGCCCGTCGCAGCGGCGTGGGTCGTCCCGGCGGTCGTGCTGACGCTCGCGCACACCGTGGCGTGCGTCCTCGTCCTGCGCGCGGGGCTCGCGCGCGCGTCGGTCGGCACCGGGCCGTCGGTGCGGCAGGTCGTCGCGCTCGTCGCGCTGGGCGTCGCGACGGTCGCGGTGCTCGCAGGCACCGGCGGCTGGGGATCCGAGGGGCTGCGCGTCGACCCGCGCACCGGCGCGGTCCTCGTGGTGGTCGTCGCGACGCTCGGCGCGCTGTCGCCGCTGCTGCGCACCGTGCCGCTGCTGGCGCTGCTGCTGGGCGCCGTCGCGGCCGTGCTGAGCGTGCGGGCCGCCGCCGGCGCGACCTCGGACGAGGTCGTCCGCACGCTGCTGGTGTCCGTGTCCGCCGCCGCGGTCGTGCTGTCGTACCGCGCGTCGGCGTGGACGGTCGCGGTGGTCTGGGAGCTCGAGCGGGCGCGCGTCGCGCACGCGCGGCTCGCGGTCGCCGAGGAGCGGCTGCGGTTCTCGCGCGACCTGCACGACGTCGTCGGCCGCGCGCTGACGGCCGTCGCGGTGAAGAGCGAGCTCGCGGCCGAGCTCGCGTCCCGCGGGCGTGACGGCGCGGGCGGTCAGATGCTCGAGGTGCGCGACCTCGCGCACGACACGCTGCGCGAGGTGCGCGCGGTCGTCGAGGGGTACCGCGCCGCCGACCTCGCGGCCGAGCTCGTCGGCGCGCGGTCGGTGCTGCGCTCGGCGGGTGTCGAGGTGCGGGTCACGGGCGAGGACGTCGCGCGCGGCCTCCCCGCGGTGGCCGCCGAGGCGCTCGCGTGGGCCGTGCGCGAGGGCACGACCAACGTCGTGCGGCACGCCGACGCGCGCACGTGCGAGCTCGCGCTGGTCGCGCAGGGCGGGGGCGACGTGCTGCTGCGCGTCGCGAACGACGGCGTCCGGGCCCGCCCGGCCGGGCCCGGGGGTGGTGCCGGGCTGCGGGGGCTGACCGAGCGCCTCGCGCCGCTCGGCGGTGCCGTGAGCGCGGCGACCGACGGCGACCGGTTCGTGCTCGAGGTGCGGGTCCCCGCGGTCGCGAGCGAGGTGGCGGCGTGATCCGCCTGCTGCTGGCCGACGACGAGGCGCTCATCCGCGACGCGCTCGCGTCGCTGCTCGACCTCGAGGACGACGTCGAGGTCGTCGCGCGGGCCGCGTCGGCCGACGAGGCGGTCGACGCGGCCCGCGTGCACCGGCCGGACGTCGCGCTGCTCGACCTCCAGATGCCGGTCCGGGGCCGCACCGACGCGGCCGACGGCATCGACGCGGCCACGCGGATCCTCGCGGCGGACCCGCGGGTCGCGACCGTCGTCGTGACGAGCCACGGCCGGCCCGGCTACCTCAAGCGTGCGCTCGAGGCGGGCGTCCGCGGGTTCCTGCCCAAGACCGTGCCGTCGCGCGTGCTGGCCGACGTGGTGCGGCAGGTGCACGCGGGTGGTCGGTACGTCGACCCCGAGCTCGCGGCCGAGGCGATCGCGACGGGTGGCAGCCCGTTGACGGCCCGCGAGGCCGACGTGCTCGAGCTCGCGGCGGACGGGTCGCCCGTCGAGCAGATCGCCGCGCGCGTGCACCTCGCACCGGGCACGGTGCGCAACCACCTGTCGTCGGCCGTCGCCAAGCTCGGGGTGACGAACCGGCACGAGGCGGTCGCGCTCGCGCGCCGCAACGGGTGGGTCTGAGCTCAGCCGCGGCGCAGCCGCCACACGCGCGCACCGAGCGCGAACGCGACCAGCGCGAGGGCCGCGCTCAGCGCGAGCGGGCCCCAGGTCACGGACGTCGTCATGGAGATCTCCTCGGCGGTGCGCGTGAGCGTCACGGGCGAGCCGAACCAGCTCAGCTCGACCGTGCCGCCGCCCATCGCGTCGACCGCGTCGAGCGCGCCCATCTGCCAGCCGAGCCACGAGTAGAGCGGCAGCGCGACGCCGACGACCGCGGCGAGCACGGCGCCGTCGGTCCAGCGCGGGCGCTCGTGCTCGAGCTCGGCGAAGTACCCGGCCGCGAGGCGGCGGGGCGACCCGAGGTCGCGCAGCGCGGCGTCGAGGCCGATGCGCGACGCGTCGTCGAGCACGGACGCGCGCAGCTCGCGGCGGATGCGGCGGGCCTCGCGGCCCGGGTAGTCCTGCATCGCGAGCTCGAACCGCAGGAACCACCAGGACAGTCGCTGGCGGTCGCGCCAGGTGAGGCGGTGCGCGGCGTCGTCGGTGGCGGACGCGTCGGGTGCGGTGTCGTGGTGCGTGGTCATCGGGTCCCCTCCGGGTGGGTCGGCGCCGCGGTGGGCGCGGTGTCGGTGGCCGCCGTGCCGGCGGCTGCTGTCTCGGCGGCGGCGCGCAGGACGCGGTCGGCGGTCGCGACGAGCGCGGCCCACGACGCGCGCTGCGTGCGCAGCGCGGCGAGGCCCGCGTCGCTGGGCCGGTAGTACTTGCGGGCCGGGCCGGACGACGAGGCCACGAGCCGGGACGTCACGAGGCCGTCGCGCTCGAGGCGCGTCAGCACGGGGTAGAGCGTCCCGGTCGACAGCTCGGCGAGGCCGGCCGCGCGCAGGGCCGCGACGAGCTCGTAGCCGTAGGACTCGTCGTGCGTGAGCGCGGCGAGCGTGAGCATGGGCAGCACGCCCTTGAGGAGCTGGGGGTCGCGGTCGCTGGTCACGCGTTCACGGTAAGGCCTGCTATCTGGTGATGCAAACTAGTGGGTGTGGTCGGACACTGAAGTTCGGCGTGCCGGCTGCCGACGCCAGGAGGGTGCGCGACCTGCTGCTCCCCGCCGCCGTCCTCCTGCTCGTCGCCCTCGTCGTCCGGGAGCTCCCGTGGGGACCCGTCGCACGCTGGCGCATGCGGCGACGCATGATCGCGCTCCTCGACCCGGACCTGCCGCCCGACGAGCGTGCGCGAGCGGTGTCCCGCGCCCGCGAGATGGTGCCGCTCATCGGGCTGCCGGCCGCAGCCGCACTGGCGCCGCCACCGCTCCCGGCCGGCGCCGACCCCACCGCGTTGCGGTTCGAGGTGGTGCACCCCGCCTCGTCAGCCGGCGCGCCCGGGTTCCGGGTCCGTGTGCCGTGGCACTCGGTACCCGCGCGTGCTGCGGACGCCCACGGCCGGTGCCAGCCGGCCACGGTCCTCCTGGGGGCGCACCGCGCGCTGCTCGTCGTCGTGCTCGGACGGGTCGGGGCCGTCGAGCAGGGCGGCGTGCTCGCGGGCGCCCGTGACCGACCCGCCCAGGCGCGCGCTCTGGGCGAGCGGAGGGCCGCGGTCGGCGACGTCGTCCACGCGATGACCGCCGCCGGCCCGGCGTGGCGTCACACGTTCGCCGTCGGGACGCGGCACGTGACGGACACCCACGTGGACCGCGACGGGTGGGCGTTCGCGGTCGGCGTGCTGCGCACCGCCGACGACACCAGCGTCGACGGGCTCGCCGACACGGTGCTCGCGTCGTGGCGTTGGCTCACCCCCGAGGGTGCGCCACCCGCGCCCCGCGGCCCGGCCGCCGCCGCACCGGGACGCCTCGCGATCCGTACGCCCGACCTCGCGCTCGCCGCCTCGTGCCGCGCACCTGCGGCACCGGCCGAGCTCGTCGCGGCCGACGTGCCGTGCCCCGACGACGCGTGGACCGCCGCCTACCTGCGTCTCAGCCCGACGTCGTCGCTCGTCGTCACCGTGTCCGACGCCGATCCGGGACGCGACGCGCGCACCACGCTCGAGCGGCCCGAGCGCACCGCCTGGGGGCCACGGGTCACGCCCGCCGGCCCCGTGCGCGAGCGCGCCACCCCCGCGGGCGTCGTGGCGACGCGCACCCTCCAGGTCGCCGGGCTCGCGCGCACCGAGGCCCGGCTCGACCGCCGCGGGCGCACGTGGCGGTGGCTGCTGACCTACGCGCCGGACGAGACCGCGGCGCTCGGGGTGCTCGAGGACGCGCTGCAGACGTGGCGGTGGGAGGACTGACGGGGGAAGGGCTGACGGCGGACGTCGACGGCCCGGGTCAGAGCGGGCGGCCGGCCGCGAGCTCGGCGACGAGCGACCGCACGACCGGCTCGAGCTCGCCCGCGTTCCGGCGCGCCACCGCGCGCTGGCGCTGGTACGACGCGCCGCGGCGCAGGATCGTGCGCACCTGCTCGAGCTCGGCCGCGCACCCCAGGCGGTCCGCGACGGGCGCGAGCTCGACGAGCCACCGGCTCACCGAGTCCGTCACGAGCTCCTCGTCGCCCGCCGCGTTGGTGATGACGATCGCGTCCATCCCGTAGCGCGCCGAGCGCCACTTGTTCTCCTGGACGAACCACTGCGGCATGGTCGGCAGCGGCTCGCCCGCGTCGATCAGGGTCGAGAAGTGCTCGACGAAGCAGTGCGTGAGCGCGCTGATCGCGGTGACCTCGAGGAGGTTCGCGGCGCCGTCGGCGATCCGCATCTCGAGCGTGCCGAACCGCGGCGACGGGCGGATGTCCCACCGGACCTCGTCGACCTGGTCGATCACTCCCGTGTGCATCATGTCGCCCACGTACTGCTCGAGCTGCTCCCAGTGCTCGAGCTGCGGCGGGAGCCCCGCGGTCGGCAGCTGCTGGAACAGCAGCGCCCGGTTCGACGCGTACCCCGTGTCCTTGCCGCCCCAGAACGGCGACGACGCGGACAGCGACTGCAGGTGCGGGAACACCGTGAGCATCGCGCGGCTCAGCGGCAGCACCTTGTCGCGGTCCTCGACGCCCACGTGCACGTGCACGCCGTAGATGAGCATCTGCCGGCCCCACCACTGCGTGCGGTCGATCAGCGTCGCGTAGCGCTCCTTGTCGGTGACGCGCTGCGCCGCCCAGCTCGCGAACGGGTGGGTGCCCGCGCCCATGAGCTCGATGCGCAGCGGGCGCGCGGCCGCCGCGACCTCGTCGAGCGCGCGCTGCAGGTCCGCCCCCGCCTCGCCGACCGTGCGGCACTTGCCCGACGACACCTCGACCGTGTTGAGCAGCAGCTCGGACGTGATGTGCGGGTGGTCCGTGCCGTCGGCGGGGCGCACGGCCTCGAAGATCGCCTGCGCGGCCTGCCGCAGGTCGCCCGAGTCGGCGTCGACCAGGCCGACCTCCCACTCGATGCCGACGGTCGACCGCTCCGACGTCGCGAACGGCAGCGCGACGGGCGCCGCCATCAGACCGGCTCCACGACGAGCACGCGCTGCTGGCCCGCGACGCGCGTGAGCACGACCGTCCCCTCGGCGGGGCCGCGCAGGTCGAGCTGGCGGCGCAGCGTCTCGGGCACCACGGCCGTGCCGCGCTTCTTGATGGTCAGGCGGCCCACGCCGCGCTCGCGCAGGTAGCTGCGCAGCCGCTTGAGGCCGAAGGGCAGGTCGTCGAGCACGCGGTACGCGGTCGCGAGCGGGTGCCACGCGGTGCGGTCCGCCAGGGCGTCGGAGGTCACGTAGGCGATCGTGGGGTCGATCAGGCGTCCGCGCACGCGGTGGGCGACCGTGCCCACGAGCCCCGCGCGGATCACGGCGCCGTCCGGCTCGTACAGGTACCCGCCCACCGGCCCGACCGGGGGCGCGTCGTCGTCGCCGTCGGGGTCCGCGCGCAGCGTGTGCGCGGCGCCGTCGCGCAGCACGAGGGCCGTGCGGCCGGGGCCGTCGGGAGCGAGCGGCCCGAACCACAGGCCGAGCTCGACGACCTCGCCGTCCGACGAGACCCACTGCGCCTCGGCGTCCACGGGCAGGTCGCGGTGGGCCAGGCCGGGGCCGAGCTTGAGGCCGAGCGCCGGGACGACGTCGCGGGTCGCGAGGACCGCGTCCAGCGGCGGGCCGTACGCGCTCGGGTCGAAGACGCGGCGGCCGCTGCCGGTGCGGCGTGCGGGGTCGGCGTAGACGCCGTCGACGCCCTCGGCCGCCAGGTCGAGCGCCGTGCCGTCCGCCATGCGCACCTGCACCTCGGGGAAGGCGCGCAGGTTGACGGTCGCGAGCGCCGCGGTCGTCTCGTCGACGTCGGTCGCGAGGACGCGCAGCCCGACGCCCGCGAGCGCGAGCGCGTCGGCGCCGAGCCCGCACGTGAGGTCGGCGACGTACGTGCAGCCCGCGTCGCGGTACCGCCGCGCGTGGTGGGCCGCGACCTCGAGACGCGTCGCCTGCTCGAGGCCCGCGACGGTGAAGAGCATGTCCTCGGCGAACTCGCCGAGCTTGGCGTGCGCCTTGGCGCGCAGCCGGGACTGCGTGAGCGCGGCCGCGACGAGCGCGGGGTCGAGACCCTCCTTCTGGAGGCGTTCGGCGATCGGCATCGCGAGCCGCTCGTCGTACGGCGGCAGGGCCTGCAGCAGGGCCCACCCCTCCGGCTGCAGGAGCTTGACCAGCCCGGCGTCGTCCACGCGCCCAGCCTCCCACGGCCACGCCGCCGGGACGTCACGGGGCGTCACGGGGCGGTCCGGGCGCCGCGCCGCGGCCGCGTCACCGTGCAGGTCGGGGACCCGGATGCTGGCACTCGGGTTGACCGAGTGCTAACGCATTCCTAGAGTGAGGAACCGGCGGTCCCGTCAGGGGGCGCCAACCGCACAGGTGGCCCCGGCACCCGCGACGACGGCGGCGACGGTGCGGCGCAGACACTGCCTCAGAACGACTCACATGCGAAGGGGAGGTCCGCTGTGTCGGTCTCCATCAAGCCCCTCGAGGACCGGATCGTCGTCAAGACCCTTGAGGCCGAGACGACGACCGCGTCGGGTCTCGTCATCCCGGACAGCGCCAAGGAGAAGCCCCAGGAGGGCGAGGTCCTGGCCGTGGGTCCGGGCCGGATCGATGACAAGGGGAACCGTGTGCCGCTCGACGTGGCCGTCGGCGACAAGGTCATCTACTCCAAGTACGGCGGCACCGAGGTCAAGTACGCCGGTGAGGACTACCTGATCCTCTCGGCGCGCGACATCCTCGCGATCGTCGGCTGACGACTCCGCTGCACCCGGGGCCCGTCCCCGGCAGCACGAAGGCCCCCTCCGTCCCGGAGGGGGCCTTCGTCGTCGTGGGGCGACGCGTGACGGCGGGGCCGCGTCGTGAGGGGGACGGCGCGCGCCGCCCCGGTCGTGGGGCCGACGACGGCGCCGGGGACGACGGCGCCCCGGGCCGACGTCGGCGTCGGACCGGGGCGCGGTCGGTGGTGCGGGGTCAGGTGGTGCGGGTCAGGCGGTGACGCGACGGCCGGCGCGCTCGGCGAGCACGGCGGCGCGCTCGTCCTCGGAGAGGCCGCCCCAGACGCCGTAGGGCTCGCGCACGGCGAGCGACTGCTCGCGGCACTCGTTGAGGACGGGGCAGGTGGCGCAGATGGCCTTGGCGGCCTCGGCGCGGCGGCGGCGGGCCGAGCCGCGCTCGCCCTCGGGGTGGAAGAACAGGTCCTGGTCGGCGTCGCGGCAGGCGCCCTCGAACTGCCACTCCCACAGGTCCATCACCGGTCCGGGCAGACGCGAGATCTCAGCCATGGGGGTCCTCCTCGATTCGTGCGGCACGTCCGGCGGCTCGTGGCCGGGACGAAAGTCGGTCGCCGTCGACGGTTGCCCGTGTTGACGTGCCGTAACCGTACAACCGCGCCAGAAGTTGTTCAAGACCCTCTTCGCTGACGCGATTCGGTGGCGCGATGCGGCGCGGTGCGGCGCGGTTCGCCGGCGGATCGCGCCAGCTCGTGACGCGCTCGAGGCGGGCGGCGCGGCCCGTGGCTGGCACAATCGCGTCATGGTCGCGGCAGCCGAGGAAGGGCTTGACGGTGCGGACGTGTCGACGGGTCCCGTCGACGACCCGCACGACCGCACCGAGCCCGGGGGCGACGGGCCCGCGCTGACCGTCGCGGCCGTCGCGCGCCGGCTCGGCGTCGCCCCCGCGACGCTGCGGACGTGGGACCGCCGCTACGGCCTCGGCCCGTCCGAGCACCACGCCGGGGCGCACCGCCGGTACGCCCCGGGCGACCTCGACCGGCTGCTCGTCATGCGCCGCCTCACGATCGACGGCGTCGCGCCCGCGGAGGCCGCCCGGCTCGCCCTCGCCGCGGACGTCGCCGCCGGCCCGCCGCCCCGCAGCGACGACCTCACCGCGCGGCTCCCGACCGTGCCCACGCCGAGCGGCGCGCCGACCCCGGCCGTCGCCACGGACGCGCCCCCGGCCGGGCGCGCGGCCGGCGCCCGTGGCGTCGTCGAGCTCGTCGACGCCGCCCTGACGGGGCGCGGCGACCGCTGCGTGGCGCTGCTCGACCTCGGTGCGGTCGACGACCTCGCCGCCTGGTGGACGGGGCTCGTCCAGCCCGCGTTCGCCGCGCTCGCGCGACGCACGGTCGTCGAGCGGCCCGGCGTCGACGCGCGCGCCACGCTGGTCGGGGGCGTGCTCGCCGCGCTGCGCGCCCGCACGGCCGCGCTCCCCGCGGCCGACGCCGCGGTCGTGCTGCTGCTCCCGGTGCCGGGGGAGACGCGTCCCGTGGTCGCGCACGCGCTCGCCGCGGCGCTCGTCGACGGCGGCGTCGACGCGCGGCTCGTCGCCGGCCCCGTGTCGACCCGGCACGCCGGCGAGCTCGCGCTCATGACCCGGGCCCGCGCCGTCGTGACCGTCTCCGAGGCGCCCGCGCCGGACCTGTCCGTGGTCGCGGCGCTCGCCCGGGAGCGGGACGACCTCCCGCAGTTCGTCATGGTGCCGGAGGTCGCGGGCGAGCGCGTCCCGCTCGACCGGTCGGTCCACCGCGCCCGCACGCTGACGGGGCTGGTCCACGAGGTGCTGGCGGTCGTCGCGCAGGCCGCACCCCTGTGACGGGCGTCTCATCCGGTGCCGACGCGCTGACCCGATAGCGTGACGGCATATCACGAGGGACCCGTCAACCGTGAGGAAACGGCGCGTTGATTCCCGGTGGTCGGGCGTGAGGGCTAACGTGACGCACCGGTAACGCCGATGCAGGCATGGACCCGTGCACGCGTTGTGGTGCCGGGATCGGCGCGAGGAGGATACCCATGGCTGGAGTCGTGGTCTGCCACGGCTCGGCGACCGTCCGCGAGCGGCTCGTCGTGACATCGATCGGAGTGCCGTCGTTGGCGCCGGTCCGGGCGGCGGCGACCGCGGACGAGCTGCTGGCGCTCGCGCGCCGCATCACGCCCACCGTCGTGCTGCTGGACGCGCACCTGCCCGGTGCCGGGCCCACGGAGGCGATCCGCCGGCTGCGCGCGGTCGCGCCGTCGACGGCCGTCGTGCTGCTCGCCGGGCCCGACGACGGCGAGGCGCTCGACCGGGCCCTGGCGCTCGGTGCGCGCGGCTTCCTCGCGCCCGACGTCGGCCGGGCCGAGCTCGCGGCCGTCGCCGCGCACGTGCAGGCCAGCCCCGTCACCGCGGGCGTGGCCGTGCCGGCCGTGCCGCACCCGGCGACGCCGCTGCAGGAGAGTCACGTGGCGCGCGCCGACGCGGGTGTCGCCGCACGCCCCGTCGAGCCGACCCCGGTGCTGACGAAGCGCGAGATCGAGGTGCTCGTGGGCATGAGCCACGGCCGCTCCAACGCGCAGATCGGCCAGGAGCTGTTCCTCTCGGAGGACACGGTCAAGACCCACGCGCGGCGGCTGTTCCGCAAGCTCGGGGCGTCCGACCGCGCGCAGGCGGTCGCGATCGGGCTGCGGCGCGGCATCATCGACTGACGCCCGCGCCGGACGCCGTCGTCCGGCGTCCGGCTGGCGGGCAGGGGCGTCCTGCCCACCCGCGCGGCCACGTATCCTGGCGTGATGACGGCGCACGACGCTCCCACGGCTCCCACGGACCCGTTCGCCCGGGTCGGTCTCACCTACGACGACGTCCTGCTGCTCCCGGGCGAGACGGACGTCATCCCGTCCGAGGTCGACACCTCGTCGCGCCTGACCCGCGAGATCAGCGTGCGCGTGCCCCTGGTCTCGGCGGCCATGGACACCGTCACCGAGGCGCGCATGGCCGTCGCGATGGCGCGCCAGGGCGGCGTCGGGATCCTGCACCGCAACCTGTCGATCGCCGACCAGGCGCACCAGGTCGACGTCGTCAAGCGCTCCGAGTCCGGCATGGTGTCCGACCCCGTGACCGTCGGCCCCGACGCGACGCTCGCCGAGCTCGACGCGTTGTGCGGCACGTACCGCGTCTCGGGCCTGCCGGTCGTCGACGGCGAGAACCGCGTGCTCGGCATCATCACCAACCGCGACCTGCGCTTCGTGCCGCCGGCCGAGTTCGCGACGCGCCTCGTGCGGGACGCGATGACGCCCATGCCCCTGGTGACGGCGCCCGTCGGCATCGCGCGCCAGGACGCCGCCGCGCTGCTCGCGAAGCACAAGGTCGAGAAGCTCCCGCTGATCGACGACGAGGGCAAGCTCGCGGGCCTCATCACCGTCAAGGACTTCGTCAAGTCCGAGCAGTACCCGCACGCCACCAAGGACGCCGACGGTCGCCTCGTGGTCGGTGCGGCCATCGGGTTCTTCGGCGACGCGTGGGAGCGCGCGACGGCCCTCGTCGAGGCGGGCGTCGACGTGCTCGTGGTCGACACCGCCAACGGGCACGCGCGGCTCATGCTCGACATGGTGCGCCGGCTGAAGTCCGACCCGGCGACCCGCCACGTGCAGGTCATCGGCGGCAACGTCGCGACGCGGCCGGGCGCGCAGGCCCTCGTCGACGCGGGCGTCGACGCGGTCAAGGTCGGCGTCGGGCCGGGCTCGATCTGCACGACCCGTGTCGTCGCGGGCGTCGGCGTGCCCCAGGTGACGGCGATCCACGACGCCGCGCAGGTCTGCCGCCCGGCCGGTGTCCCGGTCATCGGCGACGGCGGCCTGCAGTACTCGGGCGACATCGCCAAGGCGCTCGTCGCGGGCGCCGACACGGTCATGCTGGGCTCGCTGCTCGCGGGCTGCGACGAGTCGCCCGGCGACCTCGTGTTCGTCAACGGCAAGCAGTACAAGCACTACCGCGGCATGGGGTCGCTCGGGGCGATGGCCTCGCGCGGGCGGGTCTCCTACTCGAAGGACCGCTACTTCCAGGCCGACGTCACGACGGACGAGAAGATCGTGCCCGAGGGCATCGAGGGCCAGGTGCCGTACCGCGGCCCGCTGTCGGCGGTCGCGCACCAGCTGGTCGGCGGCCTGCACCAGTCGATGTTCTACGTCGGCGCGCACACGATCCCCGAGCTCCAGCAGCGCGGCCAGTTCATCCGGATCACGCCGGCGGGCCTCAAGGAGTCCCACCCGCACGACATCCAGATGACGGTCGAGGCGCCCAACTACACCGGCCGCTGAGCGGACGGCGGGCCGGCGACGGCCCGCCCGCCGGTAGGCTCGTCCGGTGAGCAGCGAGATCGAGATCGGACGGGGCAAGCGAGGACGCCGGGCGTTCTCCTTCGACGACATCGCGGTGGTGCCCTCGCGGCGCACGCGCGACCCGGAGGAGGTCTCGGTCGGCTGGCAGATCGACGCGTACCACTTCGACCTGCCGATCCTCGCGGCGCCCATGGACTCCGTGGTCAGCCCCGCGACGGCCGTCGCGCTCGGCCAGGCCGGCGGCGTGGGCGTCCTCGACCTCGAGGGCCTGTGGACGCGGTACGACGACCCGACGCCGCTGCTCGCCGAGATCGCCACGCTCGCGCCCGCCCGTGCGACCGCGCGCATGCAGGAGATCTACGCCGCGCCGATCCGCCCCGAGCTGATCCGCGCGCGGCTGCAGGAGATCCGGGACGCCGGCGTCGTCGTCGCGGGCGCGCTCAGCCCGCAGCGCACGCAGGAGCACTGGCGCACCGTGGTCGACGCGGGCGTCGACCTGTTCGTCATCCGCGGCACCACGGTGTCCGCCGAGCACGTGTCGGGCCGCGCCGAGCCGCTCAACCTCAAGCGCTTCATCTACGAGCTCGACGTGCCCGTGATCGTCGGCGGCGCGTCCACGTACACCGCCGCGCTGCACCTCATGCGCACGGGCGCCGCGGGCGTCCTGGTCGGGTTCGGCGGCGGCGCCGCGCACACCACGCGCGTGTCGCTCGGCATCCACGCGCCCATGGCGACCGCGGTCGCGGACGTCGCCGCGGCGCGCCGCGACTACCTCGACGAGTCGGGCGGCCGGTACGTGCACGTCATCGCCGACGGCGGCGTGGGGCGCTCGGGCGACCTCGTGAAGGCCGTCGCGTGCGGCGCCGACGCCGTCATGCTCGGCGCGGCGCTCGCGCGCGCGACCGACGCCCCCGGGCGAGGTTTCCACTGGGGCTCCGAGGCGCACCACCCCCAGCTGCCGCGCGGTGAGCGGGTCGAGGTCGGCACCGTGGGCACGCTCGAGCAGATCCTCTTCGGCCCCGGCCACACGGCCGACGGCACGCTCAATCTCGTGGGCGCGCTGCGCCGCGCGATGGCGACCACGGGGTACTCCGACCTCAAGGAGTTCCAGCGCATCGAGGTCGTCGTCTCGCCGTACCAGCCGCGCTGACGTCCGCACGCGGGGCCGGGCACGCGCCCGGCCCTGCGGCGTACCCGGGTGCCGTGCGCGGGCGCGCCGGCGCGGGTGGGGGAGCGACGGTGGCGACGATCGTCGCGTGACGACGACGCCGTGGTCGGTCGCGGCGCGCCCCGCACGACCGCGACCGATCACGGGGTCGCGCGAGGACGAGCCGCGAGCCGGTTCAGCCGACCCGCTGCGCGCGGGGCGCCTCGGCCGCCGGTGCGGTCGGGCGGTCCTCGCCGTCCGTGGCCGGGTGCGCGGGGGCGTGGTGCCGACCGACCGGCAGCACGAGCGGGCACCCGCTCACCGGGTCCGGGACGACGCGCGCGGCCATGCCGAACACGTCGCGCACCATCTGCTCGGTGACGACGTCGGCCGGGTCGCCCTGCGCGTACAGCCGGCCGTCGGTGAGCGCGACGAGGTCGTCGGCGTAGCGCGCGGCGAGGTTGAGGTCGTGCAGCACCATGACGATCGTCGTGCCGCGCTCGCGGTTGAGGTCGGTGAGCAGGTCGAGCACCTCGACCTGGTGCGCGACGTCGAGGAACGTGGTCGGCTCGTCGAGCAGCAGCACGTCGGTCTGCTGCGCGAGCGCCATGGCGATCCACACGCGCTGACGCTGCCCGCCCGACAGCTCGTCGACCGGGCGGTCCGCGAGGTCGAGCGTGTCGGTGGCGACGAGCGCCTGCTCGACGACCGCGTCGTCCTGCGCGGTCCAGCGGCGGAACCAGCCCTGGTGCGGGTACCGCCCGCGGCCGACGAGATCGGCGACGGCGATGCCCTCGGGGCTCACGGGCGTCTGGGGCAGCAGCCCGAGCACGGTCGCCACGTCGCGCGAGGGCATCGTGTCGATGGGCGTGCCGTCGAGCAGCACGCGACCCGTGCGGGCCTTGAGCAGCCGCGCCATCGCCCGCAGCAGGGTCGACTTGCCGCAGCCGTTGGCGCCCACGATCGCCGTGATGGCGCCGGGGGCGACCGACAGCGTCATGTCGTGCACGACGACGCGGTCGTCGTAGCCGACGGTCACGGCGTCGACGGCCAGCGTGTGCACGGCGGGGGAGTCCGTCACAGGGAGCCTCCGGAGCGGTTGGTCCTGGCCAGCAGCCAGAGCAGGTAGGGCGCGCCGAGCACGCCCGTGACGACGCCGACCGGGAACCGTGCGGGCAGCAGGTGCTGCCCCACGAGGTCGGCGCCCAGGACGAGCGCCGCACCGACCAGGCCGGCGGGCACGAGGAGCCGCCCCGTGCCGCGCAGCAGGCGGTGCGCGATCGGCCCGGACAGGAACGCGACGAACGCGATCGGCCCGGTCGCGGCGGTCGCGACCGCGATGGTCGCGACCGCGACGACCAGCAGCGCGAGCCGCGAGCGGTCCGGTGCGACGCCGAGGCCGGCGGCCGCGTCGTCGCCGAGCTGCAGCGCGGGCAGGCGACGCGCGAGCACCAGCAGGGTCGGCACCAGAACCGCGAGCGACCCGGCCAGCGGCCCGAGCGTCGCCCAGAACGCCGAGCTGAGCGACCCCGTGAGCCACCGCAGGGCCTCGTTCGCGTCGTAGATCCCGGCGCGGGTCATGGCGTAGGCGATGACCGACTGCAGCATGGCGCCGACCGCGATGCCGATGAGCACGAGCCGCGCGCCGTGCACGCCCCCGCGCCACGACAGCGCGTAGATCACCACCGCGACGGCCAGTCCGACGACCACCGCGACGGCCGACAGCGCGGGGCCCGACAGGCCGAACATCGTGATCGCGACGACCGCGGCCGCGCTCGACCCCGCGCTCACGCCGATGATGTCGGGGCTCGCGAGCGCGTTGCGCAGCATGGTCTGGAAGACCGCGCCGGCCGTGCCGAACGCGACACCCACCAGCGCGCCGGTGAGCACGCGCGGGGTGCGCAGCACGCCGACGTTGAACGACGCGCCCGGCACCTGCTCGCCGAGGAGCACGCGCAGCACCTCGAGCGGCGTGTACGCCCGCTCGCCGACGCACAGCGTGACGACGACGAGCGCGGCGACGAGCAGCGACAGCACCGCGACGACCGTGCGGTGCCGGCGCGTGCGCGCGCGGCGGCCGCGCGCGACCAGAGCACCGGGCGTCGCCCCCGGTGCTCCGCCCGCGGCGCGTGCGCCCAGCAGCGCGGTCACAGCTCGCGCACCTTGTGGCGGCGGATGATCGCGATGAACACGGGCGCGCCGAGCACCGCCGTGACGATGCCGACCTCGACCTCCTGCGGGCGGGCGACGACGCGCCCCACGACGTCGGCCGCGAGCAGCAGCGACGCGCCGAGCACGGCGCTGTACGGCAGCAGCCACCGGTGCCCGGGGCCGGTGAGCACGCGCGCGAGGTGCGGGACGACGAGACCCACGAACCCGATGGGACCCGCGGCGGCCACGGCCGTGCCGCACAGCAGGACGGCCGCCACGCCGCCGGCGGCGCGCACGAGGCCGACGCGCTGCCCGAGCCCGACGGCGACGTCGTCGCCCAGCGCGATCGCGTCCATGCCGCGCGCGCTGCCGACCGCGAGGACGGCGCCCACGACGAGGAACGGCGCGAGCTGGCCGATCTCGGCGAGCGACGCGCGCCCGAGCGAGCCGACCTGCCAGAACCGGAACGTGTCGAGCACGTCGGTGCGGCTGAGCAGCACCATCGAGATCGCCGAGCTCAGCGCGGCGGTGGTCGCGGCACCGGCGAGCGCGAGCTTGAGGGGGGTCGCGCCCTCGCGCCCGAGCGAGCCGATCGCGTAGACGAGCAGCGACGTGAGCGCGGCCCCCGCGAACGCGAGCCACACGTACTGCGTGAGCGTCGACAGGCCGAGCAGCATGATGCCGAGCACGACCGCCAGCGACGCGCCCGAGCTGATGCCGAGCAGCGCGGGGTCGGCGAGCGGGTTGCGCGTGAGCCCCTGCAGGACGGCCCCGCCGACGCCGAGCGCGGCGCCCACCAGGAGCCCCAGGACGGTGCGGGCGACGCGCGACTGCACGGCGGCCTGCGCGATCTGCGAGGTGTCCGGGTGCAGCACGCCCGCGACGACGTCCTGCCAGCCGACGACGCGCGCGCCGAACGCGAGCGACGCGAGGACCGCGAGCAGCAGCGCGACGACGCCGACCACGAGGCCGACGGTGCGGCGTCGGCGCAGCGACGCCGGCAGCACCCGGGCGGGCGCGGCCGGCGTGGCGGCGGTGGGGGTGAGCGTCACCCGACCTTCTCGGCGGCGGCCTGGAAGAGGTCGAGGTAGTCGTCGAGCGCCCACGGCAGCGACAGCACGGTCGGGCCGGACGTCGCGGCCGAGATCGGGTCGGTGTTGCCGAGCACGACGACCGAGCCGCGGGCGACGGCCGGGATCTTGCTGAACAGCGGGTCGGCCTGCAGCGTCGCGAGCATGGAGTCGTCGCCGTACGTCACGAGGATGTCGGCGTCGGCGAGCGTGTCGGCCTGCTCGGACGCGAGGTTGACGAAGAACTGGTCGGTGTCGCCCGCGAGGTCGACGACCGACGGCGCGTTCTCCAGCCCGAGGTCGGCCAGCAGCTGCACGCGCGCGTCGAGCGGCGTGTACACCCCGATCGTGCTGGGGTTCGACGGGTCGAACCAGGCGTAGGCGACGGTCTTGCCCGCGACGTCGGGGCGCTCGGCGAGCGCGGCGTCGATCTGCGCGAGCACGTCGTCGACCAGGCGCTGCGCCTGCGCCTTCTTGCCGATGGCCTCGCCGTCGATGAGCGCCATGTCCTTCCAGCTCGTGCCCCACGCGTACTTCGGGTACGACACGGTCGGCGCGATCTGCGAGAGCGTGTCGAAGTCCTCGCGGGTCATGCCCGAGTAGGCGCCGAGGATGACGTCGGGCTCGACGTTGTTGACGGCCTCCATCGGGATGCCGTCGGTCTCGTCGAAGAGCGTGGGCAGGTCGTCGCCCGTCGCGCCGAGGCCCTCGAGCGCCTCGTACGTCCAGGGCAGCACGCCGTCGCCGTCGTCGTCGCCGTAGGTCTGCGCGGCGAAGCCGACCGGGACCACGCCGAGCGCGATCGGCACGTCGTGGTTGCCCCAGTTGACGGTCGCGACGCGCTCGGGCTGCGACTCGATCGTCGTGTCGCCGAACGTGCTGGTGATCGTCACGGGGAAGTCGCCGGACGCGCCGGACGACGAGCCGTCCGTGGGGGTGCCGGCGGGGGCGCCCGACGAGCAGGCGGCGAGCAGGAGGGACGCGGCGGCGGCGGCGACGAGGGGTCGCAGGGCGCGGCGTGCGGGCGCAGAACGCATGGTGTCCTTCGCGGAGGGGGCGCGGGGCCGGGGCCCGTGCGGGCTCGTCCGGGCGGCCCGCGGTACGGGTGCTAGGTGAGCCTTACCTTACGGCATGCTCGCCCGTGCGAGCGAGGGTGTCGGTGGTGCTCGCCGCGGTGCCGCTCGGCGCGCCCGGACGGCTCGTCCGGCGTCTGCTCGTCCGTTCCCACATCGAGCGGCGCCCGTTCGGCACCGCTTGTGTGGGAATCTGTTGACATCCTCGTGTCGACTCGGTCATTCTGGACACGACGCGGGGGCACGTCACCCCGCGCGAGGGACGGCCGACGACGACGTCCGCCCGGTGCGACGTCGCACCGGGGCACCCGCCGCGGCCTCGAGCGCATGCTGCGAGGAGAGCGATGAAGGTCTTCCGTTTCTACGCACCCGGTGACGTCCGCCTCGAGGACGCCCCCGAGCCCGAGGTGGCCGCGGGGGAGGTGAAGATCCGGGTCCGCGCGTGCTCGATGTGCGGGACCGACGTCAAGATCTCGACGTCCGGCCACCAGCGGATCGTGCCGCCGCGCGTCATGGGGCACGAGATCGCGGGCGAGGTGGTCGAGGTCGGCGACGGCGTCGACGGCTGGGTGCCCGGCGACCGCGTGCAGGTCATCGCCGCCATCCCGTGCGGGCGGTGCGCGTGGTGCACGCGGGGCCTGGAGACGATCTGCCCGCACCAGGTGTCGATGGGCTACGACTACGACGGCGGGTTCGCGCCGTTCATGATCGTGCCGCCGACCGTGCTGGCTGTCGACGGGCTCAACCGCATCCCCGACGGCGTCGGGTTCGCCGAGGCCTCGGTCGCCGAGCCGTTCGCGTGCGCGATCAACGCGCAGGAGATCGCCGACGTGCACGACGGCGACACGGTCGTGGTCGTCGGCTCCGGGCCCATCGGCTGCCTGCACGTGCGGCTCGCGCGCGCCCGCGGGGCGTCGGCGGTCTACCTCGTCGAGCTCAGCCGCGCGCGGCTCGACATGGCCGCCGACGTGGTCAAGCCCGACGCCGCGGTGTGCGCGTCCGAGCAGGACCCCGTCGAGGCCGTCCTCGAGCTCACGGACGGTCGCGGCGCCGACGTCGTGATCACCGCCGCCGCGTCCGGCGCGGCGCAGGAGCAGGCGCTGCGCATGGTCGCGCCGCGCGGACGCATCAGCTTCTTCGGCGGCCTGCCCAAGGACCGGCCGACGATCACCCTCGACTCGAACCTCGTGCACTACAAGGAGCTGACGATCGTCGGCGCCAACGGGTCGAGCCCCGCGCACAACCGCAAGGCCCTCGCGATGATCGCCGACGGCTCGGTGCCTGTCGCCGACCTCATCACCCACCGGCTGCCGCTCGAGCGTGTCGCCGAGGGCATCGACGTCGTGCGCTCGGGCGCCGGCATCAAGGTGACGATCGAGCCCTAGGGGCGGCCGACGTCACCGCGCGTCACCACCCGGGCCCACCGCCCGGCACCGCACCACCCAGCACCGCACCACGGATCAACGACGATCACCGGCCGGCGGACGCGCGCCCCGGCCCGACCAGCGGAGCGTGACCGACCATGACGACCACCGCACCAGCCGCGTCGACCCTCAGCCGCGGACGGACCGCCCAGGTCCGCCTCCAGCGGTTCGGCGCCTTCCTCACCGGCATGATCATGCCGAACCTCCCGGCCTTCCTGGCCTGGGGCCTCATCACCGCCCTGTTCATCTCTCGCGGGTGGTTGCCGAACGGCGTCCTCGGCGGCTTCGGTGACGCAGGTGCGCCCGGCGCCTGGCAGGGCGCGGCCACGCAGCTCGTCGAGGCCGACGACGGCACGACGTTCCAGCAGTACCTCGGGCTCGTCGGCCCGATGGTCACGTATCTGCTGCCGCTGCTCATCGCGAACGCCGGCGGGCGCCTGGTCCACGGCGAGCGCGGCGGCGTCGTCGCGACGATCGCGACGCTCGGCATCATCGTCGGCAGCACCGTGCCGATGTTCCTCGGCGCGATGATCGTCGGGCCGCTCGCGGCGTGGGTCATGCGGCTGGTCGACGGGCTGTGGGAGGGCCGCATCCGGCCCGGCTTCGAGATGCTCGTCAACATGTTCTCCGCCGCGATCGTCGGCGGGGCGCTGTCGGTCGGCGCGTTCTTCGGGATCGCGCCGCTCGTGACGCAGCTGAGCGCGTGGCTCGGCGACCTGGTCGGGTGGTTGGCCGACAACCACCTGCTGCCCGCCATGGCGCTCGTCGTCGAGCCGGCGAAGGTGCTGTTCCTCAACAACGCGATCGGCAACGGCGTGCTCGTGCCGCTCGGCGCGCAGCAGGTCGTCGCGGACGGCAAGTCGCTGCTGTTCCTCGTCGAGGCGAACCCCGGGCCGGGCCTGGGGATCCTGCTGGCGTACGCGCTGCTGGGCGTGGGTGCGGCGCGCTCGACGGCTCCGGGGGCGATCGTCGTGCAGTTCCTCGGCGGCATCCACGAGGTGTACTTCCCGTTCGTGCTCATGAAGCCCGCGCTGATCCTCGCGGCGATCGCCGGCGGGGCGACCGGCATCGCGACGAACGTCGTCATGGGCAGCGGCCTCGTGGGGCCCGCGGCGCCGGGCAGCATCTTCGCGGTGTACGCCCAGACCGCGCGCGACAGCTACCTGGGCGTGACGCTGTCGGTCGTGCTCTCGGCGGCGGTCTCGTTCCTCGTCGCGGCCGTGATCCTGCGGGCCACGCGAGCGCGGGACCTCGCGGCGGGCGAGAGCGGCGACCTGGCCGCGGCGGTCGCGCAGACCGAGGCCAACAAGGGGCGGTCGAGTGCGGCCCTCGGCGCGCTCGTGGGCGACGGCGCGGCGGTGACGCACGACCCCGACGGCGAGCGCGGTGCGGACGTCGCGCGCGTGCGGGTGATCGTGTTCGCGTGCGACGCGGGCATGGGCTCGTCGGTCATGGGCGCGGCGGTGCTGCGGGACAAGCTGCGCAAGGCCGGTGCCGAGCACGTCACGGTCGTCAACAAGGCCGTCGCGACGCTCGACGACTCCGCCGACCTGGTCATCAGCCAGCGCGAGCTGACCGCGCGCGCCCGGATCCAGGCGCCCACCACGCGGCACCTGTCGGTCGACAACTTCATGAGCAGCCCGGTCTACGACCAGGTGGTCGCCGAGGTGGTCGCCGCGCAGGACGGGACGGCGGCGCGATGACCGGGGCGCACGACGGCGGTGACGTCCTGACCCGGGAGCTGTGCGTCGCGGACGGCCGCGCGACGACGTACGAGGAGGCCGTGCGCGAGGCCGGGGCGCTGCTGGTGGGGGCGGGCGCCGTGGCGCCCGCGTACGTCGAGGGGATGCTCGAGCGCGAGCGGACCATGACGACGTTCATGGGCAACGGGCTCGCGATCCCGCACGGGACGCTCGACGCGACGCCGTCGATCCACCGCTCGGCCGTCTGCGTGGTGCGCTACGCCGACCCGATCGACTGGAAGGGGTCGCCCGTGCGGGTCGTGGTCGGGATCGCGGGGGCGGGCGGCGAGCACCTCGAGGTGCTGTCGCGCATCGCGCTCGTGTTCGCCGACCCCGACCAGGCTGACGCGGTGGCCCGCGCGACGACCGCGGACGAGCTGTACGCGCTCGTGGGGCGCGTGAACACGACCTGACGGCCGCGGCCGCGGGCTGCGGTGGTCGCGGGTCCCCGGGGTCCGGTGCGCGTGCGCCGGGCCCCGGGCGCGTCCCGGCACGTGTCGTGCCCGGTTCGGACATCGGCTGACCTGCGGCGATGCCCGTCACCACAGAACCGGATGTTGATTCACTTCCGAACATGCCCGTTTGGCATTGACAAGGCGTGCCGACGGGACGATCCTGGGACGCAGCCGCCACCTCGGCGGCACGGGACGACGGAGTCGATGTGTACGCACCGGAGCGACACCAGCAGATCCTCACGCGAGCGCGCGCCGAGGGCCGCGTGGACGTCACACGGCTGGCCGCCGAGCTCGACGTCACGGCCGAGACGATCCGCCGCGACCTCACGGCGCTCGAGCGCCACGGGCTCGTGCGGCGCGTGCACGGCGGCGCCATCCCGGTCGAGCGGCTCGGGTTCGAACCCGGGCTCGCCGACCGCGAGGGCCTGCTCTCGGGCGAGAAGGAGCGCATCGCCAAGGCTGCTCTCGACGAGCTGCCCGACGGCGGCGCGATCATCCTCGACGCCGGCACCACGACCGTCCGGCTCGCCGAGCTGCTGCCCACCGACCGCGAGCTCACGGTCGTCACGCACGCGCTGCCGGTCGCGACCGTCCTCGCGACCCGGCCCGGCACGACCCTGCACCTCGTGGGCGGCACCGTCCGCGGCCGCACCCTCGCCGCCGTCGGCTCGTGGGCGCTGCGCGACCTCGCCGAGATCCACGTCGACGTCGCGTTCCTCGGCGCCAACGGCATCACCGCCGAGCACGGCGTGACGACGCCCGACCTCGCCGAGGCCGCCGTCAAGCGCGCCCTGGTCACCGCCGCCCGGCGCACCGTCGTCCTCGCCGACCACACCAAGGTCGGACGCGTCGACCTCGCGCACGTCGCGGCGCTCGCGGACGTCGACACGCTGGTCACCGACGGCGCCGTCGAGCCCGAGCTCGCCGACGAGATCGAGGCCGCGGGCACGCGCGTGGTGCGCGCATGATCGTCACCGTCACGCCCAACCCGAGCCTCGACCGCGCGCTCGACGTCGAGCGGCTCGAGGTCGGCGAGGTCAACCGTGCGCACGCCGCGCACGTGCACCCCGGCGGCAAGGGCATCAACGTCGCGCGGGCCCTCGCGCGGCACGGCCTCGCCGCCGTCGCGGTCGTGCCCGCGGGCGGCGCCGACGGCGCGCGGCTCGTCACGCTGCTCGGCGAGCACGGCGTGCCCGCCGTCCCCGTGCCCGTGGCGGGGGACACGCGCACCAACGTCACGCTCGTCGAGGCCGACGGCGTCACCACCAAGGTCAACGCGCCCGGCCCGCGGCTGTCCGACGCCGAGGTCGACGCGCTGCTCGCGGCCGTCGAGGACCAGCTCACCTCCGCACCCCGCGCGGTCGTCGCCGCCGGGTCGCTGCCCGCCGGGGCCGGCGACGCGTTCTTCGTCCGGCTCGCCGGGCTCGCGGGGCGCTACGGCGTGCCGCTCGTGCTCGACACCTCGGGCGCCCCGCTCACGCGGGCCGTGCGCGCCGGCGGCCTGAGCCTCGTCAAGCCCAACGAGGACGAGCTCGCCGAGCTCGTCGGCCGCGACCTCGTCACCGTGGGCGACGTCGTCGCCGCGGCGCGCGAGGTCATCGCGCAGGGCACCACCGCGGTCCTCGTGAGCCTCGGCGCGCACGGTGCGCTGCTCGTGCGCGAGGACGGCACGTGGTGGGCCGGCGGCCCGCCGCTCGTGCCCCTGTCGACCGTCGGCGCGGGCGACTCCACGCTCGCGGGCTACCTCGCGGGCACCGGCTCGTGCGCCGACCGGCTGCGCACCGCCGTCGCGTGGGGCCGCGCCGCCGTCCTGCTCCCGGGCACCGAGGTGCCCGGCCCCGACCAGCTCGACCTCGACGCCGTCCGCGTCGTCGAGACCCCCGACCCCCACCTCGCACTGAAGGAGCTGTGAGACCCGTGAGCACCACCACCCCGCTGATCACCGCGGACCTGGTCGCCGTCGACCTCGCCGCGACCGACCGGACCGACGTCACGCGCCGGCTGATCGACCTGCTCGCGGCCGCCGGCCGCGTCACCGACGCCGACGGGTTCGCCGCCGACGTCGCGGCGCGCGAGGCTCAGATGGCCACCGGCATGCCCGGCGGCGTCGGCCTGCCGCACGCGCGCTCCGAGCACGTCGTCGTCCCGAGCCTCGCGGTCGGCAAGCTCGCGCAGGGCGTCGACTGGGGCGCCCCCGACGGGCCCGCGCGCCTCGTCTTCCTCATCGCCGCGCCCGCCTCCGGCGACGCGGACCACCTGCAGATCCTCGCCGCCCTCGCGCGTCGCCTCGTGCACGAGTCCTTCCGGACGTCGCTGCTCGAGGCCCCCGACGCCGCGACCGTCGCGCAGATCGTCACGCGAGAGGTCGTGCCGTCGTGAAGCTCGTCGCCGTGTCCTCGTGCCCCACGGGGATCGCCCACACGTACATGGCCGCCGAGGCCCTCGAGCAGGCGGGCAAGGCCGCCGGCCACGAGGTGCACGTCGAGACGCAGGGCGCCGCGGGCTCGACCCCGCTCGACCCCGCGCTCATCGCCGCCGCCGACGGCGTCATCTACGCCGCGGACCTCGAGGTCAAGGACAAGCAGCGGTTCGCCGGCAAGCCGTTCGTCGACGTCGGCGTCAAGAAGGCCGTGCACGACGCGCCCGGCGTCATCGCCGCCGCGGTCGCCGCGGTCGAGGCCGGCGTGCCCGCCGGTGCCGCCGCCGCGCCCGCCGCGGCGCCCGCGACCAAGGTCGACCGCGACGCCGGTGCCGGCACCAAGGTGCGGCAGTGGCTCATGACGGGCGTGTCGTACATGATCCCGTTCGTCGCCGCGGGCGGCATCCTCATCGCGCTGTCGTTCATGCTCGCGCAGGTCGCGTGGGGCGGCGCCGAGGGCGCGATCGAGGTCACCAAGGTCGACGCGGCCACGGTCGTCGCGGCGTTCGACCCCGCGTCGCTGCAGGACTGGTCGGTCGTGCTGCTCAAGACCGGGCAGCTCGCGTTCGGGTTCCTCGTGCCCGTGCTGTCCGGCTTCATCGCGTACGCGATCGCCGACCGCCCCGGTCTCGTGCCCGGGTTCCTCGGCGGCGCGGCCGCCGGGTTCGTCGGCGCCGGGTTCCTCGGCGGCCTCGTCACGGGCTTCCTCGCCGGTGGCGTCGCGCTGTGGATCAGCCGCTGGAACGTCCCCAAGGGCGTGCGCGGCGTCATGCCGGTCGTCGTCATCCCGCTGCTGTCGTCGGCCGTGGTCGGGGTCGTCATGCTCGTGCTCATCGGGCGGCCGATCGCCGCCGCCATGGACGGGCTGACGGGCTGGCTCAACGGGCTGTCGGGCACCAGCGCGGTGCTGCTGGGCCTGCTGCTCGGCGCGATGATGGGCTTCGACCTGGGCGGGCCGATCAACAAGGTCGCCTACACGTTCGCGGTCACGGGCCTGGCCACCGAGGGTCTGGCCGCGGACGCGACGCAGTACCGCGTCATGGCCGCTGTCATGGCCGCCGGCATGGTCGCACCGCTCGCGATGGCCCTGGCCACCACGGTCCGCAAGCGGCTGTTCACGCACGCCGAGCAGGAGAACGGCAAGGCCGCGTGGCTGCTGGGCGCGTCCTTCATCTCCGAGGGCGCGATCCCGTTCGCCGCCGCCGACCCGTGGCGCGTCATCGTGTCCTCGGTGGTCGGCTCGGCTGCCACCGGGGCCCTCGCCATGGCGTTCGGCTCGACGCTCGTCGCGCCGCACGGCGGCGTGTGGGTCCTGCCGCTCATCGGCAACCCGCTCGGGTTCGTCGCGGCGGTCGTCGTCGGCACGCTCGTCAGCACCGCGCTGGTCGTGCTGCTCAAGTCCCTCGCGCACGACCCCGTCGTCGCCGCCGAGCGGGCCGCCGAGGAGCAGCGCGACGCGGCGCTCGTCGGGCAGCCCGCCTGAGCCTGGCGCCCGACCGTCCCGCCCCCCATCCCCAGACCACCTCGAAGGAGAGCCACCATGGCCGAGCGCACCGTCGCCGTCGCGTCCCGCGTGGGCCTGCACGCCCGCCCCGCGATGCTGTTCACCCAGGCCGTCGCCGCGTCCGGCGTGCCCGTCACGATCGCCCGCGCGGGCGGCGCGCCCGTCGACGCCGCGAGCATCCTGTTCGTCATGTCGCTCGGCGTGCCGCACGGCGAGGAGGTCACGCTCACGGCCGACGGCCCCGACGCCGACCGCGTGCTCGACGAGCTCGTGACGCTGCTGTCGACCGACCTCGACGCCTCCGAGGCCGACGCGGCCGGGGGTGCGTCGTGACGACGACGTCCGCGGCCGACGCCCCCGCCGGGACCGGGCTGCGCGGCGTCGGCGTGGGGCGGCGCGCGGTCGTCGGCCCGGTCGCCCAGGTGCGGCCCGCGCCGGACGTCGCACCCGACGCGCCGCTCCTCGTCGACGGGGCGCCGGCCACGCCCGCGCACGTGCGCACGGTCGTCGAGCGCGCGTTCGCCGACGTCGCCGCCGGCCTGCGCACGCAGGCCGAGGGGGCGTCGGGGACCGTGCGGGACGTGCTCGCGGCGACCGCGCAGATGGCCGACGACGCCGCGCTGCGCGGCCAGGTGCTCACGCGCGTCGACGGCGGCGAGCCGCCCGTCGCCGCGATCGACGGGGTCGTCGACACGTTCGCGGCCATGTTCGAGCAGGCCGGGGGGTACCTCGCGGAGCGCGTCACCGACCTGCGCTCGGTGCGGGACCGGGTCGTCGCCCGCGTCGTCGGCCTGCCCGAGCCGGGCGTGCCGCACCTCGCGCAGCCGTCGGTCGTCGTCGCGCGCGACCTCGCGCCCGCCGACACCGCGGCGCTCGACCTCACGAAGGTGCTCGCGATCGTCACCGAGCTGGGCGGCCCGACGGGGCACACCGCGATCATCGCGGGCCAGCTCGGCCTGCCGTGCGTCGTGCGCGTCGACGGGGCCACGACCCTCGCGGACGGGACCGTCGTCGCGGTCGACGCCGCCGCCGGCACCGTGACGCCCGACCCCGACGACGCCGTGCGCGACGCGTTCGAGCGCCGACGCGCGGCCGACGCCGCGCTCGCGCAGGACACCGGCCCCGGTGCGACCGCCGACGGGCACGCCGTCGCGCTGCTCGCGAACATCGGCACGGCCGCCGACGCGCAGCGCGTCGGCGCGGGCGCCGAGGGCGTCGGGCTGTTCCGCACCGAGGTGCTCTTCCTCGAGCGCACGCAGGCCCCGACCGTCGACGAGCAGACCGACGCGTACGCCGCGGCGCTGCGCGCGGTCGACGGGCGCAAGGTCGTCGTGCGCACGCTCGACGCGGGCGCCGACAAGCCGCTCGCGTTCGCGACGCAGCCCGACGAGGAGAACCCCGCTCTCGGCGTGCGCGGCTACCGCCTGGTCCGCTCCCACGCCGAGCTGCTCGACACGCAGCTCGCCGCGCTCGCCCGCGCGCAGGAGGCCACGGGGTCGACGCCGTGGGTCATGGCGCCGATGATCGCGACGCCCGACGAGGCGCGCGACTTCGCGGCCCGGGCACGTGCGGCGGGCGTCGCGACCGTGGGCGTCATGGTCGAGGTCCCGGCCGCGGCCCTGCGGGCGCGCGACCTGCTCGCCGAGGTCGACTTCGTGTCGATCGGCACCAACGACCTCGCGCAGTACACGATGGCGACCGACCGGCTGCGCGGCGAGCTCGCCGACCTGCTCGACGTGTGGCAGCCCGCGGTGCTCGACCTCGTCGCCACGACCGCGCGCGCTGGGCTCGAGGCCGGCAAGCCCGTCGGCGTGTGCGGCGAGTCCGCGGCCGACCCGCTCATGGCGCTCGTGCTCGTGGGCCTCGGCGTCACGAGCCTGTCGATGGCCGCCGGGGCGCTGCCCGCCGTGCGGTACGCGGTCCGGCACCACACGCGCGCGACGTGCGAGGCGATCGCGGGTGCCGTGCTGCGGGCCCGCACCGCGGCCGACGCGCGCGCCGCCGCGCTCGCGCTCGTCGACCCCGACGTCGCGGCGACGCTCGCGCTCTGACGTGCGAGTGCTCTGACGTGCGCGTGCTCTGACGTGCGCGTGCTCTGACGTGTCCGAGCCCTGGAGGGCTCGGGCTCCGAGACGGCCCCGCCGTGAGACGCGTGGTGCGCGAGACCGGGCGCAGGTCGCTCCTCGGATGGTGTGAGCGACCTGCGCCCGGTCTCGCCCGTGCGTCGTCCCGTGGGGCGGACACCGATCGGTCGGATCCAGGTCGTCCGGGCGGCTCCGGCGGGTCGCGGCGGGTCGCGGCCGGCTCGCCGGGCCCCGGCGTAGATTGGCGTGATGGCGCACGAGCATGCCGACCTGCACGACCCCGAGACCGACCCGCTCGCGACCTACGTGCTCGAGCCCGACGACGTGCGGCCGCTCCTCGCGCACGTCGTCGCCGGCCCGGGCCACGCGACCACCACCTCGACGGCGCCGTTCACGGGCAGCCCCGTCGCCGCGGTCCCGCTGACCTCGGTGGACGACCTGCCGGAGGCGGCCCGGCGGGCGCGCGCTGCGCAGCGGACGTGGGCCGCGCGACCCGTCACCGAGCGCGCCGCGGTGCTGCTGCGCGCGCACGACCTGCTGCTGGAGCGGCAGTCCGACGTGCTCGACCTGCTGCAGGTCGAGACGGGCAAGGCGCGCACGCACGCGTGGGACGAGGTCGGCGACGTCGCGAACGCGGCGCGCTACTACGCGTTGCGCGCGCGTCGCCTGCTCGCGCCCCGCACCGTGCGGGGGCTGTTCCCGCCGTTCACCTCCGCGCGCGTGCTGCGTCACCCCGTGGGCGTCGTCGCCGTGATCACGCCGTGGAACTACCCGCTGTCGCTGGGCCTGGGTGACGCGCTGCCGGCCCTCGTGGCGGGCAACGCCGTGCTGCTGCGCGCCGACCCGCAGACCGCGCTCACGCTGCTGTGGTCCGCCGAGCTGCTCGCCGACGCGGGCCTGCCGGACGACCTGCTGCAGGTCGTGGTCGGCGGCCCGGACGTCGGCATGGGCCTGCTCGAGCACGTCGACCACGCGGGGTTCACCGGGTCGACCCGCTCGGGGCGCGTGGTCGCCGCGCGGGCCGGTGAGCTGGGCGTGCCCGTGACGCTCGAGCTCGGCGGCAAGAACGCGATGTACGTCGCGGCGGACGTCGACGTCGAGGCCGTCGCCGAGGGAGCCGTGCGCGCGTGCTTCGGCTCCGCGGGGCAGCTGTGCGCGAGCGTCGAGCGGATCTACGTCCACGAGGACGTGCGCGAGGCGTTCGTCGACGCGTTCGTCCGGCGCACCGCCGCGCTGCGCCTGGGCGCCGGGCTCGACTACCGCGCCGACATGGGGTCGCTCGTCGGCCCCGCGCAGCTCGCGCGCGTCGTCGAGCACGTCGAGGACGCGGTCGGCCACGGCGCGACCGTCCTGGTCGGGGCCGAGCAGCGCCCCGACCTCGGCCCGTACTTCTACGAGCCGACCGTGCTGGCCGACGTGCCCGACGGCGCGCGCCTGCACCGCGAGGAGACGTTCGGGCCCGTCGTCGCGGTGTACCCCGTCGCGTCCGACGACGAGGCCGTCGCCGCGATGAACGACTCCGACCTGGGCCTGGTCGCCGCGGTCTGGACGCGGTCGGCCGCGCGCGGGGCCGCGCTCGCGGCGCGTGTGCGCGCCGGTGCGGTGGCCGTCAACGACACGCACCAGCTGATCTGGGGGACCGTCGGCGCGCCCGTCGGCGGCGTCGGGGCGTCCGGGTACGGGCGTCGCCACGGCCGCGAGGGCCTGTGGGAGACCACGTGGACCCAGACGGTCGTCGCGCAGCGCGGCGTGCACACCGGGCGCGGCGTCGGCATGCGGCAGCTCGAGGCGCTCGGCTCCGAGGTCCGGGCGAGCGTGCTCACGCGCCTGCTGCGCGCCGAGCGGGCGCTGCGGCTGCCCTGACGCACGGTCGCACGTCGCACGTCCCGCCGCCGCGCACGCGCGACGTCACCGGTCGGTGCGGATCCGCCACAGCAGCCACAGGAAGTACGGCGTGCCGATGAGCGACGTCACGAGCCCCGCGGGCAGCTGCGCGGGCGCGATCGTGGCGCGGCCCACGAGGTCGGCGACCACGACCAGCGTCGCGCCCAGCAGCACCGTGAGCGGCAGCAGCAGCGCGTGCCGCTTGCCGATCAGCAGGCGCGCGGCGTGCGGCGCGACGAGCCCGACGAACGCGACGACGCCGATCGACGCGGTCGCGGCGGCGGTCAGCACGATCGCCAGGGCGACGTGCACGAGCCGCGCGCGCGGCACCGCGACGCCGAGCACGCGCGGCGTGAGGTCGTCGAGCTGCAGCACGTCGAGGTCGCGCGACGTGCGCACGAGGACGGCCGCGGCGAGCACCAGCACGACGACCATCGGCAGCTGCTGGACCCACGTCGCGCCGTAGGTCGAGCCCGCGAGCCACGTCATCGCCTTGTTCTGGTTCCACGGGTCGGAGCGCACCAGCAGCAGCGTCGTCAGCGCGCTGCTGAACGCGCCGATGCCGACGCCGACGAGCACGGTGCGCACCTGGTCGCCGCCGCGCGTGCCGCCCAGCAGGACCACGGCCGCGACCGCCGCGCCCAGCAGCGCGCCGCCGAACAGCATCGCGAAGCCCGCGGCCGGCACCGCGACGATCGTGACGACCGCGCCGAGCCCCGCCGCCGAGGACACGCCCAGCACGCCGGGGTCGGCGAGCGGGTTGCGCGTCACGGCCTGCACGAGCGCCCCGGCGAGCGCGAGGCACGCGCCCGCGAGCAGCGCCGCGAGGACGCGCGGCACGCGCGAGTCGAGGATGATCTCGAGCCGCACCGACGCCGCGCCGCGCAGCCACAGGTCCACGTCGCCGAGCAGCAGCGCGCGGTCGCCGAGCAGCACGGCCGCCACGAGGGCGGCGAGCAGAGCCGCTCCGGCGAGGGTCAGCACGAGCAAGGGCGCGCGCCGCCCGAGCGCGGTGCCGGCGCGCATGCCGGCGAGCGCCTCGCCGGTGTCGCCGCTGCGCAGCCGGCGCGCGAGCACGATCAGGAACACGGCGCCCAGCGCGCTCGTCACGACGCCCGTGGGCACCGTGACGCCGGCGACCGACCCGAACACGGCGCGCAGCAGCACGTCGGCGGTGAGCACGAGCGCGACGCCGGTCGCGGCGCTCGCGAGGATCAGCACGCGGTGCCGCGTGAGCTGCCGGACGCGCCGCGCCGCCAGGCGCACGAGCAGCGGCGCGCACAGCCCGACGAACCCGATGGGCCCGGTGACGGACACCGCGGACGCCGCGAGCAGCACCGCGACGACCACCACGACGACGCGCGTGGCGCCGACCCGCATGCCGAGCGACCGCGCCGCGTCGTCGCCGAGCTGCAGCACGTCGAGCCGCCGCGCGAGCAGCAGCAGCGCGACCACGCCCGCGGCGACCACGGGCAGCACGCGCACGACCGTCGCGGAGCCGTTCTGGCTCAGGGACCCGGCGCCCCACGCGAACATGCCCTGCACCTCCCACGGCAGCAGCAGCATGACGACCGACGTGATCGACGCGAGACCCATCGTGACGACCGAGCCCGCGAGGACGAGCCGCACCACCGACACGCTGCGCCCGCTCGACAGGCCGATCACGAGCGCGGCCGCGGCGATGCCGCCGACGAACGCGACGCCGACGCCCGCCAGCGGCGCGAGCGTCGTGCCGAACGCCGAGGCCAGCGTCAGCGCGAGGTAGGCGCCCGCGTTGACCGCCGTGGTGTCGGGCGACGCGAGCGGGTTGCGCGCGACCGCCTGCATCGCGGTGCCGGACGCGCCGAGCGCCGTGCCGACGAGCACGGCCGCGAGCAGACGCGGCACGCGGGACTCGACGACGACCGCGGCCGCCTGGTCGACCGCGTCACCGGTGACGAGCGCGAGCAGGTCGCGCAGGCCGACGTCGGCCGTGCCCTGCACGAGGTGCAGCACGACCGCCGCGAGCACCCACGCCGCGACGAGCGCGAGCACGACGCCCACGCGCAGGGACCCGCGGCGGGGCGTCCGGGGGAGGGGGACGCCCGGGGCGTCCGGGCGGGCCGCCGCGGCAGCGGGACGCGCGACCGCCGGGGGCGGGGCGTCGTCCCGCTGCCGCAGCGTGCTCACCGGGTCAGGCCTCCGCCGTCAGCTGCGCGACGAGGTCGTCGCTCCACGCCATCATCGACGCCGGGCCGCCGTACGCCCAGATGCCGACGGCCGCGCGGTGCACGTGCCCGGCCTGCACGAACGGCAGGCTCTCCCACACGGCGTTGCCCGCGAGGGCCGTCGTGACGACGTCGTCCTCGTCGTCGTTGCCCCAGTAGAGGAAGCGCGTGTCGGCGGGCAGCTGCGTGAGGCCCTCGAGGTCGATGTTCGCCAGGCCGTACGCGTCGTCGCCCGGGTCGGTCCACGCGGCGGCCAGGCCCATGCGCTCGGCGACGGCCTGCACGGCGGTGCGGGGCCCGTGCATGCGGATCGTGAGGTTGGCGCCGTCGGAGTACGGCGACGTCAGCACGACGGGCGTGCCCGCGAGGCCCGCGGCCTCGAGGGTCGCGGCGTTGTCGGCGAGCCGCGCGTCGAGGTCGTCGAGCACGTCCTGCGCGACGTCCTCCTTGCCGAGGGCCGTCGCGATGGTCGTGAAGTCCTCGGTGACGCGGCCCAGCGGGTCCGACGCGTCCGCACCCGCCATGAGCACCACGGGCGCGACGCGCTCGAGCTGCTCGAGCGCGCCCTCGGGGACCGACGTGAGCACGCCGACGATGAGGTCGGGCTCGAGGTCCGCGATGGCCTCGACGCTCGGCTCGCGGCGCAGGCCGACGTCGACCGTCTCGGACGCGAGCGGTGCGGCCGTGCCGACCCAGCTCGTGTACCCGGTGGGGTCGGAGACGCCGACGGGGTCGACGCCGAGGGTCTGGACCATCTCGACCTGGGCCCACTCGAGCGCGACGACGCGCTCGGCGGGTGCGTCGAGCGTGATCTCCTCGCCGCGCGCGTCGGTGACCGTGATCGGCTCGCCCTGCGCGGCGGCGCCGGTCGAGGTGGGTGCGTCGGCGGCGGCGCCGTCGCTCGTGCCGCACGCCGCGAGCAGCAGCGGCAGGGCGAGCGCGACGACGGCCGCGCGGGCGGGACGGGTGGTGCGCATGGGTGTGTCCTCGGGGAGTCGTGGCGCGCAGGAAGGTGTGCCGGCGCCTGCGCCGTCGCCGGTCGGCCCGTCAGCGGGCCACGGTGCGGCGCACGCGTTGCCGGGGCGTGCGCACGTCGACCTCGCCGGTGGCGGCGTCGACGTCCACGGTGATCTCGATGTCGTACACCGCGGTGAGCAGGTCGGGGTCGAGCGCGCTCGCGGGCGGCCCGTCGGCGACGACGCGGCCCGCGGCGAGCACGACGACGCGGTCGGCGACGGCGGCGGCGTGGTTGAGGTCGTGCAGGACGACGCCGACGGTCACGCCGTGGTCGTCGGCGAGCGCGCGCACGAGCTCGAGGACCTCGACCTGGTAGCGCAGGTCGAGGTGGTTGGTGGGCTCGTCGAGCAGCAGCACGCCGGTGTCCTGCGCGAGCGCGCTCGCGAACCACACGCGCTGCACCTGCCCGCCGGACAGCGTGTCGACGGGCACGTCCGCGAGGTCGGCGGTGCCGGTGAGCTCGAGCGCGCGCTGCACGGCGGCGGGCCCGGCGGCGTCGCGGCCGCGCCACGCGCTGCGGTGCGGGTGGCGGCCCAGCTCGACCGCGTCGCGCACGCTGATGCCCGCGGGCGTGGGGCGCGACTGCGCGAGCAGCGTGACGCGCCGCGCGAACTCGCGCGGCGACAGCGCGGCGACGTCCGGCACGTCGCCGAGCTCGACGTGGCCGCCGGCGAGGCGGTGCAGGCGGGACATGCCGCGCAGCAGCGTGGACTTGCCCGAGCCGTTGGGGCCGACGAGCGCGGTGACGCGTCCGGGCTCGAGGTCGACGTGCACGGCGTCGACGGCGACGACGGCGTCGTACCGGATCGTGACGTCACGGGCGCCGAGCGTCACGCCGGTCGCGGTGGGGGAGGGCACGGGACACGATGTTAGCGAAGCCTTACCTCACCGTGGTGTGGCGTGCGCCACGTCGGCCTCCGAACGTGCCCGCGCCCGGACGTGCTCGGACGGGCGCGACCCGCCCCCGGACGCGGCACGGCCCGGACCACGCGGGTCCGGGCCGTGCCGTACGTCGTGCCGGTGCTCAGGCGCCGATGACGTCCAGCGCCTGCCGCGCGATCGCGAGCTCCTCGTTGGTCGGCACCACGAGGACCGTGACCTTGGCGCCGTCGGGGGAGATGACCGTCGGCTCCGACTTGCGGCCCTCGTTGCGCGCCGCGTCGACCTCGATGCCGAGGGCCTCGAGCCCGCTCAGCGCACCGAGCCGCACGATGTCGTCGTTCTCGCCGATCCCGGCCGTGAACGTGATGACGTCGAGCCGCCCCAGCACCGCGTGGTACGCACCGACGTACTTGCGCAGCCGGTGCAGGTACACGTCGAGCGCCAGGCGCGCGCCCGCGTGACCCTCGGCCACCAGGTCGTGCAGCGCGCGGAAGTCGCTCTCGCCGGCCAGGCCCTTGACGCCCGAGCGGCGGTTCAGCAGGTCGTCGATCTCGTCGATCGACATGCCCGCGTTGCGGTGCAGGTGGAACACGACCGCCGGGTCCACGTCGCCCGAGCGCGTGCCCATGACGAGACCCTCGAGCGGGGTCAGGCCCATCGACGTCTCGACCGCGACGCCGCCGCGCACGGCCGACGCCGACGCGCCGTTGCCCAGGTGCAGCACGATCTGGTGGAGGTCCTCCAGCGGGCGGTCCAGGATCTGCGCGACCTGCTGCGACACGTACTGGTGCGACGTGCCGTGCGCGCCGTACCGGCGCACCTTGTGCTCGGCCGCCACCGACGCCTCGACCGCGTACGTCGCGGCCGCGTCGGGCAGCGTGCGGAAGAACGCCGTGTCGAACACCACGACGTGCGGCACGTCCGGCAGCAGCGCCTGCGCGACGCGGATGCCCGTGAGGTTCGCGGGGTTGTGCAGCGGCGCGAGCGGCGACAGCTCCTCGATCTGCTGCTCGACCTCGGGCGTGACGAGCGTCGGGCCGTCGAACAGGTCGCCGCCCTGCACGACGCGGTGGCCGACCGCCACGACGTTGGCCGACGCGAGGTCGGGGCCGATCTCGTCGAACAGGCCCAGCACGAGGCGCAGCGCCTCGGCGTGGTCCGGCACCGGCACCTCGCGGCGCGTCGTGTCGCCGTGCGCGACGTGCTTGACCGAGCCCAGCGCGTCACCGATGCGCTCGACGATGCCCGACGCGATCGCGTCGCCCGACGCCGGGTCGACCAGCTGGTACTTGACGGACGACGAGCCCGAGTTGACGACGAGGACGCTCGTGCTGCTCGCGGGGGTGGACGTGCTCATCGGGCGGAGGCCTCCGTGCTCGGGGTGGTGGCGTCGGCCTGCGCCTGCGCCTGGATCGCGGTGATCGCGACCGTGTTGACGATGTCCTGGACCAGCGCACCGCGCGACAGGTCGTTCACGGGCTTGCGCAGCCCCTGCAGCACCGGGCCGATCGCCACGGCGCCGGCCGAGCGCTGCACGGCCTTGTAGGTGTTGTTGCCCGTGTTGAGGTCGGGGAAGACGAAGACCGTGGCCCGGCCCGCGACCGCGGAGTCCGGCATCTTGGTCTGCGCGACCGACGCGTCGACCGCGGCGTCGTACTGGATCGGGCCCTCGACCGACAGGTCGGGGCGACGCTCGCGCACCAGGCGCGTGGCCTCGCGGACCTTCTCGACGTCCGCGCCCGAGCCGGACTCGCCGGTCGAGTACGACAGCATCGCGATGCGCGGCTCGATGCCGAACTGCGTCGCCGTCTCGGCCGACGAGATCGCGATGTCCGCGAGCTGCTCGGCCGTCGGGTCGGGGATGACCGCGCAGTCGGCGTACACGAGCACGCGGTCCTCGAGGCACATGAGGAAGCAGCTCGACACGCTGCCCACGTCGGGGCGCGTCTTGATGATCTCGAACGACGGCTTGATGGTGTGCGCGGTCGTGTGCACCGCGCCCGAGACCATGCCGTCCGCGAGCCCGAGCTGCACCATGAGCGTGCCGAAGTACGACACCGAGGACACGATCTCGCGCGCACGCTCGACCGTCATGCCCTTGTGCTTGCGCAGCTCGGTGTACACCTCGGCGAACCGCTCGAGCGTCTCGCCGTTCTTCGGGTCCAGCACCTGCGCCTCGTCGAGGTCGAGGCCGAGCTCGGTCGCGCGGGCGCGGATCGCGGCCTCGTCGCCGAGGATCGTCAGGTCCGCGACCTGGCGCTGCAGCAGCGTCGAGGCGGCCCGCAGGATGCGGTCGTCGTTGCCCTCGGGCAGCACGACGTGCTTGCGGTCGGAGCGCGCACGGTCCAGCAGGGCGTACTCGAACATGAGCGGCGTGACGACCTCGGGGCGCTCGACGTCGAGCGCGGCCAGCAGGGCCTCGCCGTCGACGTGCTGCTCGAACAGCGCGAGCGCCGTGTCGACCTTGCGCTGCGAGTCGTGCGTGACGCGCCCGCGCGTCGTGGCCGCGGCGCTCGCCGAGCGGAACGTGCCGAGCGACGTCGTGATGAGCGGCAGGCGCGAGCCGAGGCCCTCGACCAGGCGCTGGATCGTCGGGGCCGGCTCGAGCCCGCCGTTGAGGATGAGGCCCGCGAGCGACGGGAAGCCGTCGGCCTGGTGCGCCATGAGCAGGCCCAGCAGCACGTCGGCCCGGTCCCCGGGCGTGATGACGACCGCGCCGTCCTGCAGGCGGTCCAGCAGGTGCTCGATCGACATCGCGCCGACCAGCACGTCGAGCACCTCGCGACCCAGCAGCTCCTCGTCGCCGCTGCTCAGCGTGCCGCCGACGGCCTCCATGAGCTGGCGCAGCGTCGGCGCGTACAGCAGCGGCGAGTCCGGCAGCGCCCACACCGGGCGCGTGCCGCCCAGCGCGGTGCGCACCTGGTCGAGCGAGTTCGGCGCGCAGCGGTTCGCGACGACCGCGACGACCTGCGCGTGGTTCGCGTCGATCTCGGCGGCGGCGACCTCGGCCGCGTGGTGGACGTCCTCGGCGCTGCGGTGCGCGCCGTTGACGACCAGCAGCACGGGTGCGCCCAGGTTGGCGGCGATCCGCGCATTATACGCGAGCTCGGTGGGGCCCGCGACGTCCGTGTAGTCGGTGCCGACCACCACGACCGCGTCGCAGCGACGCTCGACGTCGTGGAACCGCGACACGATGCGCGACAGCGCGGCGTCCGGGTCGGAGATGACGTCGTCGTACGTCGCGCCGACCGCGTCCTCGTAGGCGACGTCGACGCCGTCGTGCTCGAGCAGCAGCTCCAGCACGTAGTCGCGCTCGTCGGTCGACCGGGCGACGGGTCGGAAGACACCGACGCGCTGCACCGTCCGGGTCAGCAGGTCGACGAGGCCGAGCGCGACGACGGACTTGCCCGTGTCCCCCTCGGCCGACATGACGTAGATCGTGCGGGCCACCGTTCAGCTCACTTCCTCATCGCCCCGGGTGGGGGCTGCTCGTCCTCGACGGACGCGTGCCCGGGCCGGTGGGCCCGGGCACGCACCCGTGACAGTCTGCCTACTCGTTGTCCCCGCCGGTCGAAAGTGAGGCGGAGATCTCCTCGGTCGACGCGGCGTCGCCCGCGTCGGGCCACACCCAGTCGCGCACCTCCGGCAGATCCTCGCCGTGCTCGCGCGTGTACTGCCGCGCGCGCAGACGCGCGTCGACCATGCGCTGGCGCAGGCCGGCCTGCGACGCGCGCAGCCAGTGCACGTGGTCGATGACGTCGATCACCAGGTGGTACCGGTCGAGGTCGTTGAGCATGACCATGTCGAACGGCGTCGTCGTGGTGCCCTCCTCCTTGTACCCGCGCACGTGGAGGTTCGCGTGCCCGTTGCGGCGGTACGTGAGGCGGTGGATGAGCCACGGGTACCCGTGGTAGGCGAACACGATCGGCCGGTCGGCCGTGAAGATCGTGTCGAACTCCGCGTCGGACAGGCCGTGCGGGTGCTCCCGCGCGTCCTGCAGCCGCATGAGGTCCACGACGTTGACGACGCGCACCTTGAGCTGCGGCAGCTCGCGCCGCAGGATGTCCGCCGCCGCGAGGACCTCGAGCGTCGGGACGTCGCCCGCGCACGCGAGCACGACGTCCGGCTCCTCGTCCTGCGCCTCCGACCCGGCCCACTCCCAGATGCCCAGGCCGCGCGTGCAGTGCGCGACGGCCTGCTCCATCGACAGGAAGTTCGGCGCGGGCTGCTTGCCGGACACGACGACGTTGACGTACTGCCGGCTGCGCAGGCAGTGGTCGTACGTGCTCAGCAGCGTGTTCGCGTCCGGCGGCAGGTAGACCCGCACGACCTCGGCCTTCTTGTTGACCACGTGGTCGATGAAGCCGGGGTCCTGGTGGCTGAAGCCGTTGTGGTCCTGCCGCCACACGTGGCTCGACAGCAGGTAGTTGAGGCTCGCGATCGGCCGCCGCCACGGGATGTCGTTGGTGACCTTGAGCCACTTGGCGTGCTGGTTGAACATCGAGTCGACGATGTGGATGAACGCCTCGTACGACGTGAACAGGCCGTGCCGCCCGGTGAGCAGGTAGCCCTCGAGCCAGCCCTGGCACTGGTGCTCCGACAGCATCTCCATGACGCGACCCGCGCGCTCGAGGTGGTCGTCGACCTCGGGCCCCTCGAACTCCGCGTTCCACTGCTTCGCGGTGACCTCGTACACCGCCTGCAGGCGGTTCGACGCGGTCTCGTCGGGGCCGAAGATGCGGAACGTGTCGGGGTTCCGGCGGATGACCTCGGTGAGGTACTCGCCGAGCACGCGCGGCGCCTCGGCGATCGTCGCCCCGGGTGCGGGCACGTCCTGCGCGAAGTCCCGGAAGTCCGGCAGCCGCAGGTCGCGCAGCAGAAGGCCGCCGTTCGCGTGCGGGTTCGCGCTCATGCGCAGGTCGCCGTGCGGCGCGAGCGCCGTGATGTCGGCGTCGACCCGGCCCGTCGCGTCGAACAGCTCGGCCGGCCGGTACGACTGCAGCCACTGCTCGAGCACCGCGAGGTGCTCCGGGGTGTCCCGCGCGTTCGCGAGCGGCACCTGGTGCGCACGCCACGAACCCGTCGTCTTCTTGCCGTCGATCTCGTCCGGGCCCGTCCAGCCCTTCGGGGTGCGGAACACGATCATCGGGTACATCGGGCGGCTCACGTCGCCGGCGGCGGCGTTCGCCTTGATCTCGGCGATCTCGTCGAGCACCTCGTCGAGCAGCACCGCGAAGCGGCGGTGGATCTCGAGGTCGTCCTCGTCGTCGAAGCCCGCGACGAACACGTGCGGCTTGTGGCCGTAGCCGACCATGAGGTCGTGCAGCTCGGCGTCGCTGATGCGCGCGAGCACCGTCGGGTTCGCGATCTTGTACCCGTTGAGGTGCAGGATCGGCAGGACGATGCCGTCCTGGCGCGGGTTGACGAACTTGTTCGAGTGCCAGCTCGTCGCGAGCGGGCCCGTCTCGGCCTCGCCGTCGCCGACGACCGCGGCGACCAGCAGGTTCGGGTTGTCGAACGCGGCGCCGTACGCGTGGCTCAGCGCGTAGCCGAGCTCACCGCCCTCGTGGATCGAGCCCGGCGTCTCGGGCGCGACGTGCGACGGGATGCCGCCCGGGAAGGAGAACTGCCGGAACAGCCGGCGCAGGCCCTCCTCGTCCTCCGTGATGTCGGAGTACACCTCGGAGTACGTGCCGTCGAGGTACGCGCTCGCCACCAGGCCGGGGCCGCCGTGGCCGGGGCCCGTCACGTAGATCGTCGACTGCTCGCGCTCCGCGATCGCGCGGTTGAGGTGCGCGTAGAGGAAGTTGAGGCCGGGCGTCGTGCCCCAGTGGCCCAGCAGGCGCGGCTTGACGTCGTCGCGGTGCAGCGGGCGGCGCAGCAGCGGGTTGTCGAGCAGGTAGATCTGGCCGACCGACATGTAGTTCGCGGCGCGCCACCACGTGGACAGGCGCTGCAGCGTCGCGTCGTCGATCTGCCCGGATCCCTTGCGCCAGGCGGTGCGGGCTTCGGCGGCCGCGAACGGTCCCGGGGCGATGGGGCCTGCGTCCGCAGCGTTCTGCGGGTCCGAGGCGGTGGTAGTCATGTCCCCTCCTTGAGGGTCTGCCGTGGTCGGCCGGGGTGCTCCCCAGCCTTCCGTGAGGTCGCAGCGCGAGGTGGGACGTCCGGCCCACCGCGGCTGTGCTCCTGACCACAGCCATCCAACCCCACGCGGCACGTGGTCGCGACGAGGGCGCGGAGGGCACGACGGCGCACCTCCAGGGTGCCCCCGCCGCGTCGTCGGCGCCCGTCCGCGGCGGACCACCGGGCAGCACCCGGGTGCCGGGCGGGTACCGTGAGGTGGTGGCCGAGACCTCCCTGTGGCGCGCCGCGGTCCGCCCGCGGATGCTCGGCCTGCTCGTGCTCCTGCTGGCCGCCGCGGCCGTGTGCGGGCGCCTCGGGGCGTGGCAGCTCGAGCGCGCCGAGGTGCGCGGCGCCGCCGCCGCGCAGCGCGAGGCCGCACGGGTCGTGACGGCCGACCCGGAACCGCTGGCCGACCTGCTCGCGCCCGGCCAGACGTTCGTCGGCGACCTGGTGGCGCGCAAGGCCCTCGTGACCGGCACCTACGACGACGACGGGACGCTGCTCGTCACGGGCCGCGAGCACGCGGGCCGCACCGACGGCTACCTCGTGCTCACGCCGCTGCACGTCGCGACGCCCGACGGGACGGCCGTGCTGCCGGTCGTGCGCGGCTGGTCGCCCACGCCCGACGTCGCACCCGCCCCCGCGGGCGAGGTCGAGGTCGTCGGGTGGCTGCAGGCGGGGGAGGAGGCCGGCACGACGCCCGTCGACGGCCGTACCGACGCCATCAGCGCGCCGCAGCTGCTCACCGTGTGGGGCGGTCCTGTCTACACCGGCTACCTCGTGGTGCAGACCGGCGACCCCGTGGACCCCGCGGGGCTCGAGCCGCTCGACCCGCCGACACGGGCGGGGTCGGGGCTCAACGTGCAGAACCTCGCCTACGCCGCGCAGTGGTGGATCTTCGGCCTGTTCGCCGTCGGGCTGTGGTGGCGCCTCGTGCGGGACGAGGCCGCCGGCCGGCCGCCGCTCCCGGGCGACGGCGACGCCCCGCCCGCGGGACCGGGCGACGGCACGTCCGCGGACGGCAGCACGGGCACGGGCGACGGCACGTCCGGCGGTGCTGCGGCGCCGGACGACCGCAGGGTCACCAGCGGCGCCTGACCACGTCGCCCGGTGCCGTCGGCGGGGCGGTGGGGCAGGGCCTCGCCGTCGGTGGGGCAGGGGTCGCCCGCCGCGGCCGTGCGCGCCGACCCTCCCGACGTGCCCCCGGCGGACCGGTCCACGGGGGCACGTCGGGGTTCAGCGCGGCGACGTCAGGCGGACTCGTGCTGCCACGAGCGCCACAGCGCGGCGTACTCGCCGCCCGCGGCGACGAGCTCCTCGTGGGGGCCGATCTCGCTGATGCGTCCCGCGTCGACGACGGCGACGCGGTCGGCGTCGTGCGCGGTGTGCAGGCGGTGCGCGATCGCGACGACGGTGCGCCCGGCGAGCACCGCGGACAGCGACCGCTCGAGGTGCCGCGCGGCACGCGGGTCCAGCAGCGACGTGGCCTCGTCGAGCACGAGCGTGTGCGGGTCGAGCAGCACGAGCCGCGCGAGCGCGACCTGCTGCGCCTGCGCGGGGGTCAGCGCCGTGCCGCCCGAGCCGACCTCGGTGTCCAGGCCGTCGGGCAGACCCTCGACCCAGTCCCACGCGTCGACCGCGCGCAGCGCGCGCTCGATCTCGTCGTGGTCGGCGTCGACCTTCGCCAGGCGCAGGTTGTCGGCGAGCGTGCCGACGAACACGTGGTGCTCCTGCGTCACGAGCGCGACGTGGCGGCGCAGCTCGTCGAGCGGCAGGTCGACCAGCGGCACGCCGCCGACGGTCGCCGACCCGCCCGTGGGCGGGTGGATGCCCGCGAGCATCCGCCCCAGCGTCGACTTGCCGGCGCCCGACGGCCCCACGACCGCGAGCCGTTCGCCCGGCGCGAGGTCGAGGTCGATGCCGTGCAGCACGTCGTGACCCTCGCGGTACGCGTACCGCAGGCCGCGCGTCGACACGCGGTCGTCGACCGGGCGGGCGCCCGACGCCTCGCGGTCGGACTCGACCAGGCGCACGCCCACGATGCGCGCGAGCGCGGTCGCCGCCACCTGGATCTCGTCGACCCAGAAGATCAGCTCCCACACGGGTCCGGTGACCTGGTACGCGTACAGCACGATCGTCGTGACCGCGCCGAGCGTGACGTGGCCCTGCGACGCGAGCCAGCCGCCCCACACGAGGACCGCGACGGGCGCGAGCACGAACGCGAGGTCGACGCCCGGGAACAGGATCGTGCGCAGCCGCAGGGTCGCGCGCTCGGCGTCGAACGCCTCGCGCAGGTCCTCGTGGACGCGGCGCTCGCGTGCCTCCGCCAGGCTGAGCGCGTCGACCGTGCGCGCGCCCTCGACCGTCTCGGTGATGGTGCCGTTGAGCACCGCGTACGCGGCCGACTCGCGGATGTACGCCGGGGTCGCGCGCCGCAGGTACCAGCGCACCATGACGACCATGGTGGGCACGCCCACGAACAGCGCGACCGACACCAGCGGGTCGATCACGAGGCACGCCGCGACCGTGAGCGTGATCGTCACGACCGCGACGATCACGCGCGGCACGCCGAACCGGACCGCGTGCTGCAGCTTGTTGACGTCGTTCGTCGTGCGGGTGACGAGGTCGCCCGTGCCCGCGCGCTCGACGGTCGACAGCGGCAGCGACGTCACCGTCTCGAGGAACTCCTCGCGCAGCTCGGCGAAGACCTTCTCGCCGAACCGCATGGACGCACGCTGCGCGTACCGGATGAGCCCGGTCTGCGTGACGACGGCCGCGAGGCCGACGGCGACGAGCGTGTTGATGTACCGCGCGTCGGTGCCCCGCGTGACGGCGTCGACGATGCGACCCAGGAGCAGCGGGCCCGCGAGGCCCGCGATCGCGGCGAGCGTGTGCAGCACGGCGATGCCGCCGAGCGGTCGCCGGTGGCGGCGCAGCAGGTCGGCCGCGTAGGCGCGGACGGTCGCCGCGTCGGCGATGGGGAGCTTCACGCGGCACCTCCGGGGGTCGTCGTGGGCTGGGTCAGGGTGCGGGCGTCGGGCTCGGCCGCCTCGAAGGTCTCCTCGACCGGCAGGTCGTCGTCGAGGTTGCGCCCGACCACGCGCCGGTACGTCGCCGCGACCTGCGGGCCTGCGGCGCCGTCGAGCAGCTCGGCGTGCGTCCCGCGGGCGACCAGCCGGCCGTCGTGCACGAGCTGCACCTCGTCGACGTGGTCGAGCACGAGCGGGCTCGCGGTGACGACGAGCGTGGCGCGGCCGCGGCGGGCGTCCGCCAGCCGCGCCGCGATGCGTGCCTCGGTGTGGGCGTCGACCGCGCTGGTCGGCTCGACCAGCACGAGCACCTCCGCCTGCGTGAGCAGCGCACGCGCGAGCGCGACGCGCTGGCGCTGGCCGCCCGACAGCGACCGGCCCTTCTCGGTGAGCTCGCCGTCCAGGCCGTCGGGCACCGAGTCGAGCACGTCCTGCGCGTCGGCCAGGCCGATGGCGGTCAGGAGGTCGTCGCGCGTGGCGCCGCCGCGGACGTCGAGCCCCTCGGCGAGCGGGCCCGAGAACAGCTGCGGCATGGCCTCGGCGACGACGACGCGGCGGCGCAGCTCGGCCAGCGGCAGCGTCGCGAGCGGCACGCCGCCGAGCGTGACGGGCGTCGCGGACTCCTCGGCGTCGTCGAACCGGCCCAGGCGCGTGGCGATGCGTGCGGACTCGTCCGGGTCGGCCGACACGAGGGCGACGACGCGGCCGGCCTCGACCGTGACGCCGCTGGCCTCGTCGACGAGCGGCGACCCCGCGGGCGGCATGACGGTGCCGTTCCGCGGCGCCGTCCCGGCCGCGGGCACGACCCGCAGCACCGTGAGCACCTTGCGCGTGCCGACGACCGCGCGGGTCGTGGCCTGCAGGAACTGCGTGGCGTTCTGCACGGGCCAGCCGAGGAACGCCGCGTAGCCGTAGGTCGTCACGAGCTGGCCGGGCGTGATCGTCCCGGCCAGCGCCATGTGCGCGCCGAGCCAGACGAGCGCGACCACGAACACGCCGGGCAGCAGCACCTGGAGCGCGTCGAGCCACGACTGCGTGACCGCGACCTCGACGCCGCGCCGCCGCACGAGCTGCGACTGCTCGCGGTACCGCCCGGTGAAGACGTTCTCGCCGCCGATGCCGCGCAGCACGCGCAGCCCCGAGACGGTGTCCGCGCCGAGCGTCGTGAGGCGGCCCGACGCCTCGCGCTGCGCGGTCTGACGCCGCTGCAGCGGGCGGACGAGCAGCGCCAGCACGCCCGCGACGGCGGGGAGCCCGAGCAGCACGACGAGCCCGAGCTGCACCGAGACCTGGAGCATGAGCACGGCGACCGCCGCGTACGCCACGACCGAGCCGACGAAGCGCGCGAGGGACGCGTACACCTCGCCCACGCGCAGGGCGTCGTTCGCGACCGCGGACACGACCTCGCCCGTGGGCAGCTCGGCGGTGATCGCGTCGCCCGAGCGCGCCGCGGTGCGACCGACGAGCTGCGACGTCGTGAACGCGGCCCGCAGCCAGTTCGCGACGTCGTACCGGTGCCCGACGGCCGACGCCGCCGCGCTGACGAGCCCGAGCGCGAGCAGCAGGCCCGCGGCCTGCAGCAGCGCGGGCCCGAAGCCGTCGGCGAGCCCGTCGTCGATCGCGCGACCGGTGAGGTACGGCAGGAACGCCTGGCACGCGAACTGCACGACGCCGCACGCGACGGCCGTCAGGAGGATGCCCCACTGGCGACGGGCCATCCACCACAGGTAGGGGGCGGGGCCGCGCAACGGCGGGGTGCCGGGGTCGGCGAGAGGGAGCTGGCGCACGTCGACGCACGTTACGGGGGACCACCGACAGCCGCGAACGCCTTTTGCGCGCCGTCGCGGCGCGCACGCGTCGTGCACCGGGCGACACCGGACGGGTGAAATCGGGGGTCGGGGCTCACCCGGACGGGGGGCCTGGGACCACGGGCCCTTGCCCCCGGGAAGCCGGGCCCAGGGACCGGGCCCGGACGGGGCCGCCGGGCCCGTGCGCGTGGGCCCTGCCGCGCGGCACGATCGGCTCGTGCCACCCCTCCGTCATCCCGCCGTGCCTGCCGGCACGCGCTGCGCCACGCCGCCCACGGCCAGGCCCCAGCGCGCGAAGCTGCCGGCGGGCGCCTCGAGCACGTCGACCGCGCCCGGCCGCGGCGCCACCAGGCCGAACGGTCGCAGCACGTGGACCGCGAGCACGCTGCCGTCGGCGGCGAGCTGCGCGACGTCGAGCGGCACGGTCATGCCGACGCCGTGGACGGACGACTCCCGCACGAACCACATGGCCTCGGGCAGCCGCCGGCGCCACAGCATGCCGCGCGCCCGCGCCCCCCACGTCGACGCGACCGTCACCTCGGCCACGTCCCGGCCGTCCACCCAGAGCCTGGTCACGGGGGCAGTCTGCCGTGCCGCGGGGGCCCCGGTGCGACGCCTGCCCGGCCCCGCCGCGTGCGCGGGGGCGGACGAACCGGGAGGTATCCTCGCCCGGGGTCGCGGCGCCGCCCCCCGAGCGGGGCGCGGCCAGGGCTGGACGGGTGAAACCTCACGTCAGACATGCGACCCGACCGACCCTGCGGCACCCTCGTGAACCGGGTCGCCGACCTCACCACCACCCCACCGGACCGAGGAGGAGCCCCGTGACGATCCTGGCGCTCGCACCGGCGCACCGGCTGCCGTCGGGCACCGTGGTCGCCGAGCCGGACGCCGAGTCCGTCGTCGCCGCGCTCCTCGCGCTCGACCCCGAGGCCCCCGTCCTCGTCGTCGCCGACAGCACGGCCGGCCGGGACGCGGCGCGTGCCGCGCGGCTCGTGCTCGGGCAGGAGCGCGTCGGCGTCCTGGCGCACGAGGTCCCGCCCACCGCGTTCTTCGTCGCGGTCGCCGCGCTGCAGATGCTGCCCGACATCGCGCTCGGGCTCGCCCCCTCGGTGCTCGAGGGGCTCGGCGAGGGCGTGCGGACGGTCGCGCTCGTGTCGTCCGTCGCCGCGCTCGAGCGTCCGCGCCCGTCGGTGGCGCTCGACCTCGCGAGCCGGCTGCCGGGGTCGGTCTTCCGCGTCGACTGGACCGCGCAGACCATCTCGCGCGACCAGGCGCTCGACCTCCCCGCCGGCGTCGCGACGATCGCCACGGCCTCCGAGAGGCCCGTCGTGGCCGCCGGGCTGCCGCAGCCGGCGCAGGCCCACGTGGACCTCGCGACCGACGGCGCGTTCTGGGGCGCGAAGCGCTGGTACGAGGCGACCGTCGTCGTGCGTGCGCTCGAGGAGACCGTCGAGGAACGCCTCAGCCCGTCGTTCGTCGCGGCCGTCCCGCGCTGCGCGAGCTGCGCGCGCCTCGCGACCGGACCGTCCTGCCTCTTCTGCCAGATCCCCGTGCCGGACGGCACGGTCTCCGTCCCCACAGGAGGACACGTATGAACCCGCGCCAGCGGCGAGGGGCGCTCCTGCTCGTCATCACGGCTCTCGGTGCGATCGCCGTGTTCCTCGCGGTGGTCGTGTACGTCGGCGACGTCAGCTCGCGCGTGGGCCCGATGACGCAGGCGTACCAGCTCAACCGTGCCGTCGACGCCTACGAGCCCATCGAGCCCGACATGCTGGAGGCCGTCGAGGTCCCCGAGCGGTGGGTGCCGGCCACGGCCGTGCGCGACGTGTCCGAGACGAGCGGCCTGGTGGCCGCCACCGCGCTGCCCGAGGGGTCGCTCGTGCAGACGGGGATGCTCGTGCCGCGACCCGGCGTCCAGCCCGGGTTCCGCGAGGTCGCGATCGTCGTCGACGCCGAGACGGGTGTCGCCGGCAAGGTCGCCCCGGGCGACCACGTCGACATCCTCGCCACGGTCGACGGCGACGAGCAGCGTCCGCCGCGCGCCGAGGTGTGGGTCTCCAACGCGCTCGTCCTCGAGGTCGGCATCCCCCAGAACATGGAGGACAGCGACGTCGGCGGCAACTTCACGACGACGCAAGGGGTGCCCGTGACGTTCGCCCTCACCTCGGAGGACGCGCTGCGGCTCGCCTACGTGGAGAGCTTCTCGGTCAAGCTGCGGCTCGCGCTGCGCGGTGACGGGGACAGCCAGGTCCTGCCCGACGACGAGCTCGTGTTCCAGGCGGGGTGACGACGATGGTGACGAAGGTCCTGCTCGCCTCACCGGACGAGCGCACGCTCGAGCGCATGAGCCAGGTGCTCGCCGAGGCCGAGGCGATCTCCCTGGTGCAGGTCGTCCGCGACGCGTCGAGCGTCGACGAGGCGCTCGTGCGCCACCCCGACCTCGACGTCCTCGTGGTCGACGAGCAGGTCGACTCGGGCCGGGGGCTCGCGGTCGCCCGCTCGGTCGGCGCGGCGAACCCGCTGCTCGGCGTCGTGATGCTGCTCGACCAGGCCGGTCCGGAGCAGTTCGCCGCCGCGATGGACTCCGGCGCGCGGTCGGTCCTGTCCCGGACGTCCAGCCTCGCCGAGATCGTCTCGCGCCTCGAGTCCGTGGCGCAGTGGGTCGCCGCGGCCCGCTCGGCGGTCTCCGCCGACGCGCGCGGCGGCCGCGCGGGCCGCGTCATCGCGGTCGCGGGGGCCAAGGGCGGCGTCGGCACGTCGACCGTCGCCCTGCTGCTGGCGCAGTCGCTCGTCGCGACGCGCAGCGTCGGTCTCGTCGACTTCGACCTGCAGTCCGGCGACCTCGCGGCCTACCTCGGTGTGCACACCCGGCGCTCGGTCGTCGACCTCGTCGACATCGCGGGCGAGATGACGGGGCGCATCCTGCGCGAGACGTCCTACGACGTGCCCGGCGGCCTGCGGCTGCTGTCGGCGCCGAACGACGGCGAGCGCGGCGAGGAGATGACGGCGCGCGCCGCGCGCTCCGTCGTCAACGCGCTGCGGTACCAGTACGAGGTCGCGATCATCGACGTCGGCTCGCACCTCACCGAGGCGACGGCCGTCGTCCTCGAGGAGGCCGACGCCGCCGTGCTGGTCGTCACGCCCGACCTGCCCGCGCTGCGCTCGGCACGGCGGACGCTGGCCATGTGGGAGCGGCTCGTCATCCGGCAGCAGGCCGGCGTGCAGGTGCTCCTCAACCGGCAGAACCGCCGCAACGAGGTGACCGAGAGCCTCGCCGCCAAGATCGTCGAGACGCGGATCGCCGCGACCGTGCCCGACGGCGGCCAGCCGTTCGAGTCCGCCATGAACACCGCGTCGGTCGTGACGGCCTCCGGGCCCGCGCACAGCGCGGCGGCGAAGTTCGCCGCGGTGCTCGCGGGCAGCGAGGTCGAGGAGAACCCCGCCGACGCCGTCGACGAGGCCTACGCCGAGGCGACCGCGGGCCGCGGCCGCCGCCGCGCGCGCGGCAACGACGACGGGCAGTCGGCCGTCGAGATGCCCGTCGCGTTCACCGTGGCGCTGCTCGTGCTGCTGCTGTGCGGGCAGGGCATCGCCTGGGGCACCGGTTACCTGCTGGCCCGCAACGCCGCGCACGAGGGGGCGCGGACCGTCGGGCTGCAGCCGTGGGGTCCCGCGACCGCCGGCTCCGCCCGCACGGTCGCGCTCGACGAGCTCACGGGCCCGTGGCGCTCGGGTGCCACCGTGGACGTGAGCCCGTCCGACGTGAGCGTCCACATCGTCGCGCCGACGGTCGTGCCGGGCGTCCGGCTCACGTCGTCGGTCTCCGCCCAGGTGCAGAGGGAGCAGTGATGCGCAGGATCGTCGCCCGGCTCTCCCCGCGGGACGACCGGGGCTCGGCCGCGGTCGAGCTCGTCGGGTACGTCACGATGGTCGTGCTCGCCGGCATGCTCTGCCTGCAGGGCGTGTACGTCTCGCAGGCGGGCGCCGTGGCGCAGCAGGCCGCGCGGGACGGCGCGCGCGCCCAGGCGCTCGGGCAGGACGTCGTGGGCGCCGCCCGCGCGCAGGTCCCGTCGTGGGCGCGGCTGCAGGACGTGCGCGCACGCACCGTGGGCGGCGCGTTCGTCGTCGAGGTCGACGTGCGCGTCCCGATCGTGGTGCGCGGCGTGACGTCCTCCGAGATCGTGGTGTCGCGCGACGCGACGATGCCGAGGAGCTGACGATGGCGCTGCGCGACCGCATCCAGCAGACCGAGCGGACCTCCGACGAGCCCGACCTCGTCGGCCACTACCGGGACCGGCTGCTCGAGGAGATCGACCTCGACGAGCTGTCCCGGCTCAAGCCGACCCAGCGGCGCGCGCGCCTCGAGCGGATCCTGTCGACGCTGCTGTCGGCCGACGGCCCCGTGCTGGCGTCGCGCGACCGTTCCGCGCTCATCCAGCGGGTCGTCGACGACGCCCTCGGCCTGGGCGTGCTCGAGCCGCTGCTGGCGGACGAGTCGATCACCGAGATCATGGTCAACGGACCGCGGGACGTGTTCGTCGAGCGCATGGGCCGGCTGCAGCGGGTCCCCACGACGTTCGCGTCCGAGGAGCAGCTCTTCCAGACGATCGACCGCATCGTCTCCACGGTGAACCGCCGCGTCGACGAGTCGTCGCCGATGGTCGACGCGCGCCTGCCCACGGGCGAGCGCGTCAACGTCATCATCCCGCCGCTCGCGCTCGACGGCCCGTCGCTGACGATCCGACGGTTCCCGCGGCCCTACCGGCTCGGCGAGCTCGTCGAGAAGGGCAGCCTCGACGTGCACGCCGCCCACCTGCTGGGGGCGTGCGTGCGCGCGCGGCTCAACATCATGATCTCGGGCGGTACCGGCACCGGGAAGACGACGTTCCTCAACGCGCTGTCGGGCCTCATCCCCGACCACGAGCGGATCGTCACGATCGAGGACGCGGCCGAGCTCTCGCTGCAGCAGGAGCACGTGGTGCGGCTCGAGTCGCGCCCCGCCAACGTCGAGGGCCGCGGCCAGGTCACGATCCGCGACCTCGTGCGCAACTCGCTGCGCATGCGACCCGACCGCATCGTCGTCGGCGAGGTCCGCGGCGGCGAGACGCTCGACATGCTCCAGGCGATGAACACCGGTCACGAGGGCTCGCTGGCCACCGTGCACGCCAACAGCGCCTTCGACGCCATGGGACGCCTCGAGACGCTCGCCTCGATGAGCGAGCTGGAGCTCCCGGTCGCGACCATCCGGGACCAGATCAACTCGGCGATCGACGTCGTCGTGCAGCTCGAGCGCGGCGTGGACGGCACGCGCCGCGTCTCGGAGGTCGCGGCGCTCGTCTCCAGCCGGCGCGACGACTACGTGCTCGCGCCCCTCGTGACGTTCGAGCAGGACCTGCTCGGCCCGGACCACAAGGTCACGGGGACCTTCCGCCGGTACCCGCTGCCGGACCTGCTGGCGGCCCGCCTGCGCCGGGCGGGGGAGTCCCTCGCGCCCGTGGGGAGCGAGCCGTGACGCCGGTCGTCATCCTCTTCCTGCTGTTCGCGACGCTCGTCCTGCTGGTCGTCACGGTCGCGGTGCTGCAGGAGGACGGCGCGCACCGCCGCCGGCTCCTCGCGGCGGTCGACGCCGACCGCGACCGCGGGTCGCAGGTGACGGACCGGCTGGACGACGCGCTGCGACGCACCCGGTGGGGTCAGCGGCTGACGGCCCTGCTCGCGGGCTCGGGCCTCGGCTCGCGCTCGCCGTCGCTCGTGATCGCGCTCGTGGGCAGCAGCACGGTCCTCGCCGCGGTCCTGACCTACGCGGTCGCAGGGCGCATCGCGGCGATCGTCGCGGGCGTCGTGGTCGTCGTGTCGTTCCGGCAGTGGCTCGAGCGCCGGCGCGAGGCCCGCATCGAGAAGTTCATCTCGCAGCTGCCCGAGCTCGCGCGCCTGCTCGCCAACGGTGCGCAGGCCGGTCTGGGCGTGCGTCGGTCGATCGAGCTCGCCGCGCGGGAGATGGACGAGCCCGCGAGCGGCGAGCTGCAGCAGGTCGCCTCCGAGCTCGCGATCGGGCAGAGCCTGCGGGTCGCGCTCGAGCACCTGGCCGAGCGGCTGCCCTCGCGCGAGCTCGTCGTGCTCGTGCAGACCCTCGTCATCCAGGGCAAGGCCGGCGGTGCGCTCGTCACGGCGCTGCAGAACATCGCGGCCACGCTCGACGAGCGGCGCCAGCTCCGGCGCGAGATCACGACCGCCGTCGTCGGTGCCACGTTCTCGGGCTACGCGGTCGTGCTCATCGGCGCGTTCTCGGTCGTGTTCATGAACCTGCTGTCGCCGGGCGCGCTCGACACGATGTTCGGCACGCTGCCGGGGCAGATCGCGCTCGTCGCGGCGGCGTCGTTGTTCCTGATCGGCTTCGTCGTGATCCGGCGGATCACGAAGGTGAGGTTCTGATGGCGCTGCTGATCGGCCTCGCCGCCGCACTCGTCACCGTCCTCGGGTTCAGCGGTGCGCGCATGCTGCGCACGACCGGCCTCGAGGAGGTCGAGGAGGGCATGCGCACGACGCCCGTCGCCCAGCGCGAGCGGGGCTTCGGCGCGTTCCTCGACCGGCTCGGCTCGTTGTTCCTCGGCACGACCATGCGCGCCTACGGCCCGGCGCGGCTGCGGCGCCTCGAGGAGACGATCCGGCGCGCCGGGCGCCCCGACGGCCTGACCCTCACGGTCTACCTGCGTCGCCAGGCGGCGTTCGTCGTCATCGGCGTGGTCGGACTCGTCGTCTTCCTGCTCGTCGGGCAGCCGTGGACGGGTCTGCTCCTGCTCCTGCTGCTGTGCGGGTGGATGCGGCTGTGGCTGATGTCGGCCGGGCGGCGGCGCCAGGAGCAGATCGACATGGAGCTCCCCGACTTCCTCGACGTCCTGGGCGTCACGGTCACCGCGGGCCTGGGCTTCCGGCAGGCCGTCGAGCGCGTGTGCGAGTTCCACACGGGACCGCTCGCGGAGGAGATGCGCACGGTCCTGCAGGAGATGAGCGTCGGCATCTCCCGCAGGCAGGCGTTCATCGCGATGCGTGACCGCACGCGGTCGGACGGCGTGGCGGCGTTCGTCACGGCGCTGCTGCAGGCCGAGGAGCTGGGCGTGCCCCTGTCGAGCGCGCTCGACGACATCGCCTCGGACGTCCGCAAGGAGCACGCGCAGCGCGTGCGGCAGGCGGCCGCGAAGGCCGCGCCCAAGGTCTCGCTCGTCGTCACCATGACGATCGTCCCCGGCACCCTCATCCTCATCGGCTCGTCGATCCTGCTCGCGAACCGTGAGGTCCTCAGTGGCATCTTCTGACGCCACCGCGGTCGTGGACCGCCCCGCGCACCTGGCGATCGGGCGGGTCACGCGCCTCCTGAGCGAGGTGCGGCTCGCGACGCTCGCGCTCGCGCTCGTCGCGGCGCTCGTGGCGGGCACGGCGGACGGCGCCGACCTGTGGGTCGTGCTGCTCGCGGTGCCGTTCTCGGTCTTCCCGGCGCTGTCGTGGGACGCCCGGGGCGCGCTCCTGTCGCGCTCGGGGATCCTGCTGGCCTGCGACCTGGTGACGACGGTGCTGGTGCTGCTGGCCCTGTCGGGCGAGATCATGACGGTCTACGCCGCTGCCACGGTCGCGCTGCTGGGCGTCCTGGTCGGGGCGCGGCTCGCGCTCGTCATGGCGCTCGCCATCGCGATGGTGCTGGTGTACGCGAACGCGCTTGACGCGACGGGCACGACCTGGCTCGTGGTGGCCGTCGGCTCGCTCGGCGTCATCGCGATGGCGGGTGCGGGCTCCGCGCTCGGCTCCTGGCTGCGCGCGCAGGACGTCGCGGCGCGCGAGGCGGCGCTCGCGCAGGTGCGCCGTGCGGCCACGCTCGAGCGCGTGCGGATCGCGCGGGACCTGCACGACACCGCCGCCGGCGACCTCGCGGGCGCGACCATGCTCAGCGGCACGCTGCTCGCGCGGCTCGAGCGCGAGGGCGCCGACGAGCGCACGATCGCGCTGGCCCGGCAGCTCGACGAGGCCTGCCGCGCCGCGCACCTCGACACGCGCACGGCGCTCGGCGAGCTCCGGCGCGCGGGTGCGATGCCGGTCGACGACCTCGTGGACGCGTGCCGGAGGTGGACGCGGGACGTCGGGACGCCCGTCGAGCTCGACGTCGACCCGGCGTACGCGGAGGTCGACGTCGAGCTCGCGGGCGACGTGCGGGCGATGGTGCTCGAGCTGCTCGAGAACGTCCGGCGGCACGCCGGGGCCAACCGGGTCGAGGTCGAGGTCCGGGTGTCCTGCGGCGGTCTGACGCTGACGGTCACGGACGACGGCCGCGGCATGGACCAGGTGCCGCCCGCACCCGACCTGGTGGCGGACGGCCACTACGGCCTGCAGGGCATCGACGAGAGGGCGGCCGCGTGGCGCGGCAGCGTCGAGCGCGGCCCGGCCCCGGGCGGGGGCCTGCGCACGCGTGTGACCCTCGCGCTCACTCCCGAGACGGTGGAGGCTAGATGAGGATCCTGGTGGTGGACGACAACGCGCTGATCCGGCTCGGGCTGCGGGCGGCGCTCGAGGAGCTCGACGACGTCGAGAGCGTCGACGAGGCCGGCGACGGTCAGGCGGCGGTCGACCGGGTGGCGCAGGGCGACGTCGACGTCGTGCTGCTGGACGTGCGCATGCCCGGCCGCGACGGCCTGTCGGTGCTGCCCGAGCTCGTCGGGCGCACGACCGTCGTCATGCTGACCAACACGGACGACATGGCGGCGGTCAACGAGGCGATGCGCGCGGGCGCGGCGGGGTACGTGATCCACGGCTCGCTCGAGCCGGCGGGGATCGGCGCGGCCATCCGCGCGTGCCTCGCGGGCGGCCGCGTGGTGTCGGGGCTCGAGCCGTGGGTGTCGCCCGCCGACCCGCCGCCGCCGCCCGCGGCAGGCGTCGCGTCACGCGACGACCTGTCCGCGCGCGAGGCCGAGATCATGGACGTGGTCGCGCAGGGGCTGACGAACACGCAGATCGCACGCCGCCTCTTCCTGTCCGAGAAGACGGTGAAGAACCACATCAACCGCATCTTCGCGAAGCTGGGCGTGACCAACCGCGCGCACGCGGTGGCGGTCTGGCTGGGCACCGCCCCTGGGCCCGGGGACCCAGGGGCGAATGGGACCGGGATGGGTCCTGGGCCGCTCGTGGGCGGGGCGCCGCGACCGTAGCGTCTTCACCGTCAGCACAACGACCTCGGGGCGCTGGCCCCACGCTCAGGAGGAAACACCATGGAGAACCTCACGCGCCGCGCCATCGCCGCCCGCCTCGCCTTCACGGGCCTCGTGCTGGGCGCGCTGCGCCGCGACGACCGTGGCCAGGGCTCTGTCGAGTACGTCGGTATCATCCTGGTCGTCGTGGCGATCATCGGGATCGTGATCGCGGCGGCCTCGGGTCTCGGCGGCACGATCGTCAGCAAGCTCACCGAGGCCATCAACAGCATCGGCTGACCCAGCCACCCGGCCGGACGTGGCCGGGACACCGGTCCGGCCGCCCGTGGGGCGGCCGGACCGGTCTCGTCGTCCAGGAAGGTCCTCCATGCGCCGTGCCCGTCTGACCGCCGTCGCCCTCGCCGTCGTGCTCTCGGCCACCGCCTGCACGGGGTCGGACCCGGAACCCGGTCCGACGACGACGGGAGCGCAGCCCACGTCGTCCGCCCCGGCGGACGACGGGTCGGTCGTGGTGGAGGTCGAGCACCTCGGGGCGCCGGTCGAGCTGACCGTGCACCCCGTGCAGGTCGTCGGGGAGCACGCGCTGCTCACGGTCGACTACACGATGGGCGACGACGCACCCGCGGGCACGAACCTCTCGATCGCGGCCCTGCTGCGCAACGCGGGGTCCTTCCTCAACGTCGGCAAGCTGCGGCTGGTCGACCCGGAGGGCATGCGCGCGTGGGAGGTCGGCCGGGACGGCGGCACGTCGGTCTCGACCAGCGGCGACGCGCTCAACCTGGCGCCGGGCGGGTCGGTGACCTCGGAGGCGTTCTTCGCCGCGCCGGACGCGACGAGCGTCGACGTCCTCTTCCCGTACTTCGGGCTCGTCGAGGACGTGCCGGTCGTGACGGGGCAGGACGTCGGCACGACGCCCGAGGACCTCGGCGCGACCGCCACGGCGGTCTACCCCGAGGGTGGCGTCGAGGTCTTCTCGGTCGCGTACGACGGCGCCGCCAGCACCCAGGTGCAGGCGGAGGACGCGACCGTCACGCTCGCGTCCGACGTGCTCTTCGCGACCGACGTCTCCGACCTCACGCCCGAGGCCGGAGCGGCCGTCGACGCGGCGGCTGCGCAGATCGCGGCGGCGGCCCAGGAGGGCGAGGTCGTCGTCACCGGCCACACCGACGACGTCGGCTCGGACGACTACAACCTGGCGCTGTCCGACCGCCGTGCGGCGTCCGTGGCCGCGCGCCTCGGCCAGACCCTCGGCGGCGGCTTCACGCTCCGCACCGAGGGCAAGGGCGAGACGGAGCCCGTCGCGTCGGGCACGAGCCCGGAGGCCCGCGCCGCCAACCGCCGCGTCGAGGTCCGCTTCACCGTCGCGCAGGCCGGCCAGGCGCTCGAGGTCACGACCGGCGACGTCGCGGTGCCCGAGCCGACGGGCGCCGTCGGCACGGCGGGCTCGCCGGTGCAGGTCGACGTGGCGGGCGCCACGTGGGCCGTGAGCGCGACCGAGGTGCGCCGCAGCGGACCGTTCCTCGTCGGGTCGCTCGAGATCGAGCGCGTGTCGTCCGGCACGGGTGCGCCCGTCGGGCTGTTCGGCGACTTCGCCGAGGGGCGGCTGCTGTCGCGCGGGCTGTCGTCGACCACCCTCACCGCGGGCGCCTACGGCGCGACCCTGCTCGGCGAGGGGTCCTACCTGTACCCGGCCGACTACCTGCGCGGCGACGCCGACGGCGACGACGCGCGAGGGGTCCTGGCGGACCAGTTCGTCGACGCCCCGCTGTCGCAGGGCGAGTCCGTCACCGTCACGGTCCTGTGGCCCGACTCGGGCCAGGACTCCGTCACCGTCGACGCGCAGGGCCGGTTCCGCATCACCGACGTCCCCGTCGAGGGCTGACGCCGCGGCTCCCCGCCCCGGCGCCGCCCCGAGCAGAGAGCGAGCACCGCATGTCCTGGACCACGCCGCGCGCGTCCGCGCGACGCGTCGACTGGCGCACGGTGGCGCTGTTCGTCGTGCTGGACCTGCTCACCTTCGCGCTCCTGTACTGGCTGCTCCTGCCGGCGTTCGCGACCTTCCTCCTCGCGATCGACCCGACCACCGCGCTCGCGATCGGCTGGGTGCTCTCGGCCGTGCGACTCACGTGCGTCGGCGTCGTCGCGGTGCGCTCCTACCGGAGCCGGCGCGGCTTCGACGAGCGCCGCGAGGTGCTGCCGACCGTCGTCGTCGCGGCGGCGGTCGCGTGGTCGCTGCAGCTCGTCCTCGGCGTCCTCGGCGCCCTCGCGAGCGGGACGTCGCTGTGGTCGTGGCGCCTGGCGCTGGACCTGCTCACGTGGGTGGCCTTCCCGCTGCTGTCCGTGCTGTTCGTCTCGCCCGGCGAGGCCGAGCGGCTCCCGCTGCGCTACCGCAGGTCGCTCGCCGACGACCGGGGCGCGACGAACCTGCTGATCATCCCGGCGGTCGCCGGCCTCGTCGCGGCCGCGCTGCTCGTGGTCGCGGTCGTCGGGTCGGCGACCTCGGACGCACGCGAGTCGCGCACGGCCGCCGACGCGGCCGCCCTCGCCGCGGCCGACACCTGGCGCGACGGCGTGCGGGGTGCGTTCGACCGCGCGCGGTGGGCGAGCGACGCCGACGACTTCTGGGACTTCGCCGGGACGGACCTCGGCGCGTTCACGGGGGGCGCGATGGTCGGGTCGGCGCGGTCCTTCGCGCAGGCCAACGACGCCGAGCTCCTGTCGCTCGACGTCGACGTGCCCCGCGCGCGGGTGACCGTGCGCGTGCGCAGCCTCGACGCGGTCCCGCACTCCGGCAAGCGCGTCGAGCAGGTCGCCACCGCCGAGCTGCGCCTGAGCTCGGGCGTGTGCCGTTCGGGTCGCACGCTCGGCTACCTCGTGCGCGGCACGTGCCGCACGGTGGCGCCGGCACCGACGCCCACCCCGACGCCGACGCCGACGCCCACCCCCGACCCGGACGACCCGGACTGGACGCCGCCGCCCCCGCCGCCCCCGCCGCCGCCGTTCGCGCCGCCGTCGGGCATCGGCGCGTTCCTCGCGGAGACGCGACTGGTGGCGGGCCCGTGACGCGGCGCCGGCTGGGCCCTGCGACCCGGGTCGGGCCTGGGCCCCGTGGGGGAGCCCGGGCCCACGACCGGGCCGCGGCCCGCTCTGTAACGTCCGTCGTGAACCGAGGAGGCAGGCGATGAGCAAGGGTCACGACGGGTGCCGGCCGTCGGACGCGCGCACCGCGCGCGTCCGCGGCGACGAGGGCGCCGGGCTGGTCGAGTACGTCGGTGCGGTCGCCGTGGTCGTGGCGCTCATCGCGGGCATCGCGATGTGGGTGCTGCCCGTGGGCGACACCATCGTCGCGAAGCTGTGCGACGCGTTCGACGCGGACTGCGGCGGCGCCGGTCAGATCGACGTCGACCGCGAGCCCGAGCGGGCCTGCACGCTCGGCACGGACACCACGACGGTCCAGGCGGGCGTCTCGATCGCGTTCGTCGACCTCGGCAGCGAGGGACAGCTGTCGGTCGACCGGCTCAGCGACGGCACGTACCGCGTGACGCTGAACGGCGACGTCGCGGTCAAGGCCGTCGCGAGCGCCGGCGAGGCGCACGGCGGTCTCGAGATCATGGGCTACGGCGGCTCGGTCGAGCTGAGCGCCGAGGCGGCCGCGGGCCTGCACGCCGGCGGCGGTGCCGAGTTCACGTTCGACTCGATCGAGGACGTCCAGGACTTCAACGGCTGGGTGCAGCGCAAGTTCGCGCAGAACGTCGTCGCGTCCGCCACGGGGCCCGCCGCGCCGCTCGTCGGCATCGGCCTCGAGGGCGTCTCGCAGCTCATCGACTGGGTGACGGGCAACACGTACGTGCCGCCGGTCCCGAGCGCGGTGTACGCCGAGGGCGGCGTCGTCGCCAACGCGGGCGCCGGTGTCGGGGTCGGCGTGGCCGGCGGCTCGGCGTCGATCGACTACTCGAACGCGCTCGGCACCAAGATCGACACGAAGACCGGCGACATCACCGTGTACTCCAAGGTCGAGCTGACCGCCGAGGCGGCCGCCCAGCTGGGCTTCTCCAGCAGCGACCCGAACTGGGGGCAGGGCGGCGAGGTCAGCGGCCAGGTCCAGCTCGTCGTCGCGGCGACGGTCGGGCCGGACGGCCAGCTGAACCACGTCTCGCTCGACGGTGCGGCGTCCTCCGAGGGCGCGTACGCGCTGAGCAACGGCGCCGGCTACCCGATCGGCGACGGCTACGGCAAGGGGCTGACGCTCACGGCCGACTTCGCGGTCACCGACCGGAACCGCACGCAGGTGACGGCGGCGCTCGCGGGCCTCGGCGCCGTGGCCGTCGCGGGCCAGCCCTCGATGGCGACCTCGGCGGCGATCCCGCTGATCTTCGACGAGGCGCGGCGCAGCGGTGACATCACCGCGCAGTTCGTCGACGTCAGCTCGCAGGACCTCCTGGCGGCGGCCCTCTCGCTCAAGGCGCCGGCCGTCGGTGGCCTAGGGTTCAGCCTCGGGGCGTCGACGTCGTCGTCGGAGACGACGGACGCGTACTACATGACGCCGACGGGCTGGAAGGAGTGGAGCGGGTGCGCTGCATGAGGGTGCTGGGTGCCGCGGTCGCGGTGGTGGCGGCTCTGACGTTGTCGGCCTGCTCGCAGGACGCGGCCGAGGGTGAGGGCGGCGCGTCGTCCACGGCGCCCACGGCACCGACCGGGGGGTGGGACATCACGACGCTCGAGGGCGTCGACGGGGCGTCCCGCTCGACGGTCGACGGCATCGGGATCGACGTGCCCGCGGACTTCACGTCCGACGAGCGCACGTCGGGCGAGGACACGACGCAGCTCGTGCTGCAGCGCGAGGGCGCGGCGCGCTCCGAGGTGAACCTCACGGTCACGCGCGACGAGGACGTCGACGACGCCGGCGTCGACGCGGCCGCCGCGACGGCGTTCGCGCAGCTGGGCGCGTCGGGCATCGCGAGCGACCTCGAGCAGGTCCCGCTGACGTGGGAGGGCTTCGGTCACGCCGTGGCCGTGCGCGGCGTGCTCACGCTCGACGACGGCACCGAGCTCGACGTCGAGTACGTGACCACGCGCGACCCCGCGGGCACGCGCGTCGTCGGCGTGTGGGCCGAGGCCCCGCGCGGCGGTCTCGCGGACTCGGTCGCCTACGAGGTGCTGCGCACCGTGCGCGTCGACGGCTGACCGGGTGGACCCGGTCACGGGGGTGCAGCCCCTGAGCCCGCTCGCGACGGCGGCCCTGGTGGGCGTCGGCGGCGTGCTCTTCCTGGTGGTGTTCGCGGTCGCGTTCTCGTACGTGTACCGGCGCCACCGGGTGTTCCGGCGCGGGCTGCGCGGCACGGGGCGCGTCCTCGAGGTGCGTGCGACCCGCGTCATGGAGCGACGGTCTGTCACGGAGCGTCCGACGGTACGGGTCGTGGTCGCCACGGCCGCCGTCCCGGGGGGCGTGCTGACGGATCAGAAGCTGCCTGCGGGGGAGTACCAGCCGGGGCAGGAGGTGCCCGTGGTCCAGGACCCGCGCGACCCCCGCCGCCTCTACGTCGACCGGCCCGACCTGGAGCGGCCCGGCTTCCTGGTCGGCGCCATGGCGACGGGTCTCGTCATCTTCCCGCTCGTGCTCGTGCGCGGCCTCGTGCTGGTGCTCGCGGGCGGCTGAGGTCGCGTCTCCCGGGGCACGCGCCGGGTCGCCCGGGTCCCGGACGCGACGCCGGAGCCCGCTCGCGGGGCGACTAGGCTGGGCTGCGTGACGCAGACCCCCGAGCCCGCGACGCCCCCCCAGCCCACGGCCCACCGCCCGGTCCTCGTCGTCGACTTCGGCGCGCAGTACGCGCAGCTGATCGCGCGCCGCGTGCGCGAGGCGAACGTGTACTCCGAGATCGTGCCGCACACGGCCACGGTCGAGCAGATGCTGGCCAAGGACCCCGCGGCGATCATCCTGTCGGGCGGGCCGTCGTCGGTGTACGCCGACGGCGCGCCGTTCGTGGGGCCCGAGCTGTTCCAGGCGGGCGTGCCCGTGCTGGGCATCTGCTACGGCTTCCAGGCGATGGCCAAGGCCCTGGGCGGCACGGTCGCGCAGACCGGCCAGCGCGAGTACGGCGGCACCGCCGTCGAGATCACCGACGCCGGGACCGTGCTCGAGGGGAGCCCCGAGCAGCAGACGGTCTGGATGAGCCACGGCGACGCGGTGCACGCCGCGCCCGCGGGCTTCGAGGTGCTCGCGACGAGCGCCGGCAGCCCCGTCGCGGCGTTCGAGGACCGCGAGCGGCGCCTGTACGGCGTGCAGTGGCACCCCGAGGTCAAGCACTCGCCGCTGGGCCAGGACACGCTCGAGAACTTCCTCTACCGGGGCGCGGGCCTGACCCCCGACTGGAACCCCGGCAACGTCATCGCCGAGCAGGTCGAGCGCATCCGCGCGCAGGTCGGCGACGCGCGCGTCATCTGCGGGCTCTCGGGCGGCGTGGACTCGTCCGTGGCGGCCGCGCTCGTGCAGCGCGCCGTCGGCGACCAGCTCACGTGCGTGTTCGTCGACCACGGGCTGCTGCGCACCGGCGAGGCCGAGCAGGTCGAGCAGGACTTCGTCGCCGCGACGGGCGTGCAGCTCAAGGTCGTCGACGCGCGCGAGCGGTTCCTCACGGCGCTCGCGGGCGTGTCGGACCCGGAGACGAAGCGCAAGATCATCGGGCGCGAGTTCATCCGCGTGTTCGAGGACGCCGCGCGCGAGGTCGTCGAGGACGCCGGCGCGCACGGCGAGGACGTGAAGTTCCTCGTCCAGGGCACGCTGTACCCCGACGTCGTGGAGTCCGGCGGCGGCGAGGGCGCGGCCAACATCAAGTCGCACCACAACGTGGGCGGCCTGCCCGACGACCTGCAGTTCGCGCTCGTCGAGCCGCTGCGCACGCTGTTCAAGGACGAGGTGCGCGCGGTCGGCCTCGAGCTGGGCGTGCCCGAGTCGATCGTGTGGCGCCAGCCGTTCCCCGGCCCCGGCCTGGGGATCCGCATCGTCGGCGAGGTCACCGCCGAGCGCCTCGAGACGCTGCGTGCGGCCGACGCGATCGCGCGCGAAGAGCTGACGCGCGCGGGGCTGGACCGCGAGATCTGGCAGTGCCCGGTCGTGCTGCTGGGTGACGTGCGGTCCGTCGGCGTGCAGGGCGACGGGCGCACCTACGGGCACCCGATCGTGCTGCGGCCCGTGTCGTCGGAGGACGCCATGACGGCCGACTGGACCCGCCTGCCGTACGACGTGCTCGCGACGATCTCCACGCGCATCACCAACGAGGTGCCCGAGGTCAACCGCGTCGTGCTCGACGTCACGAGCAAGCCGCCGGGCACGATCGAGTGGGAGTGACCGGCGACGACGAGAGGACCAGCGTGAGCACCGAGGCGAACGGCCCCGTCCCGACCCCCGCCGCGGCGCCCGCGCCCGAGGTGGCCGCGTGGGCCCGCAAGGCCCGCGGCTCGCTGCGGCGCTACCGCGTCATGGCGTGGGTCACGGGCGTGATGCTGCTGCTGCTGTGCGTCGAGATGGTCCTCAAGTACGTCCTGCAGGTCCCCGGGTTCAACGTCGAGGGCGACCCGCGGTCCGAGGCCGCGCGGATCATCGCGATGGTGCACGGCTGGGTGTACGTCGTGTACCTCGTCACGGTCTTCGACCTGTGGTCGACGCTGCGCTGGCGTCTCGGGCGGCTCGTGACGATGGCGCTCGCGGGCGTCGTTCCGGTCATGTCGTTCGTGCTCGAGCGCCGCGTGCACCGCGACGCGGCGGCGCGCATCGACGCCGTCGTCCCCGCGGAGGCCTGACCGGCGTGCGGGTCGTCCACGTCTCGGACTGCTTCGCGCCGCGCACGGGCGGCATCGAGACGCAGGTCGGGGACCTCGCACGTCACCAGGCCCGCGCGGGGCACGACGTGCACGTGCTCACGGCGACGCTCGGCGAGGGCGGTGAGCGCGGCGGCGTCGTCGACGTCGAGGACGGCGTGCACGTGCACCGGCTGGGGGCCCGGCTGCCGTTCGACCTGCCCGTCAACCCGCTGACCGGTGCGCGGCTGACGCGCGCGGTGCTGCGGGACCTGCGGCCGGACGCCGTGCACGTGCACGCGGGCGTCGTGTCCCCGTTCGCGTTCGACGGCGTGCGCGTCGCGACCGCGCTGGGCCTGCCGACCGCGATCACGTGGCACTGCATGCTCGACGGCCTCGCCGACATCGGCCGCCACGTGGTGCCCCGCACCCGCTGGCGCGACGTCCCCGCCGCGCTGAGCGCCGTCAGCGGTGCCGCCGCCGAGCGCGTGCGCGCCCTGTTCGACGCGCGCGTCGACGTCGTGCCCAACGGCATCGACCTCGAGGCGTGGGCGCCGGCGCCGGACGCGCCCGTGGTGCACGACGGCCCGGTGCACCTGGTCGCGACCATGCGCCTCGCGCCCCGCAAGCGGGCCGTGCCGCTGGTCGACGTGGTCGCCGCGGCCGCGCGACGGCTGCCGCCCGGTGCGCTGCGGCTCACGCTCGTCGGCGACGGGCCGGCGCGCGACGCCGTGCGCGCCCGCGTGGCCGCCGCGGGGCTGCAGGACGTCGTGGACCTGCGCGGCCGCCTGCCGCGTGCGCAGGTGCGCGAGACGTACGCCGACGCCGACGTCTTCCTCGCTCCGGCGCGGCTCGAGGCGTTCGGGATCGCCGCGCTCGAGGCGCGCACGGCGGGGCTCGCGGTGCTCGCGCACGCCGGGACCGGCGTGGGGGAGTTCGTCACCGACGGGCTCGACGGCTTCCTCGTCGCGGACGACGCGGAGATGGTCGAGGCGGTCGTGCTGCTCGCACGCGACCGCGAGCTGCTCGCCGCGATGCGCACGCGCGCGTGCACGACACGGCCGCCGTTCGACTGGGAGCACGTGCTGGCGGCCGCCGACGCGCAGTACGCGCGCGCTGCCGGGCTCGCCGCGCGCTGAGCCCGGGCTTCCCGGCAGCGGGGCGGACGCACGCGTGCTCCGTCCGCGGGACACCGGGCGGAACGGGCATCGTGGACGTGCCGAACGCCCGCAGCGGTGGGAAACTGAGGCTGACCTGCGCTTTCGTGTATCGTCGCAGGTCCAGGGGGGCGTCGGGCCTTTGGTCCGGGGTCGAGAAGCGAGTCACCCGCACGGGTGATACGTCGCGGTACCCCGAGGGACCAGAGTCCCACGGGATCCGCTCGACCTGCGACGACGCTTTCTTACGTGAGCACGACCGCTCACCGGGACCGGCAGCGATGCGGTCCCGACCGTGGGGGTACACCGCAAGCCGATCGGGGAGAACGACCATGTCCGCAGTGCAGAGCAAGCCCGCCCACATCAAGGCCCTGGCGATCGTCGTCATGGTGTTCGGCGCGCTCTTCGCCGTCGCCGGCACGGGCACCTGGATCGCCGTGTCCAGCAACCTGCGCGCCGAGCAGATCACCGTGTCCGAGGACGCCGCGGCGTTCGGCGGCGCGATCGTCGACACGCCGTGGGAGGCGTGGGCGCAGGCCGACATCATCAACCACCACGCGCTCGACGCGTCGGGCGGCAAGACCTACTCGCAGCTCGACCGCGAGGACCCGGTCCGCGAGACCATGATGAACGGCTCGTTCCTGCGGGCCTCGCTGTTCACCTCGGTCGTCGCGTTCGGCGTCGCCCTGCTGGTCTTCGGCCTCGGCGTCGTCTTCATCATCACCGGCGAGACCCTGCGTCGCATCGCCGCCCGGGTCGAGGCGACCACCGCCGCGCCCGTCGTCCAGAACGTCTGAGCACCCGCTCCCTCCACGGGTCGCGCCCCGCGCGGTCCGGTGAGCGGACCGCACGGCAGACGCACGAAGGCCGGTACCCGACACGGGTACCGGCCTTCGGTCGTCCCGCCGGGGCGCACGGTTCCTCCACCGTGCGCCCCGGCGGCGGTTCAGCGCGGCACCCGGGCCTCGCGGCCACGGCGCATCCCCTGCACGAGCGGGCCGAGGATGAGCCCCACGCCCGCCAGGATCAGCAGCACGATCGCCGCGAGCTCGACGTCGATCGTGTACCCCGCGGCGACGAGCAGCACGCCCACGCCGAGCAGGACGCCGATGAGCCCTCCGACGACCGTGCTGACCCGCACGCCCGGCCGCGGGGCGGTCGCCGCCGGCGGGGTGACGCCGACGGGCGCCTGGTCCGGCGTCCCCGGGGCGTGGGCGGCGTCGGCGGGTGCCGCCAGGGGCTGCGTCTCGTCCGTGCTCATGCTGCGTCCTCCTCGATGATCCTGACCTCGCCGACGCCCGAGCTGATCTCCAGCACCAGGTCGGGCGTCCCCGCCTCGGCCGCGGCGTCCTCGAACACCACCTCGCCGAGCGCGATGCCGCTGCGCTCGTGGTAGTCGTCGTCCAGCCGCCACGAGACCTTGCCGATGCCCGCCGACACCTCGGCGCGCACCGCCGCGTCGGTCGGCACGACGACGGTGAGGTCGCCGGCCCCGATCGAGATCGGCACGTGCAGCGTGTCCCGCGTGATCGGCAGACCCGTGAGGTCGACCCGCGACTGGCCGAACCCGAGGCTGACGCCGTTCGCGGCGACCTTGCGGTTCGTGACCGTGACGTCCGACGCCGCGGGGGCGTCGCTGCGCCACACGACGGGGAAGTCGCCGCGCCAGTCGTCCGACTGGTGGGCGAGCGCGCCCGGCACCCACACCAGCGCGGCGACGACGCTCGCGACGCCCAGGAGGCCGCTGCGGCGGCCCCGGAACCCGAGCGAGATCCGGCCGAGGCCCGCGAGGACCAGGAAGACGCCCCCCGCGGTGAGCCACACGGGACCGTCGAACGTGCCGGTGCGCTCGGCCAGCATGAGCGCGCCCAGCGCGACGACGCTCAGCCCGACGACCGTCGCGACCGTGGTCGCGTCGGGGCCCGGACGGCGCTGCCGCGGCGGACGCGGGGGCGCGGGCGGCGGCACGGGGGCGCCACCCGCGGGGGCGCTGCCGTAGGGCGGTGCCGGCGGACCCGGGGGCACGGGCGGCGTGGCGGCGCCGTACGTGCCGGTCGGGGGCAGCGGGGTCGTCGTGCGGGCGGACCACGCCGCCGCGGGCGTCGTCGCGCCGGCCGTCGGTGCGGCCGTCGCCGCGGGCGGCGTGCCGTACGCGGGTGCCGGACCCGACGCGGCGGGGCCGCCCGGCGGGGGCGTGGGCTGCCACGGCCCGCGCGCCCGGCCGCGGCGCTGCATCGACGTCACGACCAGGACGAGCAGCCCGACCAGGAGCACGGCCCAGAGCAGGCCGGCGAGCGCGCCGCCGCCGTCCCAGAACCACCACCAGCCGTCGCCGCGCGCGAGCCCGACCACGACCACGACCAGCGACCCGAGCAGCGCGCCGTCGGTCTCCCCGGCCAGCAGCCGCTCGAACAGGATGCGACCGTCGCGGGCGTCCGGGAGCAGCGCCCAGGCCACGCCGTACAGCACGAGGCCGAAGCCGCCGAGCAGGAACGACACCGCGAGGACGCCACGCACGACCAGGGGGTCGACGCCGAGCCGGTCGGCGAGACCGCCGGCGACGCCGGCGACCCAGCGGTCGTCGGACCGGTGCAGGCCCGAGCGGCGGATGCCCGACCAGAACGACGACGTCGAGGGCGGCGCGGGGGGCGTGGCGCCCGGCTGGGGGCCCGTGCCGGGCGTCGGGCCCGGCGAGCCGGTGCCGGCACCGGCGGGAGTCTGCGTGTCCATGGCTCGATCCTGCCGGTCGCGGTACCCCGGGCACATCGGGGACCGCCCCTGAGGGCACCCTGGGACGCACCCCCAGATCCCGGGCGCCGGCCCCTGAACCTCCGTCCCGGTGCGTGCCCCGGCGGGTGCGCGCGTGTGACGATCGGGGCGTGACCACCGCCCCCGCGCCGTTCGGCGCGCCCCCGCGCCCGGCCGCCGTGCCGCGCGTGCGGCTGCCGCTGCGCCGCCCCGAGCAGGGGCGCTGGTTCGCCGGCGTCGCGACCGGGCTCTCCGCGCACCTCGCGCTCCCCGCGGCCGTCGTGCGCGTGGCGCTCGTGCTGCTGGTGCCGTTCGCGGGCACCGGCCTCGCGCTGTACGTGTTCTGGTGGCTCGCGGTCCCCGTGGGCGACCCGGCGGCCGCCGCGGCCGCGGCGCGGCCCAGCACGCTGCAGCGCCTCGCGCGGCGGCAGCCGCTGCGGGCGGACGGACGGCGCGTGCCGTGGGCCGAGCTCGCGCTCGGCGCGCTCCTCGTGCTCGCGGCCGCCGTGCTCGTCGCGATGCGGCTCGGCGCGCAGATCGACGCGGCGTGGGCGCTGCCCGTGCTCGTCGTGCTGCTGGGCCTGGCGCTGGCGTGGAGCCAGCTGGACGCCGTGCAGCGCTCGCGGGGCGACGGCCGTCGCATCAGCGTGCTGCGGCTCATCGGCGGCGGGCTGCTCGCGGGGGCCGGCGTGCTGCTGCTCGCGGGTCAGGTGGGCGGGCAGGGCGTCGAGCCCGCGCTGCTCGTGCAGTCGGCCGTGGCGGGTCTCGCGGTGCTGCTGGGCGTCGGCCTCGTGCTCGCGCCCTGGTGGGTGCGGCTCGTGCGCGAGCTCGGCGACGAGCGTGCGGCACGTGCGCGGGAGGCCGAGCGCGCGGACATCGCGGCGCACCTGCACGACTCGGTGCTGCAGACGCTCGCGCTGATCCGCGCGCGCGCCGACGAGCCCGTCGAGGTCGCGCGCATGGCCCGTGCCCAGGAGCGCGAGCTGCGCGAGTGGCTGTACGACGACCGGCACGAGCCGGGTACGTCGCTCGTCGCGGCGCTGCGCGCCGTCGTCGCGGAGGTCGAGGACTCGCGGTCGGGGCCGAGCGGCGAGGCGGTGGCCGTCGACGTCGTCGTCGTCGGCGACCGCGTGCCCGAGCCCGACACGCTCGCGCTGCTGCAGGCGACGCGCGAGGCGCTCGTCAACGCGGTCGTGCACGGCCGCCCGCCCGTGTCGCTGTACCTCGAGGTGGGGCCCGAGCTGGTCGAGGTGTTCGTGCGCGACCGCGGCGACGGCTTCGACCTCGACGCGGTCGGTCCCGACAGGTTCGGCGTGCGGGAGTCCATCATGGGGCGCGTACGGCGGCGCGGCGGGACCGCGCGCGTCAGCAGCAGCCCCGAGCGGGGCACGGAGGTGCACCTCGCGATGCCGGTCGGTCGCGGCGGCTCCGGGACGGACGAGGACGAGGAGCGGGGCGCGTGAGCGAGCAGGTCGACGTGGTGCTGGTCGACGACCACCACATGTTCCGGGCGGGCGTGCGCGCGTCGCTCGACGCGCGCGTGCGGGTCGTGGGGGAGGCGTCGGACGTCGACGAGGCCGTGCGGGTGGTGCACGAGCTCGCGCCGCCGGTGGTGCTGCTCGACGTGCACCTGCCGGGCGGCGACGGCGGCGGCGGCGCCGAGGTCGTGCGGCGGTGCGTCGACGTGCCCGGCACGCGGTTCCTCGCGCTGTCGGTGTCCGACGCGTCCGAGGACGTGGTCGCGGTGATCCGCGTCGGCGCGCGCGGGTACGTCACCAAGAACATCGACCCGCAGACGCTGTCGGACGCCGTGCTGCGGGTCGCGGGCGGCGACGCGGTGTTCTCGCCGCGCCTCGCGGGGTTCGTGCTCGACGCGTTCGGCACGGCCGCGGGCGACGTCGCGACGGGCGACGACGAGCTCGACCGGCTCTCGGCGCGCGAGCGCGAGGTCATGCGGCTCATCGCGCGCGGGTACACGTACCGCGAGGTCGCGGGGGAGCTGTTCATCTCGGTGAAGACGGTCGAGACCCACGTGTCGGCGGTGCTGCGCAAGCTGCAGCTGTCGAACCGCAACGAGCTGACCCGGTGGGCGGCGGCGCGCCGGCTGCTCTGAGCCGGCGCGCGGGCGGGGCGCCGACGGACACCGCCGCGGTCCACGGACAGCGGCGCGGGCCACGGACAGCGGCGTGCGCCTGCCCGCCGAGCCGGGAGCCTGTCCGGCGGTGCGGTGCGGTGGCGTGGCGGTTGCCACGTGCTGCGGACGGTCGCAGCGATCTGACAGCGTGTCAGATCGCCTAGGGTGGGGTCATGGACGTGGTCTACGGAGTTCTCGTGGTGCTCCACCTGCTCGGGTGGGCGATGGTGTTCGGCGGCGTGCTCGCCGGGTTGAAGGGCGTGACCCTCAACCCGGGCACGTTCCACGGCGTGCTGACGGCGCTCGTGACCGGCATCGTGCTGGTCGGGCTCGCGTCGTCCGGCGTCGCGGGGCACGAGCCGAACAACGTGAAGATCGCCGTCAAGCTCGTGGTCGCGCTGGCCGTGACCGCGCTCGTGGTGGTCGGGCGCCGACGCCCCGACGTCGTGACGCGGGGCTACCTCGGCGGGATCGCCGGTCTGACGGCGCTCAACGTCGCGATCGCCGTGCTCTGGCGCTGACGCCGGTGCCGGTGCCCGGCACCGGCACGGCGGGCAGCGTCCCGCCGTGTCGGTGGCGGCGCCTAGGCTGGGTGCTGCCATGACGTCGCTGTTCGACTCCCTGCCCCTGTTCGGCCCCGCCACCACCCGCTCGCACGCGGGCGAGTCGTCGGGGCTGCCGCTCGTCGTCCCCCCGCGCGGCGACGACGCGACCGCCGACGAGCGCAGCGCCGCCGACGAGGCCCGCGCGGCCGCGCTGCTCGACGGCCTCAACCCGCAGCAGCGCGCGGCCGTGCTGCACGCGGGCGGCCCGCTGCTCATCGTCGCCGGCGCCGGGTCGGGCAAGACCCGCGTGCTCACGCACCGCATCGCGCACCTCCTCGCGACGCGGCGTGCGCGCGCGGGCGAGATCCTCGCGATCACGTTCACCAACAAGGCCGCGGCCGAGATGCGCGAGCGCGTCGAGCAGCTCGTCGGCCCGTCGGCGCAGCGCATGTGGGTCTCGACGTTCCACTCGGCGTGCGTGCGCATCCTGCGGCGCGAGGCCGCGACGCTCGGCCTGCGCACGAGCTTCTCGATCTACGACCAGGCGGACTCGCAGCGGCTGCTCACGCTCGTCGCGCGCGAGCTCGAGCTCGACCCGAAGAAGTACCCGGCCAAGTCGCTGGGGCACAAGATCTCGGCGCTCAAGGACGAGCTGGTCGACCCCGACGCGTTCGCGGCCAGCAACGGCGGCGGCCGCGCCGACGAGTTCGACACCGTGCTCGCGCAGGTCTACACGCGGTACCAGCAGCGCCTGCAGCAGGCGAACGCGCTCGACTTCGACGACCTCATCATGCGGACGGTGCACCTGCTGCAGGCGTTCCCGCAGGTCGCCGAGCACTACCGGCGACGGTTCCGGCACGTGCTGGTCGACGAGTACCAGGACACCAACCACGCGCAGTACGTGCTGGTCCGCGAGCTCGTCGGCGTCGGCGCGCAGGACGACGCCGGCGCGCCGGAGGGCGTGGGGCGCGGCGAGCTCACGGTGGTCGGCGACGCCGACCAGTCGATCTACGCGTTCCGTGGTGCGTCCATCCGCAACATCCTCGAGTTCGAGGCCGACTACCCGGACGCCACCACGATCCTGCTCGAGCAGAACTACCGCTCGACGCAGACCATCCTCTCGGCCGCCAACGCGGTCGTGTCCAAGGTGCCGGGGCGCCAGCCCAAGCGGCTGTGGACCGACTCGGGCGCGGGCGCGCAGATCGTCGCGTACGTCGCCGACGACGAGCACGCCGAGGCGCGGTTCGTGGCCGAGGAGATCGACCGCCTCGGCGACTCCGACGGCGTGCGCCCCGGTGACGTCGCGATCTTCTACCGCGCCAACGCGCAGTCCCGCGCGCTCGAGGAGGTGCTCGTGCGCGTCGGCCTGCCCTACAAGGTCGTCGGCGGCACGCGCTTCTACGAGCGCAAGGAGATCAAGGACGCGATCGCCTACCTGCGCGCGGTCGCGAACCCCGACGACGACGTCAGCACGCGACGCATCCTCAACGAGCCCAAGCGCGGCCTCGGGGAGCGCTCGGAGTCGATGGTCGCGGCGTTCGCCGAGCGCGAGCGGATCTCGTTCGGCGCCGCGCTCGCGCGCCTCGACGAGGTGCCGGGGCTCGGCACGCGCGCGGTGACCGGCCTGCGGGCGTTCCAGGAGATGCTCGACGGGCTGCGCGACCTCGCCGCGTCGGGCGCCGGTCCGGCGCAGGTGCTCGGCGCCGTGCTCGACCGCAGCGGCTACCTCGCGAACCTGCGCGGCAGCGACGACCCGCAGGACGGCTCCCGCGTCGACAACCTCGCCGAGCTGCACGCGGTCGCCTCCGAGTTCGAGGAGTCCGACCCCGAGGGCGACCTCACCGACTTCCTCGAGCGCGTGTCGCTCGTCGCGGACTCCGACCAGATCCCGACGCCCGACGGCGCCGACGCCGAGGCGGAGGCGGCCGCCGCGGCGGCCGCGGGCGTCGTCACGCTCATGACGCTGCACACCGCCAAGGGGCTGGAGTTCCCGGTCGTGTTCCTCACGGGCATGGAGGACGGCACGTTCCCGCACATGCGGTCGCTGGCCGACCCCGACCAGCTCGCCGAGGAGCGGCGCCTCGCGTACGTCGGGCTGACGCGCGCGCGGCAGCGGCTGTACGTGTCGCGCGCCGCGCTGCGGACGGCGTGGGGCACGCCCAACGAGTTCCCGCCCAGCCGGTTCCTCGACGACATCCCCGACGAGCTCGTCGACTGGCGTCGCCGGGAGTCCTCGACGTCGCGGCTGCGCGGCGGCTGGGGCTCCGGGTTCGGCTCCGCAGGTCGCGGGTCGTCGTCGTGGTCGGAGCGGGGGTCGTCCGGCGCGGGCAGCGGGCCCGTGCGCACCGAGCGGCGCGAGCCGCTGCCGCGCACCGGTGCGTCGTTCGGGTCGGCGACACCCCGCGGGGACGTGCCCGACCTCGACGTCGGCGACAAGGTCACGCACGACTCGTACGGGCTCGGCACCGTGATCGCGATCGAGGGCGCCGGCCAGAACGCCGTCGCGAAGATCGACTTCGGGACGCACGGCGCGAAGCGCCTGCTGCTCCGGTACTCACCCGTCACGAAGCTCTGACCCCGCGCGTCGCACGGGCCGGTGGCTCCGTCTCCCCAGGAAGGCCCACGTGCTGAAGGTCATCGCCCAGGACCTCATCGAGGTCGCCGCGATCGACACGGTGATGCCGCTGTACCGCGAGCTCGTCGTGCTGACGCGCCAGGAGCCGCGCAACATCAGCTACGACCTGTACGTCGACAGGGACGACCCGGGGCACTTCGTGTTCGTCGAGACCTGGCCGGACCAGGAGGCGCTCGACGAGCACTGCGCGAGCGAGCACTTCCGCCGCCTCGTGCCGCAGATCGACGCCTTCCAGCGCGGCAAGGACACCTACATCCTCATGGCGGACGCCTTCCCGGACCTCGCGCGGGAGCCACGCGCCGAGGGCGTGCGACGGCGGCACGACGTGCCCGCCGCACCGCCGCGACCCGCACCCGGCCCCGACGCGAGCGACGTGACCCCGCCCACAGTCTCTTGATGTCGAGGGACCTCGGTCCCGGCGATACGATCACTGCGGCGACGCGGCCGCACCGGGCCGCCGCGGTGGTGACGAGAGGAACCGGACCAGGTGGACCTGTTCGAGTACCAGGCACGTGACATCTTCGAGAAGCACGGCGTGCCCGTGCTCGGCGGCATCGTCGCCACGACGCCCGACGAGGCCCGCGCGGCGGCGGAGCGCCTGCTCCCGCCCGAGGGCGGCGTGGTCGTCGTCAAGGCCCAGGTGAAGACGGGCGGTCGCGGCAAGGCGGGCGGCGTCAAGATCGCCCGGTCCGCCGACGAGGCCGCCGAGAAGGCCGGCGAGATCCTCGGTATGGACATCAAGGGCCACACCGTGCACCGCGTGATGGTCGCGGCCGGTGCGCGCATCGCCCAGGAGTTCTACTTCTCGCTGCTGCTCGACCGCGCCGAGCGTCGCTACCTCGCGATGTGCTCGGTCGAGGGCGGCATGGAGATCGAGCAGCTCGCGGTCGAGCGCCCCGACGCGCTCGCCAAGGTCGCGGTCGACCCGCGCACGGGCATCGACCAGGCCAAGGCCGACGAGATCGTCGCCGCCGCGGGCTTCGCCCCCGAGCTCGCGCCGAAGGTCGCCGACGTGCTGCAGAAGCTGTGGACCGTGTACCGCGAGGAGGACGCGACGCTCGTCGAGGTCAACCCGCTCGTGCTCACCGAGGAGGGCGACGTCGTCGCGCTCGACGGCAAGGTCACGCTCGACGCCAACGCGGACTTCCGGCACGCGGACCACGCCGAGCTCGAGGACGCGGCCGCGGCCGACCCGCTCGAGGCGCGCGCCAAGGAGAAGGACCTCAACTACGTCAAGCTCGACGGCGAGGTCGGCATCATCGGCAACGGCGCCGGGCTCGTCATGAGCACGCTCGACGTCGTCGCGTACGCGGGTGAGGCGCACGGCGGGGTCAAGCCCGCCAACTTCCTCGACATCGGCGGCGGCGCGTCCGCGGAGGTCATGGCCGCGGGCCTCGACATCATCCTGTCCGACCCGCAGGTGAAGTCGGTGTTCGTCAACGTCTTCGGCGGCATCACGGCGTGCGACGCGGTCGCGAACGGCATCGTCGCGGCACTCGAGATCCTCGGCGACGAGGCGTCCAAGCCGCTCGTCGTGCGCCTCGACGGCAACAACGTGGTGGAGGGCCGCGCGATCCTCGCGCAAGCCGCGCACCCGCTCGTGACGCTCGCCGACACGATGGACGGCGGGGCCGACAAGGCCGCCGAGCTCGCCCACACCGCCTGAGACCCCCCGACCAGAGAGAAGCAGACACACCATGGCGATCTTCCTCACCGAGGAGTCCAAGGTCATCGTCCAGGGCATGACGGGGTCGGAGGGCCAGAAGCACACGACCCGCATGCTCGCGTCCGGCACGCAGGTGGTCGGTGGCGTGAACCCGCGCAAGGCCGGCACGTCGGTGACGTTCCCGCACGGCGACGGCACGGTCGACGTGCCCGTCTTCGGCTCGGTCGCCGACGCGGTCGCGCAGACCGGCGCCGACGTGTCCGTGATCTTCGTGCCGCCGGCCTTCACCAAGGCCGCGGTCGTCGAGGCCGTCGACGCCGGCGTCCCGCTCGTCGTCATCATCACCGAGGGCGTGCCGGTGGCCGACACCGCCGAGTTCTTCGCCTACGCGCAGGACAAGGGCGTGCGCCTCGTCGGCCCCAACTGCCCGGGCCTCATCAGCCCCGGGAAGTCGAACGTCGGCATCATCCCCGCCGACATCACCGGCCCCGGCCGCATCGGGCTGGTGTCGAAGTCGGGCACGCTGACCTACCAGATGATGTACGAGCTGCGGGACTTCGGGTTCTCGTCGGCCGTCGGCATCGGGGGCGACCCGATCATCGGGACGACGCACATCGACGCGCTCGCCGCGTTCGAGGCCGACCCCGACACGGATCTCATCGTCATGATCGGCGAGATCGGCGGCGACGCCGAGGAGCGGGCCGCCGCCTACATCCAGGCGAACGTCACCAAGCCGGTCGTCGGCTACGTCGCGGGCTTCACGGCCCCCGAGGGCAAGACGATGGGCCACGCCGGTGCGATCGTGTCCGGCTCGTCCGGCACCGCGCAGGCCAAGAAGGAGGCCCTCGAGGCCGCCGGCGTCAAGGTCGGCAAGACCCCGTCGGAGACCGCCGCGCTCGCGCGCGAGATCCTCTCCGCCTGACGCGTCCGACGAGACCGGCGGACCGGGCCCGGAAGGTCCCGGTCCGCCGGTCTCGTGCGTCACGGGGTCGCGGGGCCACGACGCGCCGGGTCGGGTGCCGTCGCCCGGCCGGCGGAGCGGCGACCATGGGCGGGTGCCCACCTCCACCGGTCCCGTCCCGACCACGGGGCGCGTGCGCCGCGTCCTGCAGGACGACCCCCGCCCGTCGTTCTTCACGTCGGCGATCGACGGCGCGCCGCGCTGGGCCGTCGGGGCGCTGACCGCGCTGCAGGGCGCCGCGCTGTCGCTGCTCGCGGTCACCCTGCCGGCGGTCGCGGTGTTCGTCGCGACCTCGGCCGACCCGGCCAACGCCGACGTCGCGTGGACCCGGGCGGTCGTCGTCGCCGCCAACCTGTGGCTGCTCGCGCACGGCGTGCCCGCGACCCTGGGCGGTGCCGTCGTGTCGGTCGTGCCGCTGGGGCTCACGGCGCTCGCGGTGTTCACGTGCTACGCGTCGGCGCGTCGTTCCGGGCAAGCGACCCGGGGTGCGGCCCTCGCGGGCGTCGCGGCGTACACCCTCCTCGCCGTGCTCGTCGCGGTCGTGACCGGTGCGGGCGGGACGGGCGTGCTGCGCGCGCTGCTGGGCGGCGTGCTCGTCGGCGGCCTCGGCCTGGGCGCCGGGCTGCTGCGGCGGCCCGAGGCGCCGCCGTGGGCGCGGCTCGTCGCACCGGTGCGCGACCGGCTCCCGGGCGGCGTCGCGGTCGGGCTACGCGCGGGTCTGCTGGCGACCGCCGGGCTCGTGCTGCTCGCGTCGGTGGTCTGCGTCGTGTGGGTCGTCGCGGGGCACGCCGCGGTCGCGCAGGTCGTCGCCGGGCTCTCGCTCGACGCCGTCGGCGGGGTCGTGCTCGCGGTGGGCGAGCTCGCGTTCCTGCCGAACCTCGTGGTGTGGGCGCTCGCGTGGGTCGTCGGCCCCGGGTTCGCGGTCGGCGCCGGGACGCGGTTCGCGCCCGCCGAGGTGGTCGCGGGCCCGTTGCCGGCCGTGCCGCTGCTCGGGGCGCTGCCCGACGCGGGCGGCGGGCCGCTGCTGGCCGCGCCCGCGCTCGTGCTCGCCGTCGGCCTGCTCGCGGGGCTCGTGCTGCGGCGCTGGTCGACGCCCGTGCGGCCGCGCGACGTGGTGGTCGCGCTCGCGGTCCTCGCGGTCACGGTCGGGTCCCTCGTCGCGCTGCTCGTGGCGGCCGCGAGCGGTGCCGCGGGCCCGGGGCGCATGGCCCACGTCGGGGCGCACGTCGGCCTCGTCGCGCTGCTCGCCGCCGCCGGGACCGGCGTCGCGGCCGCGTGCACGAGCGTCCCGTTCGACCCCGAGGTGCGTGCCGCGGTGCGTCGTGGGCGCGAGCGGCGACGCGCGGCAGCCGCGGCGCCCGCACCGCGCGCGGGCGACGACGCGACGCCAACGGGCCCGGACGCCACCGGGTGAGCGACCGGCCGGCACGTCGCCGTGCGGCGACGTGCGGCCCAGCGGTCGTCAGCCGCCGAGGCCGAACACGGACCCGATGCGCTCGCGGACGTCCCGGTCGAACTGCGACTGGCACGCGCTCTGCGCCTGCTGCGTGAGCGCCGCGCCGCTGCACCGCTGCAGGTCGCGCACGGCGTCGAGGTAGAGCAGCGACTGCGCGCTGAGGAACGTCCACATCAGCGACGCGACGACGAGCACGACGGACAGCGCGACGACCGGTCCGCGTGCGCGCGCGCGGGCCGCGCGCGTCACCGCGACGATCGCGAACGCGAGGCTCGCGACGGCCGTGACGGGGGCGACCAGCAGGCCCGGGTACGGCGCGCTGAGCAGCACGACGCCGGCCAGCAGGAGGCACGCGCTCCACACCGCGGCGCGGGTCGCGCGCGCGACGCCCGCAGGGTCGGGCGGCGTCGGCGGTCGCTGCCCCGGGTGCGGCCCGGCCGGCGGCCCGGCGTGCTGCCCCGGGTGCTGGGGGCTGCCGTGCTGCGGGCCGCCGTGCTGCGGGTGCGGTCCCGGCGCGCCGGGGTACGGGCTCTGCGACCCGGGCTGCTGCGGCGGTGCGACGTGCCCCGGGTGCCACGCGCCCCCGGTGCCCGGCGGGGGCGTCGCGCCCCCCGGCGCACCGGGCGCCGGCGGCGGCGACTGGTCCCGCGGCTGCGACTGGTCCGGCGGTGCCCACGGGTTGCCCATGGCGTCATTCTCGCGCACGCGCGGCGCCGGACGCGCGGACGGGTCGGCCCGCGGGCGGGGTAGGTTCACCCGCGTGACTCGCACCGGCCCCGGTCCCGTCCCGCCCGCCCACGCCGTGTCCCGCGCGCACCGCCTCGTCGTGCTCGTGTCCGGCACGGGGTCGAACCTCGCGGCGCTGCTCGACGCGCACGACGACCCGGCCTTCGGCGCGCGCGTCGTCGGCGTCGTGTCCGACCGTGCGGGCGTCGCGGCGCTCGACCGCGCGCGCGAGGCCGGGGTCCCGACCGCGGTCGTCGCGCTGCGCGACTTCCCCGACCGCGACGCGTGGGACCGTGCGCTCACCGAGGCCGTCGCGGTGTTCTCGCCCGACACCGTGGTGCTGGCGGGGTTCATGAAGCTCGTGGGCGCGCCGTTCCTCGCGCGGTTCGGCGGGCGGACGGTCAACACGCACCCCGCGCTGCTGCCGTCGTTCCCCGGCGCGCACGGCGTGCGCGACGCGCTCGCGTACGGCGTCAAGGTCACGGGCTGCTCGGTGATCGTCGTGGACGCGGGCGTCGACGACGGCCCCGTCGTCGCGCAGGAGGCCGTCGCGGTCGCGGACGACGACGACGAGTCGTCGCTGCACGAGCGCATCAAGGTCGTCGAGCGTCGCCTGCTCGTCGACGTCGTGGGGCGCATCGCGCGCGACGGGCTCACGGTCGACGGCCGGCGCGCGCGCCTGGGTCGGCCCGCGGCCGACTGACCCGCGCGCGCCGGTGCGCCGGTAGACTCGTGCGCGGTCGTGACTGGCGAGGGTGGAGGACCACCGGGGAGCGACCGAGCACCACCCTGCCGAGTGCACCGCCCGCCTGGGTGCCGGGGTTCGTCGAAGGTCCTGCCGGACCGCCGCCCGACCCAGGAAGGTGCCACCCATGCCGCACGACCTGCCCCCCGTCGCCCCCGTCGCGGACCCGACCGCCGACGCCACGCGCCGCCCGCTGCGCCGCGCGCTGCTGTCCGTCTACGACAAGACCGGCCTGGTCGAGCTCGCGACGGCGCTGCACGCCGCGGGCGTCGAGCTCGTGTCCACGGGGTCGACGGCCGCGACCGTCGCGGCCGCGGGCGTGCCGGTGACGCGCGTCGAGGACCTCACGGGCTTCCCCGAGTGCCTCGACGGGCGCGTCAAGACCCTGCACCCGCGCGTGCACGCCGGGATCCTCGCCGACACGCGTCGCCCCGAGCACCTCGCCCAGCTCGACGAGCTGGGCGTCGCCGCGTTCGAGCTCGTCGTGGTCAACCTGTACCCGTTCACGCAGACCGTCGCGTCGGGTGCGGGTGTCGACGCGTGCGTCGAGCAGATCGACATCGGCGGGCCGTCGATGGTGCGCGCCGCCGCGAAGAACCACCCGAGCGTCGCGGTCGTCGTCGACCCCGCGCGCTACGACGACGTGGTCGCGGCCGTCGCCGCCGGCGGGTTCACGCTCGCGGAGCGCACGCGCCTCGCGGCGCAGGCGTTCGTGCACACCGCGACCTACGACGTCGCGGTCGCGTCCTGGATGGGCAACGTCGCGACGACCACCGACGAGGTCGACGGCGTCGCGACCGGCTTCCCGGCCTGGGTCGGCGCGACCTGGGAGCGGTCGGACGTGCTGCGCTACGGCGAGAACCCGCACCAGCGGGCGGCGCTCTACACGGCGGACCAGGGCACCCCCGGGCTGGCGCAGGCGCGCCAGCTGCACGGCAAGGCCATGAGCTACAACAACTACGTCGACGCGGACGCGGCGTGGCGGGCCGCGCACGACCACGGCGACCTGCCCACGGTCGCGGTCGTCAAGCACGCCAACCCGTGCGGCGTGGCCGTGGGCGCCGACGTCGCCGACGCGCACGCCAAGGCCCACGCGTGCGACCCGGTCTCGGCGTTCGGGGGCGTCATCGCGACCAACCGGCGGGTCACGCTCGCGGCCGCCGAGCAGATCGCGCCCGTGTTCACCGAGGTCGTCGTCGCCCCGGGCTTCGACGACGACGCGCTCGCGCTGCTCACGCAGAAGAAGAACATCCGCCTGCTGGTGGTCGACGCGCCGCCCGCGACGCACGTCGAGCTGCGCCCGGTGTCCGGCGGTCTGCTCGTGCAGTCGGTCGACCGCATCGACGCGCCCGGCGACGACCCGGCCACGTGGACGCTCGCGGCGGGGGACGCGGCGGACGCGGCCACGCTGGCCGACCTCGTGTTCGCGTGGCGCGCCGTGCGGGCCGTGAAGTCGAACGCGATCCTCCTCGCGCACGACGGTGCGTCCGTCGGCGTCGGCATGGGGCAGGTCAACCGGGTCGACTCGTGCCGGCTCGCGGTCGAGCGCGCCAACGCCGGGGACGTCGAGCGCGCGCGCGGCGCCGTCGCGGCGTCCGACGCGTTCTTCCCGTTCGCCGACGGGCTGCAGGTGCTGCTCGACGCGGGCGTGCGCGCGGTCGTGCAGCCGGGCGGCTCGGTGCGCGACGAGGAGGTCGTCGCCGCGGCGGCGGCCGCGGGCGTGACGCTCTACCTCACGGGCACGCGGCACTTCGCGCACTGACCCGCGTCCCGCACGGGCCCGGCCGCACGGCGGTCGGGCCCGTGCGGCGTCGGGCCGACGGGGGACGTGCCCGCGGGGGCCTCGCCCGCGTCAGGCCGGGGGCGTCGCGCGCACGAGCGTGCGCAGGTCCGCCGCGGGCGCGGCGTCGGGCCCCAGCGGGAGGTGGGGCAGCCCGTCGCGGGCGAACAGGCGCCGCGCCGCGCCGACGTCGCGCGGACGGTCCACGACGAGGGCGCCGGTGACGGCGTCGTCGTGCGACCACAGCACGGTCCAGCCCGCACCGTCGCGGGGGTCGCCCAGCACGGTCGTCCGGTCGCCCGGGCCCGGCAGGCCGAACATCGTGAGGTCGTGCCCCAGCTGGGTCGAGAACACGTAGGGCACCGGCTCCGGTCCCTCGACCGGCAGGCCGAGCAGGTGGCGGACCAGCACGTCGGGGCCGTGCAGCGCCTCGTCCCAGTGCCCACCGGGCACCCAGCCGTGCCGCGCCGAGCGCCGTACCGCGACGTCGCCCACCGCGAGCAGGCCGGGCAGCGGGCCGTCGGGACCCAGCGCGCGGTACGCCTCGTCCACGGGGACGGCCCCGTCCCGCAGCGGCAGCGCCCCGTCGAGCCACGCGGTCGCGGGCCGCGCCCCGACGGCGACGAGCACGACGTCCGCCGGCAGGTGGCTGCCGTCGGCGAGCCGCACACCGGCGGCGTCGAGCGACGCGACGGCGGCCGACGTGCGCAGGTCGACCCCGGCGGCGGCGTACCAGGGGGCCGTGAGCGCGCCGACCTCGACACCGAGCGCGGCCGCGAGCGGCGCCTCGCGTGCCTCGACGACCGTGACGTCGTGGCCCGCCGCGGCCGTGACACCCGCGACCTCGGCGCCGATCCACCCGGCGCCGACCACCACGAGCCGGCGCGGCGACACGCCGAGCGCGGTGCGCAGCGCGTCGGCGTCGGCGGCCGTGTGCAGCGTGCGGGCGCCGTCCCAGCCCGCGACGCGCACCGCCGCGGCGCCCGTCGCCAGCACGACGCAGGACGCCGCGAGCTCGCCGTCGTCGGTGCCGACCGCGGCGCCCCCGCCGGCCAGCGGGCGCAGGCCGCGCGCCGCCCTGCCCAGGTGGACCTCGTCGGCGAGCGCGTGCAGGTCGTGGCCCAGGTCGTCGGCGAGCCAGGCCGGTGACGTCCGGTCCAGCAGGTGCTTCGACAGCGGCGGCCGGTCGTACGGTGCGACGCCCTCGGCGCCGAGCACCCGCACGACGCCGTCGTACCCGTGCTCGCGCAGCGCCGCGACGGTACGGAGCCCCGCGAGGCCCGCGCCCACCACCAGGACGTCGCGGACGGGGGACGGTGCGGCAGGTGCGTCGGTCGTCACGGTGTCACCGTAACGAGGCGTCGCAGCGGTACGCTGATCCGCACCGCGCACGTCCGCCGGGTCCGCTCAGGGGGCCGACCGGCGGGGCCTCCCGGCCGGCCGCGGTGGTGGACGACGAAAGGGGCCGCATGTCGAGCGCGGCGCGCATCCCCGGCGCGGACCTCCGCACACCGACCTGGACGACGCGGCCCGGCGCCGGCGGTGCGGAGCAGCGCGACGGTGCGCCCGAGACGCCGGCAGACGGTCGTCCCCGCGTGTCGGTCGACCAGCACCCCGGTCTGCGCCCGGCCGCCGCAGCCGGCGCGTCCGCGGCACCGGTGGACCCCGACGTGCGCCCGGTGCCGCCCGAGGAGCAGGCGCTCGATCCGCGGTCGATCGCACGGGCGTCGCTCGCGGCGGGGCGCAACCGGTCGTTGTGGTGGACGCTCGGCGGCATCGCCGGTGCGGTGGGTGCCGCGTTCGCGTGGGACGCGGTCGTCGGCGTGCTGGTGCTCGCCGCGCTGCTCGTCGTCTACGGCGCGGTCCGGGCCGTGGGCACGTCGCCGGGCCCGGCCGCCGTCGTGGTCCGCTCGAAGGCGCTCGACGTGACGGTCCTGCTCGGGTGCGCCGCGGCCCTCGTCGCGCTCGCAGCGGTGCTGCCGGGCGCCTGACGCGCGCCCCCGCCGCCACGAGGCGGGCGTGACGGACGTCGGACGGACGACGAGGGCCCCGGGTCGTCCGACGGACGTCCCGGGGCCCTCGTGCGTGGTGGCTCAGCGCTCGACGACGAGCACGTCCTCCTCGGCGACGTACAGCTCGTCCTCGCCGAACAGCGAGTCCTCCGGCGGCTCGGCCGCGAACGCGCGGTAGACGAGCGCGGCGATCGCGGCCCCGAGCAGCGGCGCGACCCAGAACAGCCACACCTGCGACAGCGCCCAGCCGTCGGAGAAGATCGCCGCGGCCAGCGAGCGCGCCGGGTTGAGCGAGCCGTTGGTCACAGGCGTCGCGACGAGCAGCAGGACGGCGAGCGCCAGGCCGACCGCGAACGGGACGTGCTGCTTGTTGGCGCGACGGTCGGTCGCGCCGAGGATGACGCCGACGAACACGGCGGTCGCGACGGCCTCGACGAGCAGCGCCACCACGAGGCTGAACTCGGCCTGGCCGCCCGAGAGCGTCGCGAGGGGCGAGTGGTCGGCGTAGCCGTTGGCGACCGAGCTGAAGAACGTGCGCGTCGACGTCTGCGCGCCCTGGCTGACGAGGCCCGGCAGCGCCGCGGGCACCGTGAGGAACAGCACCGCCGCGGCGAGCGCGCCGCCGACGACCTGGGCGAGCCAGTAGGGGAGCAGGTCCTTGAAGGACGTGCGGCCCGCGAGGCACGCGCCGAACGTCACGGCCGGGTTGAAGTGCCCGCCCGAGACGCGGCCGACGGCGATGATGCCGGCGAGCACGGCGATGCCGAAGCCGAGGGCGACGCCCAGGCCGCCGCCGGTGTTGCTGAACGCCGAGTACAGCGCGACGCCGAGGCCGACGAGGACCAGCAGGAACGTGCCGAACGCCTCGGCGCCGAGCCGCGCCAGCAGGCCGGGGCCGGCGGCCACGACGGAGCCGGCGGGCAGCACGTAGGCGTCGCCCTCGTCGAGCTCCGTCGCGTCGTCGTCCGTCTCCGCCACGGCGACGACCGGCTCGGCCGGGTCGGCGGGGCTGGCCGGCGCGGGCGTGCTGCTCGCGGTGGTGCCGGCGGCGGCCGCCGTGGTGTCCTCGGGCTCCGGTGCGCCCTCGGTGGGCTCGGGCTTCTGCTGCGACATGTCGGTCCTGTCGGTCGGTGTGTGTGGGTCACCGTCGGATGCCGGGCCGCGGTGCGGCCGGCCGGCGGGCGTCGATGGCGCGGACGGGTGACGCAGGGCCCAGCATGCCAGCCGACCCTGTGCGGCGGCAGGTGGTCCGCCGGACCGAGATCTCTCGATGTCGAGTAACCTGGGCGGCACACCCACGGCACAGGAGGCAGGCCCGCGCATGGCGAAGATCAAGGTCGTCGGCCCCGTCGTCGAGCTCGACGGCGACGAGATGACGCGCATCATCTGGCAGTTCATCAAGGACCGCCTGATCCACCCGTACCTCGACATCGACCTGCGCTACTACGACCTGTCGATCGAGAACCGCGACGCGACCGACGACCAGGTCACGATCGACGCGGCGCACGCCATCAAGGAGCACGGCGTCGGCGTCAAGTGCGCGACGATCACGCCCGACGAGGCGCGCGTCGAGGAGTTCGGCCTCAAGAAGATGTGGGTCTCGCCCAACGGCACGATCCGCAACATCCTCGGCGGCGTCGTGTTCCGCGAGCCGATCATCATCAGCAACATCCCGCGGCTGGTCCCGGGCTGGAACAAGCCGATCATCATCGGCCGGCACGCCCACGGCGACCAGTACAAGTCGACGAACTTCAAGGTGCCCGGCGCCGGCAAGATCACGATGACGTTCGAGCCGGCCGACGGCTCCGAGCCGCAGCGCTTCGAGGTCGTGACGATGCCCGAGGCCGGTGGCGTCGCGATGGGCATGTACAACTTCAACGAGTCGATCCGCGACTTCGCGCGCGCGTCGTTCGCGTACGGCCTGCAGCGCGGCTACCCCGTGTACCTGTCGACCAAGAACACGATCCTCAAGGCGTACGACGGTGCCTTCAAGGACATCTTCGCCGAGGTGTTCGAGGCCGAGTACAAGGACCAGTTCGAGGCCGCCGGGCTCACGTACGAGCACCGCCTCATCGACGACATGGTCGCCGCCGCGATGAAGTGGGAGGGCGGCTACGTCTGGGCGTGCAAGAACTACGACGGCGACGTGCAGTCCGACACCGTCGCGCAGGGCTTCGGCTCGCTCGGGCTCATGACGTCGGTCCTCATGACCCCCGACGGCAAGACCGTCGAGGCCGAGGCCGCGCACGGCACCGTCACGCGGCACTACCGCCAGCACCAGCAGGGCAAGCCGACGTCGACCAACCCGATCGCGTCGATCTTCGCGTGGACCGGCGGCCTCAAGCACCGCGGCAAGCTCGACGGCACGCCCGAGGTCACGCAGTTCGCCGAGACGCTCGAGGACGTCGTCATCACGACCGTCGAGAGCGGCAAGATGACGAAGGACCTCGCGCTGCTCATCGGCAAGGACCAGCCGTGGCTCACCACGGAGGAGTTCCTCGCCGCGCTCGACGAGAACCTCGCGGCGCGCCTCGCCTGAGACGTGCACGACGCGACGCCGCCGGCCCGTGCCGGCGGCGTCGCCGTTTCATGGCACGGGTCGCCCCCGTGCGCGATAGGTTCGGTGGTGGCGCGTGGACGCGTGTCGGCGCGCCACCACCGGTCGACCGAAGGAGCCCGCCCGTGTCCGTCTCCACGCCCGCCGTCGTCACCGTCACCGGGGCCGCCGGTCAGATCGGGTACGCCCTCGCCTTCCGGATCGCGTCGGGGCAGCTGCTCGGCCCGGGCACGCCGGTGCGGCTGCGGATGCTGGAGATCCCGCCCGCGGTGAAGGCCGCCGAGGGGGTCGCGATGGAGCTCGACGACTGCGCGTTCCCGCTGCTCGACGGCATCGACGTCACGGACGACGCGACGGCCGCGTTCGACGGCGTGAACGTCGCGCTGCTCGTGGGGGCGCGCCCGCGGACCAAGGGCATGGAGCGCGGTGACCTGCTGAGCGCCAACGGTGGCATCTTCGGGCCGCAGGGCGCCGCGATCAACGCGGGCGCGGCGGACGACGTGCGGGTCCTGGTGGTGGGCAACCCCGCGAACACGAACGCGTACATCGCGGCGGCGCACGCGCCCGACGTGCCGGCCGAGCGGTTCACGGCGATGACGCGGCTCGACCACAACCGTGCGCTCGCGCAGCTGCGGCACCGCACGGGTGCGGCGGTCGACGACATGCGGCGCGTCGCGATCTGGGGGAACCACTCGGCGACGCAGTACCCCGACCTGACGCACGCGACGATCGGCGGGCGGCCCGCGCTCGAGGTCGTCGGCGACGACGTGTGGGTGCGGGACACGTTCATCCCGACGGTCGCGAAGCGCGGCGCGGCGATCATCGAGGCGCGCGGCGCGTCCTCGGCAGCGTCGGCGGCGAACGCGGCGATCGACCACGTGCACACGTGGGTGCACGGCACCGCCGAGGGGGACTGGACGTCCGCCGGTGTCGTGTCGGACGGCTCGTACGGCGTGCCCGAGGGGCTGATCTCGTCGTTCCCGGTCACCGCCGCGGGCGGCGCGTACACGATCGTGCCGGGGCTCGAGCTCGACGCGTTCTCGCGCGAGCGGATCGACGCGTCGGTCGCCGAGCTGGTGGAGGAGCGCGAGGCCGTGCGCGCGCTCGGCCTGGTCTGACCGGCGGGAGGGGCGTGCGCGTCGCGATCCGGGTGCGTCCGGGGGCGTCGCGCACGCGCGTCGGTGGTCGGTACGGCGACGCGCTGGTCGTCGCGGTGCAGGCGCGCGCGGTGGACGGCGCCGCGACCGAGGCCGCGCTCGCGGCGCTCGCGGACGCGCTGGGCGTGCGGCGTCGGCACGTCGCCCTGGTGACGGGCGCGACCAGCCGGGACAAGGTCGTCGAGGTGGACGACACCGCGACGCGGGGTGACGCCGGGGCGCGGGTGCTGGAGCTGCTCGACGCCTGAGGGCGGCCGACGGGTCGCAGGGCCGGGCGGATCGTCCGGATCGCGCGGCATGCCCGAAACCCTTGCTGCAAGTTGTTGCAACGGGTTACGGTCACCGGGACAGCCCCCCACCGACGGCACGACGACGTGCCGTGACGAAGGAGTCCCGATGGTCGGCGCCGCCCTGCCACGCCCCCTCGCCCCCCGCGCCGCACGCCGTGCGCTCGCCCTCCTCGCCGCCGGGGCCGTGGCCGCGACCGGCGCCGTCGTCGCGCTGCCCGCACCGACCGCCGTCGCCGCGGCCGGCGCGGTCACGCTCGTCGGCAGCCTGCAGGACGAGCTCGGGTGCGCCGCCGACTGGGACCCCGCCTGCGCGAGCACCGCGCTCGCGCCGACCGACGTCCCCGGCCGGTTCTCGGCGACGTTCGACGTGCCGGGCGGCGCGCACGAGTGGAAGGTCGCGCTCGACGGCACGTGGGACGCGGCGTACGGCGCCGACGGCGGCGACGCGAACACGCCGCTCGTGCTCGCCGGGCCCGCGCGGCTCACGTTCACCTACGACGACGCGACGCACCGCACGTCCGTCGTCGTCGCGGACCTCGCGGGGGGCTACACGGACGCCGACGCCGACCTCGTGGCGGACCCCGTGCGCGACCCGGGTGCGGGGGAGAGCTTCTACTTCGTGCTCACCGACCGGTTCGCCGACGGCGACCCCGGCAACGACACCGGCGGTCTCGACGGCGACCGGCTGACCACCGGCCTCGACCCCACCGACAAGGGGTTCTACCACGGCGGCGACCTCGCGGGCCTGCGCGAGCGGCTCGACTACGTCGAGGGGCTCGGCACCACGGCGATCTGGCTCACGCCGTCGTTCCTCAACAAGCCCGTCCAGGGCGCGGGCGCCGACGCGTCGGCCGGGTACCACGGCTACTGGGTCACCGACTTCACGCGCATCGACCCGCACCTGGGCACCAACGCCGAGCTCGAGGCGCTGATCGCCGACGCGCACGCGCGCGGCATCAAGGTCTACTTCGACATCATCACCAACCACACGGCCGACGTCATCGACCACGCCGAGGGCGGGTACGGGTACGTCGACCAGGCGACCCGGCCCTACCGCGACGCCGCGGGCGAGCCGTTCGACCCCGCGACGTACGCCGGCACCGGCGACTTCCCCGCGCTCGATCCTGCGACGTCCTTCCCGTACACGCCGGTGATCGACCCGGCCGACGCCCAGGCCAAGGTGCCCGCCTGGCTCAACGACCCGACGCTGTACCACAACCGCGGCAACTCGACGTGGACGGGGGAGTCCGTCACGTACGGCGACTTCGACGGCCTCGACGACCTCATGACCGAGCACCCGGACGTCGTGCAGGGCTTCGTCGACGTCTACGAGGCGTGGGTGGACCTGGGGATCGACGGGTTCCGCATCGACACCGTCAAGCACGTGAACCGCGAGTTCTGGGACGTCTTCACCACGGCGATCGCGCAGCACGCGGCCGCGGTCGGCAACCCGGACTTCTTCATGTTCGGCGAGGTGTACGACGCGGACCCGGCGCTCACCGCGCCGTACGTGCGCGAGACCGACATGGACGCCGTGCTCGACTTCTCGTTCCAGGCCGCGGCGGCGAGCTACGCCAGAGGCTTCTCGGCGGCGGGCCTGCAGGGCCTGTTCGCGGGCGACGACCTGTACACGACGCCGACGAGCAGCGCGCAGGCGCTGCCCACCTTCCTCGGCAACCACGACATGGGTCGCATCGGGTACGCCGTGAAGGACGCGGGCGACGCGCAGGCGCGCTCGGGTCTCGCGCACGCCCTCATGTACCTGACGCGCGGGCAGCCGGTCGTCTACTACGGCGACGAGCAGGGGTTCGTCGGCGACGGGACGCTCGGGGGCAAGGACAAGGACGCGCGGCAGTCGCTGTTCGCGACCCAGGTGGACGAGTACGCGGACCAGGCGCTGCTCGACGGCACGCCCGCCGGCTCGGTCGACCGGTACGCGACGGACACGCCGTTGTACCGGCAGATCGCGACGCTCGCGGAGCTGCGCGCGCGGACGCCCGCGCTGACCTCCGGCGCGCAGGTCGAGCGGTACGCCGCCGGGTCGGTGTACGCGTTCTCGCGCGTCGGCGACGACGGCGTCGAGCACCTCGTCGCGCTCAACAACGCGGCGACGCCGGCCGACGTCGCGGTCGACAGCCTGACGCCGGGTGCGACGTTCACTCCTCTGCTCGCGACCTCGGGCGCCGGCACGGTGCCGGGCGCCGCCACCACCGCCGACGCCACCGGGACCGTCGCCGTGACGGTGCCCGCGTTCGGCGCGGTCGTGCTGCGGGCCGACGGCCCGGTGGCGGCGGGCGACGACGGCCTCACGCTGGCGGCGCCGGGCGCGGGCGCGGCGCTCGAGGGGCTGGCCCCCGTGGTCGCGGACGTCGACGACGACGCGTTCGCCACGACGTCCTTCGCCTACCGCGTGGTCGGCGACGACGCGTGGACGCCGCTCGGCACCGCCGAGACCACGACGCCCCGGGTGTTCCACGACGTGCGCGACCTGGAGCCCGGCACGCTCGTCGAGTACCGCGCGGTGCGCCAGGACGTGACCGGCCACCGCAGCGCCGCGTCGACGTACGCGAGCGTCGGCGTGGCCGTCGACGGCGTCGAGCCGCCGCCGGCGCCGGGCGGCACGCTCGTCACGGTGCCCGGCAGCCACAACGCCGCGATGGGGTGCCCGGGGGACTGGCAGCCGGGCTGCGAGGTGGCGCGCCTCACGTCGACCAACGGGGTCGTCTACTCCGGGACGTTCACGGTCCCGCCGGGGTCGTACGAGTACAAGGTCGCCGTGGGCGGCACGTGGGACGAGAACTACGGCGCGGGCGGCGCACCCGGCGGCGCCAACGTCACGTACACCGTGGCCGGCGACGCGCCGCAGCAGGTGACGTTCGTGTACGACGCGACCACGCACCAGGTGACGTCCTCGGCGCAGGGTCCGCTGCTCACGCTGCCGGGGTCGTACCAGAGCGAGGCGGGCTGCGCGGCCGACTGGGACCCCGCGTGCCTGGCGACCGCCCTGGTCGACGGCGACGGCGACGGGACCGCGACGCTGACGCTGCCCGACCTGGCGGCGGGCACGTACGAGCTCAAGGTCGCGCACGGCCTGTCGTGGGCCGAGAACTACGGCGCCGACGGCGTCCGCGACGGCGCGAACGTCGCGTTCGCGGCACCCGGCGGCCGGCCCGTGACGTTCGTCTACGACCTCACCACGCACGTGCTGACGGTGCAGGTCACCGACCCGCCGCTGCCCGGTACGGGGCAGGCGCAGGCGCACTGGGTCGACGCCCGCACGCTCGCGTGGCCCGCGGGCCTGGTCACGAGCGGCACCGACGCGTCGGCGCTGCGGTTCACGCTGCACGGGTCGCCCGAGGGGGCGCTCGAGGTGGTGGACGGGCACGTGACGGGCGGTGAGGAGGTCGCGCTCGAGGTCGTCGCCGGTGGGCTCACCGCGGCGCAGGTCGAGCGGTTCCCGGCCCTCGACGGGTACGTCGCGCTGCGCGTGCCGTCCGACCGCGCCACGGTCGAGCGGCTGCTCACCGGCGAGCTGCTGGTGCGGCAGGCGGACGCGGACGACGTCGCGCAGGCGGTCACGGGCGTGCAGGTGCCGGGCGTGCTCGACGACCTGTACAGTGCGAAGGCAGTCAAGCGTACGTTCGGCACGACGTGGGTGAAGGGGGCGCCGCACCTCGCGCTGTGGGCCCCCACCGCGCAGGACGTCGCCGTGCTGGTGTGGCCCGCCGACCGGCGCGGTGCGCTCGACACGTCCCGCGAGCCCGTGCGGACCGCCGCGCAGCGGCAACCCGACGGCAGCTGGACCGTCGCCGGCGCGAAGGCCTGGGCCGGCGCGGCGTACCTCTGGGAGGTCACGGTCTACGCGCCCACCACGGGGAAGGTCGAGGTGAACCGCGTGACCGACCCGTACGCCGTCGCGCTCACGCTGAACTCGACGCACGGCGTGCTCGTCGACCTCGACGACGCCCGCTACCGGCCGCGCCAGTGGGAGCGCACGCCCCAGCCGGTCGTGCGTCCCGTCGACCAGACGATCTACGAGCTGCACGTGCGGGACTTCTCCGTCTCGGACACCACGGTGCCGGCGGCGCTGCGTGGCACGTACGGAGCGTTCGCGGTGCCCCGCAGCGACGGCCGCGACCACCTGCGCGCGCTCGCCGACGCGGGGCTGACCACGGTCCACCTGCTGCCGACGTTCGACATCGCGTCGATCGAGGAGGACCGGTCGGCGCAGGCGGCGCCCGCGTGCGACCTCGCCGCGCTCCCGCCGGACTCGCCCGAGCAGCAGGCGTGCGTGACCGCCGTCGCGGGGCAGGACGCGTTCAACTGGGGCTACGACCCGTGGCACTGGACCGTGCCGGAGGGCTCCTACGCGGTCGACGCGGTGGGCGGCGCGCGGGTCGCCGAGTTCCGCACCATGGTCGGGGCGCTGCACGCCGACGGGCTGCAGGTCGTGCTCGACCAGGTGTTCAACCACACCGCGGCGAGCGGGCAGGACCCGAAGAGCGTGCTCGACCGCGTCGTGCCGGGGTACTACCACCGGCTCGACGCGACCGGGAAGGTCGAGACCTCGACGTGCTGCCAGAACGTCGCGACCGAGCACGCGATGGCCGAGAAGATGATGGTCGACTCGGTCGTCACCTGGGCGCGGGACTACAAGGTCGACGGCTTCCGGTTCGACCTCATGGGCCACCACTCGCGGCAGACCATGGAGGCCGTGCGCGACGCGCTCGACCGGCTGCGCCCGCGCACCGACGGCGTCGACGGGCGCAAGGTCTACCTGTACGGCGAGGGCTGGAACTTCGGCGAGGTGGCCGACGACCGGCTCTTCGAGCAGGCCACGCAGGGTCAGCTGGGCGGCACGGGCATCGGCACCTTCTCGGACCGGCTGCGCGACGCCGTGCGCGGCGGCGGGCCGTTCGACGAGGACCCGCGCGTGCAGGGCTTCGGCTCCGGCGCGTTCACCGACCCCAACGGGGCGCCCGTGAACGGCACCGAGGCCGAGCAGCTCGCGCGCGTGCGGCACCAGGCGGACCTCGTGCGCCTGGGCATGGCCGGCAACCTGCGGTCGTTCGAGCTGCTGACGAGCGACGGCACCGTCAGGCGCGGCGACCAGGTCGACTACAACGGGCAGCCGGCCGGGTACGCCGACTCCCCGGAGGAGGTCGTCACGTACGTCGACGCGCACGACAACGAGACCCTGTTCGACAACCTCTACCTCAAGCTCCCGCAGGACACCCCGATGGCCGACCGCGTCCGCATGAACACGGTCTCGCTCGCGACGACGACGCTCGCGCAGACCCCGTCGTTCTGGCACGCCGGCGCGGACCTGCTGCGCAGCAAGTCGCTCGACAGGAACTCGTACGACTCGGGGGACTGGTTCAACGTGCTCGACTGGTCCGGGCGCACCAACGGGTTCGGGCGCGGGCTGCCGCCGGCGGCGGACAACGAGGCGAAGTGGCCGTTCCAGCGGCCGCTGCTGGCCGACCCCGCGCTCGTGCCGACCCCCGCCGACGTCGCGGCGGCGCGCGCGGCGTCGGCCGAGCTGCTCGAGCTGCGCGCGTCCACGCGGCTGTTCCGGCTCGGCGACCCCGACCTGATCGAGCGCAAGGTGACGTTCCCGGGCGCGGGCCCCGACGCCACCCCGGGCGTCGTGGTCATGCACGTCGACGACCGGCCGGGCTGGGACGCGGCGACGCGCCGCTGGCGCACCGACGTCGACGCGCGGCTCGACGGCCTGCTCGTGGTCGTCAACGCGTCGGACGAGCCGACGACGCAGCGGGTCGACGCGCTCGCCGGGAGGCGGTACGTGCTGTCGCCCGTGCAGGCCGCGGGCGCCGACCCGGTGGTGCGGACGACCGCGTACGACCGCGGCACGGGGACGGTCACGGTGCCGGCCCGGACGGTCGCGGTGCTCGTCGAGCAGCGGGCGGCGACGCCGCGCCCCGACCCGTGGCGGGACCTGGTGTGCGGACTGCTGGGGCGGTGGTTCCCCGGGGTGTGCCGCTGACCTGCGCGTGCGTCAGCGCGACGCCCCGTGCCTTCGACGGTCGAAGGCACGGGGCGTCGTCGTCGGGGGTCATGCCCGTTTCGAACAGACTCGATGCGGCGTGCAGCGCGCGGGTGACGTCAGGACACGGATTGGTCACGGCTCTTGCCTGCCCCAAGCCTTCAGGTCTTGAATGCAACGCGAAGCCGCACCCGGCTCCTCGGCAGCGACGCCGACCCCGGGTGGCCCGGACGACGGACGTCCCGGCCGCAGCAGCGGCGCACACGAGGGAGCGACGACGATGTCACTGGCATGGAAGAAGACGGCGGTCGCGGTGCTCGCCGCGGGCCTGCTCGCAGGGTCCCTGGCCGCGTGCAGCTCCGAGCGCGACACGGGCTCCGGCGGCGGGGCGACCGACGGCGCGTCGGGCAGCACCGAGGACACGACGGTCGGCATCGCGATGCCCACCAAGAGCCTCGAGCGCTGGAACCGCGACGGCGCCCACCTCGAGGAGCTCCTCAAGGACGCCGGCTACGAGACGAGCCTGCAGTACGCCGACAACAAGGTCGACCAGCAGATCACCCAGATCGAGAACATGATCAACCAGGGCGCGGACATCCTCGTCATCGCGTCCATCGACGGCACGGCGCTCGCGCCGACGCTGCAGCAGGCGGCCGACCAGGGCATCAAGGTCATCGCCTACGACCGCCTCATCAACGACACCCCGAACGTCGACTACTACGCGACGTTCGACAACTACGGCGTCGGCAAGATGCAGGGCGAGTTCATCGTCGACGCGCTCAAGCTCGACACGGGTGCGGGGCCGTTCAACCTCGAGCCCTTCGCCGGGTCGCCCGACGACAACAACGCGAAGTTCTTCTTCGCGGGTGCGTGGGACGTCCTCAAGCCGTACGTCGACAAGGGCCAGCTCGTCGTGCCGTCGGGCAAGGCGCCCGCGTCCGACGACGACTGGGCCTCGATCGGGGTCCAGGGCTGGAGCTCGGACACCGCGCAGTCCGAGATGGAGAACCGCCTCAACTCGTTCTACTCGGGCGGCACCAAGGTGAACGTCGTCCTGTCGCCCAACGACTCGCTCGCGCTGGGCATCGCGCAGGCGCTCGAGGGCGCCGGCTACGCGCCCGGTCCGGACTACCCGGTCCTCACGGGCCAGGACGCCGACAAGGCCAACGTCCTCAACATGATCGCCGGCAAGCAGTCGATGTCGGTGTGGAAGGACACCCGCGCCCTCGGCGACCAGGTCGCGAAGATGGTCGACCAGATCGTCAAGGGCGAGACCGTCGAGGTCAACGACGAGAAGACCTACGACAACGGCGAGAAGGTCGTCCCGACCTACCTCCTGCCGCCGCAGGTCATCACGCCGGACAACGTCCAGGTGCTCGTCGACTCGGGCTTCTACACGGCCGCCGACCTCGGCCTGTGAACCACCGCCGGCCGCGCGACCCGTCCGGTCGCGCGGCCGGCACCGCCCGGACGACCCAGCGAGGACCCATGGACACCGAGCACATCCTCGAGATGCGCGGCATCACCAAGACGTTCCCCGGCGTGAAGGCGCTCGCGGACGTCACCCTGTCCGTCCGCCGCGGCGAGATCCACGCGATCTGCGGCGAGAACGGCGCGGGCAAGTCGACGCTCATGAAGGTGCTGTCGGGCATCTACCCGCACGGCACGTACGAGGGCGAGATCGTCCTCGACGGCGAGGTGCAGGAGTTCCGCGGCATCCGCGACTCCGAGCGCCAGGGCGTCGTCATCATCCACCAGGAGCTCGCGCTGTCGCCGTTCCTGTCGATCGCCGAGAACATCTTCCTCGGCAACGAGCGCGCCGAGCGCGGCGTCGTGGACTGGAACCGCACGAACGCCGAGGCGGCCAGGCTCCTCGCGCGCGTCGGGCTGGCCGAGCGTCCCGACACGCGCGTCAGCGACATCGGCGTCGGCAAGCAGCAGCTCGTCGAGATCGCGAAGGCGCTGTCGAAGGAGGTGCGCCTGCTCATCCTCGACGAGCCCACCGCGGCGCTCAACGACGAGGACTCGGCGCACCTGCTCGGCCTCATCCGCGGCCTGCGCGACGAGGGCATCACCTCGATCATCATCAGCCACAAGCTCAACGAGATCGAGGCCATCGCCGACACCACCACGATCGTCCGCGACGGGCGCACCATCGAGTCGCTCGACATGCACGGCACCGACGCCGTCACCGAGGAGCGCATCATCCGCGGCATGGTCGGCCGGCCGCTCGACCACCGCTTCCCCGACCACACGCCGAGCATCGGCGAGGAGGTCCTGCGGATCGAGGACTGGACCGTGCACCACCCCGTCGACCAGGCCCGCAAGGTCGTCGACCGGGCCAGCCTCACCGTGCGACGGGGCGAGATCGTCGGGCTCGCGGGGCTCATGGGCGCGGGGCGCACCGAGCTCGCGATGAGCGTGTTCGGGCGCTCGTACGGCACCCGGATCTCGGGACGCGTCTACAAGGACGGACACGAGATCACCCTGGCGACCGTGCAGCAGGCCATCGCGCACGGCATCGCCTACGCGACCGAGGACCGCAAGCGGTTCGGGCTCAACCTCATCGACACCGTGCAGCACAACGTGTCGGCCGCCGCGCTGGGCAAGCTCGCACGCCGCGGCGTCGTCGACCGCGAGGCCGAGTCGACCGTCGCCGAGCGCTACCGCAAGGAGCTCAACATCAAGACGCCGACCGTCGCCTCCGTCGTCGGCAAGCTCTCGGGCGGCAACCAGCAGAAGGTCGTGCTCGCCAAGTGGCTCTACGCCGACCCGGACGTGCTGATCCTCGACGAGCCGACGCGCGGCATCGACGTCGGCGCGAAGTACGAGATCTACACGATCATCAACAGCCTCGCGGACGCGGGCAAGGGCGTGCTCGTCATCTCCTCCGAGCTGCCCGAGCTCCTCGGCGTCTGCGACCGCATCTACGCGCTCAGCCAGGGTCGCGTCACGGGCGAGGTGGCCCGCGCCGACGCGACCCAGGAGCACCTCATGCACTTCATGACGATGGACAAGGACGGGATCGCCCGATGAGCACCACGACCGACGTCAACGTTCCGTCCCCGACGCCGCCGGGTGCGCCCCGCGTGTCGCTCGGGCAGCGGCTGCAGGGCCTGGGCGGCAACGCGCGCCAGTACGGGATCTTCGGCGCGCTCGTCGTCATCGTCCTGCTGTTCCAGGTGCTCACCGACGGCAAGCTGCTGCTCGCCAACAACGTCGCGGCGCTGTTCCAGCAGAACGCGTACGTCATGATCCTCGCGATCGGCATGGTCATGGTCATCGTGGCCGGGCACATCGACCTGTCGGTCGGGTCGGTCGTGGCGTTCGTCGGCGGCGTGGTGGCCGTGACCATGCGCGACCCGATCGGCCTGCCGTGGATCGCCGCCGTGCTCGTGGGCCTCGCGGTCGGCGCGCTGGTCGGCGCGTGGCAGGGGTTCTGGGTCGCGTACGTCGGGATCCCCGCGTTCATCGTCACGCTCGCGGGCATGCTCGTGTTCCGGGGCCTCGCGCTCGTGATCGTCGGCGAGACGCTCGCGGGCCTGCCGCCCGCGTTCATCCGGATCTCGAAGGGCTCGCTGCCCAACGTGCTCGGGTTCGTCGCCAACATGGACGTCGTCACGCTCGTCATCGGTGCGCTCGCGGTCGCCGCGATCGTGCTCACCCAGGTGCGTGCGCGCCGCTCGCTGCGCAAGCACGACCTGCACGTCGAGGCGTTCGGCCTGTTCCTCGCGAAGATCGCCGCGATCGCGGTCGGCATCGGGATCCTCACGGTGATCCTGTCGTTCTCGGCCGGCGGCACGCCCATCGTGCTCGTCATCGTCGGCGTGCTCGTCGTCGCGTACTCGTTCCTCATGGGGCGCACGGTCTTCGGCCGGCACATCTACGCGATCGGCGGCAACCGGGCGGCGGCCGCGCTCTCGGGCGTCAGCACGCGGCGCGTGGACTTCTGGATCTTCGTCAACATGGGCCTGCTCGCGGGTGTCGCGGCGATCGTCACGACCGCCCGTGCCGGTGCGGCCATCGCGGCGGCCGGGCAGAACTTCGAGCTCGACGCCATCGCCGCGTGCTTCATCGGCGGTGCGGCGGTGACCGGTGGCATCGGGCGCGTGTCGGGTGCGATCGTCGGCGCGCTCATCATGGGCGTGCTCAACATGGGCCTGTCGATCCTCTCCGTGGACCCCGCGTGGCAGATGGCCATCAAGGGCTTCGTGCTGCTGCTCGCGGTCGCGTTCGACCTGCTCAACAAGCGGCGCGCGGGCACGCAGTAGAACCGGACGTGCGTCCGTGACGGGCGTGGGCGCCGGTAGGTTGCCCTCGTGAGCAGGCGAGCGGGTGCGGCGGGCTCGCAGACCGCGCTGCGCGAGGCCAACAAGGCGCTCGTCGTCGGCACCGTGCAGCGGTACGGCGGGCTCACGCAGGTCGAGCTCGCCGCCGCCACCGGGCTGTCGCAGGCGACGGTGTCGACGATCGTCCGCGAGCTGCTGGCCGCGGGCATCGTCGACACCGCCGTCACGACGCGCAGCGGGCGGCGCGCGCAGCTCGTCACGCTCGCGCGGCGCGTCGGGCTCGCGGTCGGCATCCAGGTGGGCCACCGGCACCTGCGGGTCGTGCTGGGGGACTTCGCGCACGAGGTCGTGGCCGAGCAGACGCTGCCGCTGCCGTTCGAGCACCCCTCGGACACGACGCTCGACCGCGGCGCGCTGCTCGTCATGGACCTGCTCGAGCGCATCGGCTCGGACCTCGAGGACGTGGTCGCCGTCGGCCTGGGCGTGCCGGCGCCCGTCGACGTCGGCACGGGCATGGTCTCGGTGCCGGGGCTGCTGCGCGGGTGGGAGGGTGAGCACCTCGCGCAGGTGCTCACCGAGCGCCTGGGTCGCCCCGTGCTGGTCGACAACGACGCGAACCTCGGGGCGCTCGCGGAGTCCACGCTGGGGGCGGCCCGGGGCTACCGCGACGCGGTGTACGTGCGTGCGTCGTACGGCGTCGGTGCGGGCATCGTGCTGGGTGGGCAGGTGCACCGCGGGTTCGCGGGCACCGCGGGGGAGATCGGGCACGTGCAGGTCGACCCGACCGGCCACATCTGCCGGTGCGGCGCGCGCGGCTGCCTCGACACCGTCGTGGGCGCGACCGCGCTGGTCGAGCCGCTGCGGGCGTCGCACGGGTCGCTCGCGCTGCGCGACGTCGTCGCGCGGGCCCGCGCCGGCGAGCCGGGGTCGTCGCGCGTCGTGGCGGACGCGGGTGCCGTGATCGGGGCGGTGCTGGCGGGGCTGGGCACGAGCATGAACCCGCAGTGCGTGGTGGTCGGGGGCGAGCTGGCGGAGACGGGCGACGTGCTGCTGGGCCCGCTGCGGGAGGCCGTGCAGCGGCGCGTGCTGCTCAACCAGGT
>NZ_BCRB01000001.1 GCF_001552375.1 Cellulomonas iranensis NBRC 101100 = JCM 18110 | reverse complement strand
GCGACGGGCCGCGCGCCCGCGGGCGCGGCGGTGGCGGCCACGGGCGGCGTCGCGGGCGCCGGGCCGGCGGGTGCGAGGCTCACAGCTCCTCCTCCTTGACCGTCGCGCGCACGTAGTACGCCGAGATCACGAGCATGATGACGGTGAAGATCACGGCGATCGCGCTCGCGGCGCCGTAGTGGCCCTGCGCCATGCCCATCTCGTAGATGTAGACGCCGAGCGTGCTCGTCTCGGACTTGATGCCGCCGATGCCCTGCAGCACGAAGATCTGCGTGAAGACCTTGAGGTCCCAGATCATCGACAGGACGACCAGCACGACGTAGATGGACCGGACGTACGGCACCTGGATCCCGAAGAACCGCTGCCGCGCGCTCGCGCCGTCGAGCTGCGCCGCCTCGATCACCTCGCCGGGGACCTGCGTGAAGCCCGCGTAGAGCGTGAACGCGACGAACGGGATCGCGCCCCACACGACGACGAGCGCCGCCACCGCGAAGAAGGACAGCGGGTCGATGAGCCAGGGGTGGCCCGTCCAGCTGGTCGACGTGAGCCGGGTGAGCAGGTGGTTGACGACGCCGTACTGCGTGTCGAACATCCAGCCCCACACGAGCATGGCGGCCAGCGGCGGCATCGCCCACGCCAGCAGCAGCCCGACCGACAGCACGAGGCGCAGCGCCCTGCCGAGCTTCATGAGCAGCAGCGCGACGAGCGTGCCGAGCGTGATCGTCAGGGCGACGCACACGACCATGAACGCGAAGCTGCGGGCCGTGACGGTCCAGAACCGGCCGTCGGTGAGCGTGGCCGTGTAGTTGTCGAGCCCGACGAACGGCGCGGGCACGCCCAGCAGCTGCGCGCGCTCGTACTCGTGGACCGACAGCCACAGCATGCGGACGAGCGGGTAGCCGGTGATGACGGCCAGCACCGCGAGGCTGGGCGCGAGGAACAGCCACGGCAGCAGCCGGGCGGGGGTGATCGCGCGCGACGCGCGCGGGGCCGGCGCGCTGGGCGGCGCGGCCTGGAGCGTGGTGGTGCTCATCGACTTCCTCCGACGGACGGGCGGGGGCCGGGCGGGCGCACGGGGCACCCGCCCGCCGGGTCCGCGCACGGCGGCGCGGGCCCGGCGGACGCGGGGTCAGCCGTTGAGGATCGACTCGATGGTCGCGTCGAGCTGCTTCGCGACGGTCGGCACGTCGCCGCCCTGCGCGATCTGGACGAGCGCGTCCTGGATGACGCGCTGCGCCTCGACATCGCCCCACTTCGGCGACGCGGGGGTGAGCTCGGCGTTGGCGGCCGCCGCGGCGGACGCCTGCGTGAACTCGTCGTCCGGCAGCGCCGAGGCGAGCGACTTCTTCGCCGGGATCATCGAGTTCTCGGCGAGAATCGTCTGGTACTCGTCGGAGAGCATGATCGTCAGGGCCTTCTTGGCCAGGTCGACGTTCTTCGACTTGGTGGCCACCGCGACGTTCGAGCCGCCCGCGAACACCTTGGCGGTGGTGCCGGCCTCCTTGCCGGGCAGCGGGAACGCGTGCAGGTCGGAGCCGTACGTGTCCGCGCAGCCCGGGATCTCGGCGTCGGCCGCGGCCTCGATGGAGCCCCGCAGCCAGTTCGGCGCGGACAGGAACGTGGTCTGCCCGGCGCAGAACGGCACCTGCAGCTCGGACTCGTCGCCGTCCTTGGGGGCGTTGGACGCCTTCGTCATGAGCTGCTGGACCTGCTCGAGCCCCGCGATGCCGCCCTCGGAGGAGAACCCGGCCTTCCAGGTGCCGTCGTCCTGCGGCTCGGCGATGAAGCCGCCGTTCTCCCACACGAACGGCAACGCGTTGTACCAGTCCTGCCCGGGGAACCACACGCCCGAGCGCTCGGGCGTCGTGACCTGCTCGGCCGTGCTCACGTACTCGTCGAGCGTCGTGGGCACCGCCGTGCTGCCGAGGAGCTGCTGGCTGTAGAAGACGATGCGCGAGCCGGCGTAGTACGGGGCCGCGTAGAACGTGTCCTCCCACGTGCCGGCCTTGACGAAGCCGGGCAGCAGGTCGTCGCCGCCGAGGTCGGCCTCGATGTCGTCGAGCGGCGCGAAGAACCCGGCGGACGTGAACGTCGCGGCCTGCGTGTTGCCGACCTCGACCACGTCGGGCGAGTCGGACGACGACAGCGCGGTCGTGAGCTTGTCGACCAGGCCCGTCCACGACTGCTCCTCGATCGTGAGCGTCGAGCCGGGGTTCTCGTCCTCGAAGGTCGTCGTGAGGTACTCGCGCGCCTTGTCGGGCGTGTCGGTGCCGACGAGCCACACGCGGATCTCGGCGCCGTCGGAGCCGCCCGACGACCCGCCGGTGCCGCCACCGCCCGCCGTGTCGCCGCTGGAGCACGCCGTGAGCAGGAGCGCTGCCGCGAGACCGGCGGCGCCGAAACGTAGGATCTTCACGTTGGGGTCCCTTCCCTGAGCGAGGCGGTCGTCGCCACGACGACCGCCGGGGGTGGTGCTGCCGACCTGCTGGACGGTCGGCTCGAGGTCGTCACGTGACCTCGGGCCGGCCCCGGTGCGCGGCTCGGGACCGTCACGTGATCCCGAGCTGCCCGGACAGGACGAGCACGGCGGCACCCGCGAGCGCCGCGTCCTCGTCGAGCGTGGCCATCCGCAACCGCAGGTCGTGCCCGATCACGGGCATCGTCCGGTCGCGGAGCATGGTGGTCGCCGCCTCCCGCAGGGGTCCGTCGAGCAGCTCGTCCGGACCGGAGAGCAGGACCTCGGCGAGGTTGAGCGCACTGACGACGGGCGCGAGGCAGCGGCCCAGCGTCCGTCCGACCGACGCCAGCGCGGCGTCGGCGTCCTCGGGGGCGAGACCGGCGGTGCGACGGCGCAGGGCCGGCGCGCTCAGCACGGTCTCGAGGCAGCCGGCGCGGCCGCACGCGCAGGGCTGCGGCGCCTCGCCCGGCGTGTCGTCGTCGACGACGGTGACGTGCCCGATCTCGCCGGCCGCGTGGCCGCGGCCGCGCACGAGCGCGCCGTCCACGAGGAGCCCGGCGCCGACACCCTGGCCGACGGTGACGATCATGGTGCTCGGGTCGGCGCCGCCGTAGGTGTACTCCCCCAGCGCGCGCGTGTTGGCGTCGTTGGCGACGTGCACGGGCACGCCCAGCGCGGCGGAGAGCCGGGACGCGAGCGGCACGTCGTACCAGCCGCGGTTGGGCGCCTCGACGACGCGGCCCGCGTCGTCGATGACGCCGGGCGACGAGATGCCGACGCCCACGACGGGCCGCGCGGCGGCGGCGACGAGCCGACGCGCGACGTCCTCGACGAGCGCGAGCGCGGCCTCGCCGGTCGCGCCGCCGGTGGGGACGCGCTCGCGGCGCACGACCTCCCCGACGAGCGTCATGACGGCGCCGTGCACGGTGTCGTCGTCGGTGAGGTCGAGCGTGACGACGTGGTGGTCGTCGGCGCGCAGCCCGACGAGGGTCGCGGGCTTGCCGACGCGGGCCTCGGAGCGGACGCCGAGCTCGGCGACGAGGTCCTCGGCGAGCAGCGCGGCCACCAGGTCGGAGACGGTCACGCGCGTGAGGCCCGTGCTGCGCGCGATGTCGGCGCGGGACGACGGGCCCTCGTGGAAGAGGTGCCCGAGCACGAGCGCCCGGTTGTGGGCCCGCGCGTGCTCCGGGAGCACCTTGGCGGTCGGTCGCAGCTGGCGCTGGACCGGGCCTCCCGGGCGGCCCGTCCCGGACCTCGTCGTCGTGGACATGTTTGTTAGTACACCTTCCTTATTAATCGCCGTCAAGGGTCGTGAGTGACCGTGATCACATCGTGATCGGGCGTTCACACGGGTGCGCCCGGCGGGCGACGCGGCGGTAACACGGGCCTCGTCGCACGACGTCGCTGCAGGTCAAACGCGGGGCAGAGCCAGGACCGGGCCAGGACAGCGACGCTGACGGGAGCAGGGCGGGCGTGGCACGCGCGCGGGTCAGGCGCCGGTGAGCACCTCGGGGACCACGCCCTCGTCGGCGGCGGCGAGCCACCCGCGCGCACCCGCGTGCCGTACCGACACGGTCGCGCACCGGACTCCCTCGACGAGCGCGTCGAGCGAGCCGCTCCCCCGCGCGAGCGCCGCGGCCGTCGCGCCGTGCAGCACGTCACCCGCCCCCAGCGTGTCCACGACGTCGCCCGCGCCGACCCTCGCGGGGCGCACGCGCTCGTGCACCACGCCACCCCCGGCGACCGTGCGCCGCACGCGCACGTCACCCGCGCCGGCGCTGCGCGCGACGACCCGCGGGCCGTGCGCGGCCACGGCGGCGAGCACCGCCGCCACGGCGGCCTCCTGCTCCGCGCCCGTCGCCGCGCGCGGGTCCGCGAGGCCCGGGACCAGCAGGTCGGCCGAGAGCACCGCGTGGTCCACGACCGCGAGCAGGTCCGGCGTCGTCGGCTTCCACGACCCGCCGTCCAGCAGCACGGGCAGCCCGGCGGCGCGTGCCGCGCGCGCCACGGGCACCGCCGCGCCCGCGTGGTGGCCGTCGACCAGCAGCGCGGTCGCGCCGTCGAGCACGCGCACGTCCGCCGCGACGTGCGGCGCCCGCGCGCCGTTGACCGACACGACCGCACGCTCCCCCGTGCCGCGCGTCACGAGCACCGTCGAGACCGGCAGCACGCCCTCGGCACCCCGCGCGAGGTCCACGACGTCCACGCCCGCGGCCGCCAGACCCGCGCGGGCCACGTCCGCCAGCGGGCCGGCGCCCAGCACCGTCACGAGCGTCGTCGGCACGCCCAGAGCGACCGCCACGGCGGCCGCGTTCGCCGCGGGCCCGCCGAACGTCACGTCGAGGCCGTCGGCGACGACCTTCTCGTCGGCACCCGGCAGCCGGTCGACCACCTGCGTGACGTCGAGCGTCGTCAGGCCGCAGCAGACCAGTCGCGTGCTCATCGCGGCATCGTCCCAGACGCGCGCGCGCAGCCGCGGCGCACCAGCCACGGCGCGCGCCCGGACCACGACCGTGTGAACGCTCACACCTTCAACGTTTCACCGTGCCCGGCGCCCTTCTCGCGGGCCGCACGACCGTGCTTGGCTCCCCGCACGCCCGTGCCCACGTCCCGGGAGGACCCCATGCACCGCAGACCCCGCACCGCCCGGCCGCCGCTGCGCGCCGTGCTCACCGCCGCGCTCGTGCTCGCGCTCGGCGGCACGCTGGCCCTGACGACCGCGCCGGCCGCGTCCGCCGCGAGCGTCGACACCACCGCCTGGTACGTCCTGGTCAACCGGCAGTCCGGCAAGGTCATGGACGTGCGGGACACGTCGACCGCCGACGGCGCCGTCATCCAGCAGTGGCCGCGCAACGACGGCGCGTGGCAGCAGTGGCAGTTCGTCGACTCGGGGTCGGGCTGGTACCGCCTGAAGTCGCGGCACTCGGGCAAGGTCCTCGACCTGTGGGAGTGGTCCACCGCCGACGGCGCCGGGTTCCGGCAGTACACCGACCTCGGCGCGACCAACCAGCAGTTCAAGCTCGTCGACTCCGCGAGCGGCGCGTACGTCCGGCTCGTCAACCGGCACTCGTCCAAGGTCGTCACGGTCACCGACCGGTCCACGGCCGACGGCGCGACCGTCACGCAGCTCACGGACAACAACCAGTACAACCAGCAGTGGCAGCTCGTGAAGGTCGGCAGCGGCGCGCCCACGCAGCCGACGCCCCAGCCGACCGCCGCCCCCGGCGCGTTCCCGGCGTGGCCGACCGCCCAGGGGCAGCAGAAGGTGTCGGCGACCATCAAGATCCAGGGCACGCGCGACATGGGCATGGTCCGCTACTACGGCATCGCGCCGGGCGGCCAGGACGAGGGCCAGCCCCCCATGTTCGAGCTCGCGGACGGCGCCGTCCTCAAGAACGTCATCCTCGGGACCGGCGCCGGCGACGGCATCCACTGCCGCGGCACCTGCACGCTGCAGAACGTCTGGTGGGAGGACGTCGGCGAGGACGCCGCGACGTTCAAGGGCACGTCCGCGTCCCAGACCATGACCGTCGACGGCGGCGGCGCGCGCCTCGCGTCCGACAAGGTGTTCCAGCACAACGGCCCCGGCACGTTCGTGATCAAGAACTTCCAGGTCAGCGACTTCGGCAAGCTCTACCGCTCGTGCGGCAACTGCTCGACCCAGCACGCCCGCACCGTGCAGGTGCAGAACGTGCTCGTGACCGCCCCGGGCAAGGCGCTCGTCGGCATCAACCCCAACCTCGGGGACCGCGCGACGATCACCGGCGTGACGGTCGTCAACGACCCGTCCCGCAAGATCGCGATCTGCGAGGAGTACCGCGGGGTCACGTCGGGCGAGCCGACGAAGGTTGCGACCGGCCCCAGCGCCGCGTGCGGCTACAGCCCGTCCGGCATCACGTACCGCTGACGGACCCCGCACCGGTCCGACGCGCGCGCGGCCGTGCCCGGTCGACGAGCCCCCAGGCCGTCGCACCGAGCACGGCCGCGGCCGTGAGCACGGCCGGCCACGGCCCGGCGACGTCGGCCGCGACGTGCGACGCGACGAACAGCGCGAGCCCCACCACGAGCACGACGACGGGCCGCCACCACCCGACGCGCGGCACCGCCACGCGCAGGCACCACGCGGCCGTGACCAGCAGCACCAGACCGCCGAGCCAGCGCACGCCCGTGCCCTGGGCGAGCGCGAACGCGACGACGAGACCGGTGGCGGCGACCGCCGCGACGGGGACGCGGGACATGACGCCCACGGTAGCCGCGGCGCACGACCGGACGTCCCGTGCGAGAACGCACCCACCGGCCCTACGGTGGGCGGGTGCGCGAGTCGCACCCCGCTCGTCGAACCCTGGAGAACCCCGTGCCCACGCCGCCCATCGACCCGACGACCACGAGCGCCTGGCAGGCGCTCTCGGAGCACGAGAGCACGCTGCGCCCCGACCTGCGCACGTGGTTCGCGCAGGACCCCGAGCGCGCGCAGCGCCTCACGCTGCCGCTCGCGGACCTCACGGTCGACCTGTCGAAGAACCTCGTGACCGACGAGACGATCGCGCTGCTGGCGCGTCTCGCGGACGAGGTGCAGCTCACCGACCGGTTCGCCGCGATGCTCGCGGGCGAGCGCATCAACGTCACCGAGGACCGCGCGGTGCTGCACACCGCGCTGCGCCGCCCCGCGGGCGCGCAGCCTCCCCTGGTCGTCGACGGGCAGCAGGTCGACGAGGACGTGCAGCGCGTGCTGGCCGAGGTGTCCGCGTTCGCCGAGAAGGTCCGCTCGGGCGCGTGGACCGGCGTCACGGGCGAGCGCGTGCGCACGGTCGTCAACATCGGCATCGGCGGCTCCGACCTCGGGCCCGTCATGGTCTACGAGGCGCTCGCGCCGTACGTCGCCGACGACCTCGAGGTGCGGTTCGTCTCGAACATCGACCCGACGGACCTCGCGCAGAAGACGGCCGACCTCGACCCGACGACCACGCTGTTCATCGTCGCGTCCAAGACGTTCACGACGCTCGAGACGCTGACCAACGCGCGCCTGGCGCGCGCCTGGCTGTGGGAGCGGCTCGTCGGCGAGGGCCGCATCGAGGACACCGACGAGGCGCGGCGCGGCGCGGTCGCGCAGCACTTCGTCGCGGTCTCGACGGCGCTCGACAAGGTCGCCGAGTTCGGCATCGACCCGGCCAACGCGTTCGGGTTCTGGGACTGGGTCGGCGGGCGCTACTCGGTCGACTCCGCGATCGGCACGTCCCTCGCGATCGCGATCGGCCCCGACGCGTTCCGCGAGCTGCTCGCGGGCTTCCACGCGGTCGACGAGCACGCCCGTACGACCCCGTTCGAGCGCAACGTGCCGTTCCTCATGGGCCTGCTCAACGTCTGGTACGTCAACTTCCTCGGCGCGCACACGCACGCCGTGCTCCCGTACGCGCAGCAGCTGCACCGCTTCCCGGCGTACCTGCAGCAGCTCACCATGGAGTCCAACGGCAAGTCCGTGCGCTGGGACGGCACGCCCGTCACGACGCAGACCGGCGAGGTCTTCTGGGGCGAGCCCGGCACCAACGGCCAGCACGCGTTCTACCAGCTCATCCACCAGGGCACGCGCCTCATCCCGGCCGACTTCATCGCGGTCGCCAACCCCGCGTACCCGCTGCGCGACGGCGAGACCGACGTGCACGCGCTGTTCCTCGCGAACTTCTTCGCGCAGACCAAGGCGCTCGCGTTCGGCAAGACCGCCGACGAGGTGCGCGCCGAGGGCACCGCCGAGGAGATCGTGCCCGCGCGCGTGTTCTCGGGGAACCGCCCCACCACGTCGATCCTCGCACCGGCGCTCACGCCGTCGGTCGTGGGGCAGCTCATCGCGCTGTACGAGCACATCACGTTCGCGCAGGGCGTCGTGTGGGGCATCGACTCGTTCGACCAGTGGGGCGTCGAGCTGGGCAAGAAGCTCGCCCTCGAGATCGCCCCCGCGGTGCAGGGCGACGCGGCCGCGCTCGACGCGCAGGACCCGTCGACCCGGTCGCTCATCGCGAGGTACCTCGAGCTGCGGGACTGACCCGCGCGGCCGTCGCGGCACGGCGACGGCGCACGCACCGCGGCCCGCGGTCGGCACGGCTCCCCGAGCGGGGTGGTCGTGCGGACCGCGGGCCGTCGTGCGTCCGGGACGCGTGCGCGGGCCGCGGACGGGTCCTGGCCGAGGGCGCGGCACCTGCGACACGACGGTCGACGGCGGCGACCCGTCAGGCCCGCGTCAGCGTGCCGTGCAGGTGACCGCGCCGACAGGCGGCTCGCCGGTGCCCTGGAAGCCGAGCTCGGCCGCCGCGCCGGGTGCGAGCGCGCCGTTCCACGCGACCGCGTCGAACGTGACCGACGACGAGCCCGACACGGTGGCGCTCCAGGCGTGCGCGACCTGGTTCGCCGGCAGCGGCACCGCGACCTGCCAGCCGGACGTGGCCGACGTGCCGCTGCTCGTCACGCGCACGGTCGCGACGAAGCCGCCCGGCCACCGGCTCGTGACCGTGAGGACGGCCGTGCAGGCCGCGCCCGCGGGCGGGGTGGGCGTGGGTGTCGACGTGGGCGTCGACGTCGAGGTCGGCGTCGGGGTCGGGGTCGCGGTGGGCGTCGGCGTCGGCGTCGGGGTGACGGTGGGCGACGGGCCGGGCGTCGGCGCCGTGCCCTCGACGAGCGCGAGCGCCCGCTCGACCACGGGCAGCCAGGTCGCGGCCATGCGCACCGTGCCGGCGTCGTTCGGGTGCACGCCGTCCGACGTGTCGCGCGCGGGGTCCCAGCCGGTCCAGTGGTCGGCGACCAGCACGGGCGAGCCCGGCGTCGACGTCGCGGCGGCCCACGCGGGGACCTCGGCGTTGAGCGCCTCGGTGCGAGCCGGGCACTGCGCGCACGACGGCGGCGCGACGGGGATGATCTGCGCGGCCACGACCACGACGTGCGGGTCGACCGCGCGCATCTGCCGCACGAGCGTCGTCCACGCGTCGAGGACCTGCTGCGGCGTCCGTGCGCTCCACACGTCGTTGGTCGCGAAGTGCATGAGCACGACCTGCGGGCGCGTGGCCGCGAACCACGCGGCCGCCTCGCCGGACGCGGCGACGTTCGTCACGAGCGCCCCGCCGTGCCCCTCGTTGTCGCCGTCGTGCGCGATGCCGCAGCCCTGCGGCGGCAGCGTGCCGACCATGTCGACGCGGTGCCCGGCGGCGGTGAGGTCGCGGTGCAGGAGCGCGCGCCAGCAGCCGGGCGAGCCCGTGATGGAGTCGCCGAGCGCCATGACGCGGACGGGCTCGGCGTCGGCCGCGACGGACGGGGCGACCGAGGCCGCCCCGGGAGCCGCGAGCGCACCCGGCGCGGTCGCGGCACCGGCCGGCACGAGCAGCGCGAGACCGACGACGGTCGCGAGCGCGCGGAGCCGCCGACGACGGACGGGGCGGGACGGAGGGCTGGTGGCCATGCTCACGGCTCCTTCGACGCGGGTCCGCGCGCGGCGCGGGCGGGCGGCGCACGCCCACGGGGCCGAGCGTCGCGCGGACCCGCCGCGCGCGGGACCGTCGAAGCGTTTCACCGTCGACCGCGTCGCCGTCGGGCGGTCACGCGGCCTCGCGCTCGCTCGCCGACGACCCGCACGCCGCCGCGTGGCAGGCTGGCCCCGACGACGCGCACGGCGTCGGGAGCCGGACGGGAGGTGCACCGTGGCCGAGCCGCAGGGCCGGGTCCGCGTCGACGCCTGGGCGTGGGCGGTGCGGCTGTTCCCGACGCGCTCGGCCGCCGGGGCCGCGTGCCGCGCGGGCCACGTGCGCGTCAACGGCGAGCGCGCCAAGCCCGCGACGCAGGTCGTCCCGGGCGACGAGGTGCAGATCCGCGGCGCGGGCCGCGAACGGCTCGTCGTCGTGCACCGGCTGCTGGTCAAGCGCGTGTCCGCGGAGATCGCGCAGGCCTCCTACCTCGACCGCTCCCCCGCCCCCGTGCCGCGCACCCAGGTCGCGGTCGCGGCGCAGCGCGACCGCGGCGCGGGCCGGCCCACCAAGCGCGACCGCCGGGCGATCGAGCGGCTGCGGGGCCGCTGACGCGTCAGCGCGCCGCGTCGCCCGTCGGGCCGGGACCCGCCCCGAGGCCCGCGATCCAGTCGCGCACACCGGTCGCGTCGAGCAGGTCCGCGACGCGCGGGCTCACCGCCGTCAGCCGCAGCGGGACGCCGCGCTCGTCGGCGTCCCGCGCGAGGCGCACGAGCACCGACAGGCCGCTGGAGTCGAGGAACGTCACGGCGCCCGCGTCGACCTCGACGCCCGTGACGTCGGGCTCCGCGAGCGCCGCCCACAGCGGCGGCGTGTCCCGCTCGCGCACCGCCAGGTCCACCGCGCCGTCGAGCACGACGCGCAGCACCGCGCCCTCGCGGCGCACGGCGAGCCCGCCGTCGCGCACGCCCGGTCCCGTCGTCACGCGCCGAGTGTGCCGCGCGTCACCGGGCGCGGCACGCCGAACGGGCGCGTCGGCGCCCGGGTGCATCCTGGAGGTGTGACCGCCGCCCACCCCGTGACCGCACCGCCGCGCGCCCCGCACGCGACCGGCGACGTCGGTACGGTCGTCGCGTGCCCGGGGCACGTCGACCCGCGACGCACGGTCGGTCGCCTGCGCCGCGGCGCGGGCGACCCCACGTGGGCCACCGTCGACGGCGCCGTCTGGCACGCGACGCGCCGGGCGTCCGGGCCCGCGACGCTGCGCCTCACCGGCGTCCCGGGCGGCGTGCGCGCCGACGCGTGGGGGCCCGGCGCGGCCGACGTGCTCGCCGACGTGCCCGGTCTGCTCGGCCTGCTCGACGACCCGACCGGGTTCGCGGCGCACCTGCACCCCGCGGTCGCGCGCGCCCACCGCACGCACGCGTCGCTGCGGCTCGCGCGCGGCGGCGACGTGTGGTCCACGGTCGTGACGTCGGTCCTCGAGCAGCGCGTCGTCGGGACCGACGCCAAGGCGTCGTGGCGCCGTCTCGTCGCGCGGCACGGCGACCCTGCTCCCGGGCCCGCGCCGGCGGGCCTGCGCGTCGCGCCGCCGCCCGCGGCGTGGGGAGCCCTGCCGGTGTGGGAGTGGCGGCAGGCGGGCGTCGACGCGCACCGCGCCGACGCGGTCCGGCGCGCCGCCGCCGTGGCGCACCGGCTGACGCCCGACCTCGCGCCCGCCGAGCTCGGGCGGCGCCTGCAGACCGTGCCCGGCATCGGCCCGTGGACCGCGGCGGAGGTCACGTCGCGCGCGCTGGGCGACCCCGACGCCGTGCAGGTCGGGGACGCCCACCTCCCGCACCTCGTCGGGTGGGCGCTGACGGGGCGACGCGCGGACGACGCCGGCATGCTGCACCTGCTCGCGCCGTGGGCCGGGCACCGTCAGCGCGTGCTCGTGCTGCTGGAGGTCGCGTACCGCGGCGCCATGCCCGCGTACGGGCCGCGGGGGCGGCGCGCCCTGCCGATGCGCTGACGGGCCGCGCCGGCGGGCGGGTCGCGGGGCGCGCGGCACGCCGAGGGGCTGCGCGGGCGTGCCCCCGCCGCGCCGCGCCGGGATACTGGCCGCTCACCGTCGCACCACTCGAGGAGGACCCCGATGAGCAACGACACCGGCGCCCGCAGCACCGACCCGGCCCCCGAGGCGCCCACGCGCGCCCTGAGCGGCGTGCTGTGCCTCGTGCTGTTCGTCGGCGCGTTCGCGCTGCTCACCATCGGCTTCAGCAGCAGCGACGGCACCACCGGCGCGCTCGTGGCGACCGCGGGCATCCTGGCCTTCGGCCTCGCGTTCGCGATCCCGACGACGATCCTGCCGGCGCTCGAGGAGCGCGACCGCCGGTGACGCCCGCCCCCGCGAGCCTCGTGCTCGTGCGTCACGGCGAGAGCGTCGGCAACGTCGCGGCCACGCACGCCGAGCGCACGCAGGCCCTCGTCGTCGACGTCGCGACGCGGGACGCCGACACGCCGCTGTCGGAGCGCGGCCGTGAGCAGGCGAAGGCGCTCGGCGCGTGGCTCGCGGACCTCCCGGCCGGCGAGGTGCCCGAGGTCGTGTGGTGCTCGCCGTACGTGCGCACGCAGCAGACCGCGCGGATCGCGCTCGAGACCGCCGGCCTCGACCTGCCGGTGCGTCTCGACGAGCGGCTGCGCGACCGCGAGCTGGGCGTGCTCGACCGCCTCACGTGGCGCGGCGTGCTCGAGCACCACCCGGCCGAGGCCGAGCGCCGCCGGCACCTCGGCAAGATGTACCACCGCCCGCCCGGCGGCGAGTCGTGGGCCGACGTCGCGCTGCGGCTGCGCGCGGCGCTGCGCGACCTGCAGGAGCGGGACGCCGGCCGGCGCGTGCTCGTCGTCGTGCACGACGCGGTCGTGATGCTGCTGCGCTACGTGCTCGAGGAGCTCACCGAGGACGAGCTCATGACGATCGTGCGCGGCAGCAGCGTGCACAACGCGTCCGTCACGCGTCTCGACCGGGTCGACGGCGCGTGGCGGCTCGCGGCGTTCGACGACGTCGCGCACCTGGCCGAGCTCGACGCGCCGATCACCGAGCACGAGGGCACGGAGGACACGCATGGGTGACACCGCCGTCCTGAGCCCCACGCTGCTGCGGGAGCACCCGCTGCCGGAGCCGACCGGTGGCAAGGACGCGCGCGGCGGCGTGCTCGTGCTCGGCGGTGCGCGCGGCACGCCGGGCGCCGTCCTGCTCGCGGGGCTCGCGGCCCTGCGGGTCGGCGCGGGGCGGCTGTCCCTGGCCGTCGCGGAGTCGGTCGCAGGGCCGCTCGCGGTCGCGGTGCCCGAGGCCGGCGTGCTCGGACTGCCCGAGCGCCCCGACGGCGCCGTCGCCGGGCCCGGCGACGGCGTCCTGGACGCCGAGCTCGCGCGCGCCGACGTCGTCGTGGTCGGCCCCGGGCTGGACGCGCCGGCCGGGACGCTCGCGCTGCTGCGCGCCGTGCTCGCCCACGCCCCCGCGACGACGCCGCTCGTGCTCGACGCGTTCGCGCTCGGCGTGCTGCGCGACGCGTCGGACGTGCGCGAGGCCGTGCGCGGGCGGGCCGTGCTGACGCCGAACTCCACCGAGGCCGCCTACCTGCTCGGGTCGTCCGACGCGGCGCCCGACGAGGGGCACGACGACGGCGACGAGCCCGTCGCGGCCCGGCTGGCCGACGCCTACGGCACGGTCGTGGTGTGCGCGGGCGTCGTCGCCGAGCCCGGGGGCCGGCGCTGGCGCTCGTCGACCGGGCACTCGGGCCTCGGCACGTCCGGCAGCGGCGACGTGCTCGCGGGCGCCGTCGCCGGGCTGCTCGCGCGCGGCGCCGACCCGGCGCAGGCCGCGTGCTTCGGCGTCGAGGCGCACGGGCTCGCGGGCGACCGCCTCGCGGCCGCCGTCGGACCCCTCGGCTACCTGGCCCGCGAGCTGCTCGACGAGCTGCCGCGCGTGCTGGTCGAGCTGCGCTCCCGCTGACCCCGGCCCGGTCGCCCCGGACGCCCCGGCGCGACCGGCCCCCGATGGCGCAGACTGGTGCCGTGGACACACCTCGCATGAACGTCGAGTCGTTCAACCTCGACCACCGGACCGTCGCCGCGCCGTACCTCCGGCTCGCGGACCTCAAGCAGCTGCCGCACGGGGACGTCATCTCCAAGTTCGACGTGCGCTTCACGCAGCCCAACGTCGCGCACCTCGAGATGCCGGCCGTGCACTCGCTCGAGCACCTGTTCGCCGAGCACTCGCGGAACCACTCCGACCGCGTGCTCGACTTCTCCCCCATGGGCTGCCAGACGGGCTTCTACCTCATGCTCGAGGGTCGCTGGAGCACCGAGGAGGTCGCCGAGCTGGTCGCCGCGACGCTCACGGACGTGCTCGACGCGACCGAGGTCCCCGCGGCCAACGAGGTGCAGTGCGGCTGGGGCGCGAACCACACGCTGACCGGTGCGCAGGACGCCGCGCGCGCGTTCCTCGCGCAGCGCGACGCGTGGGCCACGGTCACCGCGTGAGCACCGACCTGTCCGCCGCACCCGGCGTGCGGGTCGACGCGGTCGTCGTCACGGCCATGGGCGTCGAGGCGTCGCCGTTCCTCGACCGGGCGACCGCCGTCGGCGACGAGGTCGACGTCGCGGGTGCCGCGCGCCGCGTGCTCGACCTCGGCGGCCCGCGCGTGCTGCTCGTGACCTGCGGCATCGGGCTCGTCAACGCCGCGACCGCTGCCGCGCTCGCGCTGCACGGATCGGGGGCCCGCGCGGTGCTGAGCGCGGGCTCGGCCGGCGGCATGGGCCTCGACGTGCGCGTCGGCGACGTCGTCGTCGGCGCCGACACCGTGTACGGCGCGGCCGACGCGCGCGTGTTCGGGTACGAGCTCGGGCAGGTGCCGCGCATGCCCGCGCGGTACGACGCCGACCCGGCGCTGCTCGCCGCGGTCGCGGGCGTCGACGCGGGCGGGCTCACGGTCCGGACCGGCACGATCCTGTCGAGCGACGTGTTCGTCGACGCCGAGCGCGTCGTCGGCATGCGCGAGGCGTTCCCGGGTGCGCTCGCGTGCGACATGGAGTCGGCCGCGCTCGCGCACACCGCGCACCTCGCGGGCGTGCCGTTCGTGTCGGTGCGCGGCATCTCCGACCTGTGCGGCCCGATCGCGGGCGTCGACTTCTCGGCGCACGTCGACGACGCGGCGGAGCGGTCCGCGACGATCGTCCTGGGGCTGCTCGACGGCGTCCTCGCCGACGCCTGAGCGCACCCCGCGCTGCACGACGGGTCCGGCGCCGACGCGCACCGGACCCGTCGGCGCGTCCGGCATCGGTGCGCGCGTCGCCCTGCCGCGCGGCTCGTCCGCGTCGTGACGCCGCCGTGCCGCCCGACGAGTTCGCCGCGCGGCACCGGTCTGCAGGGAATGACGTCGACCCGGCACGGGTTGGCGTCACAGACTGGCGGCGCGCGGTGACGACGCCCGCGACCCCCACCCGGCCCCGACGGCCCCTCGGACCCGCACGCCCCGCCCCGGGGCCCGACGCGACAGGCGACCCCCGTGACCGACCGCACCGACCAGCCGACGACCGTCGTCGAGCCGTCCGCCCGGACCTCCGACGCCGTCGAGGCCCCCACCACGCTCTCCGCGCGCGACCGGCTCGCGATCGCGCTGCTCCTGGTCTCGACGTTCGTCGTGATCCTCAACGAGACGATCATGGGCGTCGCGCTGCCGCGCCTCATGCACGACCTCGACGTCACCGCGAGCACCGCGCAGTGGCTGACGACCGCGTTCCTGCTGACCATGGCCGTCGTCATCCCCGTGACCGGCTTCTTCCTGCAGCGCACCACGACCCGTGGCGCGTTCCTCACGGCCATGAGCCTGTTCGGTCTCGGCACGCTGATCTGCGCGCTCGCGCCCGGGTTCCCGGTGCTGCTCGCGGGCCGCGTCGTGCAGGCCATGGGCACCGCGGTCATGCTGCCGCTGCTCATGACCACCGTGATGACCGTGACGCCGCCGGCGTCGCGCGGCCGCACGATGGGCAACATCTCGATCGTCATCTCGGTCGCCCCCGCGCTCGGGCCGACGATCTCGGGTCTGATCCTGTCGGTGCTGTCGTGGCGGTGGATGTTCGGGCTCGTGCTGCCCATCGCCGCGGTCGCGCTCGTGCTGGGCGCGCTGCGCCTGCCGAACGTCACCGAGCCGCGCCAGGCGCGCGTCGACGTGCTGTCGGTGCTGCTGTCCGCGGTCGCGTTCGGCGGGCTCGTGTTCGGGCTGTCGAGCGTCGGGGAGGCCGCGCACGGCGGGTCGCGCGTCGTGACGGCCGCCACGCTGCTCGCGGGCGCGGCCGGCCTCACGCTGTTCGTCGCGCGGCAGGTCTGGTTGCAGCGCACCGACGCGGCGCTGCTCGACCTGCGCACGTTCCGCTCGCGGACTTTCGCGGTGGGCGTCGCGATGATGGCCGTCATGATGATGGCGCTGTTCGGCGTCATCATCATGCTGCCGATCTACGCGCAGGACGTGCTGGGGCTCGACACGCTGCGCACGGGCCTCATGCTGCTGCCGGGCGGTCTGCTCATGGGTCTGCTCGCGCCGCTCGTGGGCCGCGCCTACGACAAGGTCGGCCCGCGCCCGCTGCTCGTGCCCGGCACGATCCTGGTGAGCACGGCCACGTGGGGCATGGCGCTGCTGCTCGGCGAGGGCAGCGCGCCGTGGATGGTCGTCGTGGCGCACCTGACCATGTCGGCGGGCCTCGCGCTGGTCTTCACGCCGCTGTTCACGTCGGCGCTGGGGTCGGTCGTGCCCGAGCGGTACTCGCACGGCAGCGCCGTGATCGGCACCGTCCAGCAGGTCGCCGGTGCGGCCGGTACCGCGCTCTTCGTCACGGTGCTCTCGGCCACGGCCGCGGGGCTGGCGGCGGGCGGCGCGTCCACCGCCGCCGCGACCGCCGGCGGCGTGCACGCGGCGTTCCTCGGCGGTGCGCTGCTGACCCTCCCCGCGATCGCCGCGGCGTTCGCCGTGCGCCCGGCCCCTGCGGGCACCGCCGCACCGGCCCACCACTGAGCCGACGGACCGATCACCCCGCCGCGGGCCGGGCGTCGCGGGCGGCGTCCGGCCCGGGTGCGGTCCCGGCCAGGTGGGCGACGGCGTCGAGCACGGCCGCGTGCAGGCGGGGGTCGCCCAGCGGGCGGAAGTGGCCGTCGAGCGGCAGCCGCACGTTGACGGCGCCGGGCAGCTCGCCGCCCGCCGGCACGTGCGGGTCGAACCGGGCGTACAGCGACCAGGTCCGGGCGTGCGTGGCGACCTCGCGCGCGATCGCCCGCACGTGCGGGTCGCGCGGCGACAGCGCACGCACCGACCGCACCGGGAACCACCGCGCGTAGACCGACCCGGCGAACGGCGTGTTCACGGCGACGAGCCCCGCGACGCGCCGCCCGGCGTCCGGGTCGCCCATCACGAGCTTGCCGATCAGCCCGCCCTTGGAGTGCGCGACCAGCACGACGCCGCGCAGACCGAGCTCCTCGACGCGCGCCGCGACGACGCGCGCCGACGCCGCGAGCGGGCGGCCGTTGAGCCCGAGGCCGGGCACGACGTGCACCGGGTGACCCGCCGCGAGCAGCGCACGCGCGAGGTCCGCCATGACCGGCCAGCGCTCGTAGATGCCCGGCAGCAGCAGCACGGGCGCCCGGTCCCCCGCGGCCCACGCGTCGGCCCGCACCGGCCGCAGCGCCCGCAGCTGCGCGCCGACGATCCACGCGTAGTCCCGGGCCCACGCGACCCCCTGACGCGCGCGGTGCCGCGCGGTCGCCACGCGTCGCCCCAGGGCCCTCGGCCCGCCCGGCGTCGTGCTCATCGCCGCACGTGCTCCAGCACGAGGTCGCCGACCTGGCGGCTGTGCTCGTAGATCACGGCGTGCGACGCCCCGGCGATCTCGACCCAGCGGCCGTCGGGCGCGGCGTCGGCGAGCAGCTGCGCCCACGCGCGCGGCGCCACGTGGTCGTGCTCGCCGCGCACGACGAGCACGGGCACGTCGACCGCCGGGAGCCGGTCCTCGATCGGGTAGCGCAGCATGCGCGGCAGCACCTGCGCGAACCAGTGCGGCCCGCACTCGACGTACCCGCGCAGGGCGATGCCGCGCGTGCGCGGCGACTCGTGCACCGAGCTCTGCAGCAGCCGCAGCGCCTGCCGCGGGACGGAGCGCTCCTGCGCGTTGACCGGCGGACCGATCAGCACGGCGTGCGACGCGATCCCCGGGTGGCTCGCGAGGACCTCGGTGACGATCTGCGAGCCCATCGAGTGCCCGAGGAACGTGGGCCGCTCGAGGCCGACGTGCTCGACCCACCGCGCGATGAGCCGCGCGAAGTCGTCGATCTCGAGGTGGCGGTCGGGCCGCGGGACGCCGGCGAACCCGGGCAGGTCCAGCAGGTGCACGGCCCCGACGCGGCCGAGGTGCACCGCGAGCCGCTCGAAGTACTCCGAGCTGACGCCCAGGCCGTGCACGAGCACGATGTCGCGCCGGTCGGCGACGGGCACGTCGTCGGTCTCCTGGATCCACGTCGTCCACGTGCGCAGCGCGAGGCCGCCGATCCGCACGCGGTCGATGCGCACGTTGAGCCCGTTCGGCGCCTGCGAGGCCCGGACCGTCTGCGGCACGTGCACCCTCCCCGGTGGTCCTGCTGCGCCCGCGCGGCGCGCGGACCAGCAGGATCGTCGCACGGCGTCAGCCGGCGGGCAGCGTGAGCACGGCGCGCAGGCCGCCGGTCGGCGACTCGTCGAGCGTGACGTCGCCGCCCTGCTCGCGCGCGACCTCGCGGGCGATGGCGAGACCGAGGCCCGTGCCGCCGGCGTCGCGCTCGCGCGCCGCGTCGAGGCGCACGAACCGCTCGAACACGCGCTCACGGTCGCCCGGCGGCACGCCCGGGCCGTCGTCGTCGACGACGACCCGGACGGCGTCGTCGACGCCGGCGTCGCCCGTGCGCCGCTCGACCCGCACGGCGACGGCGGAGCGCGCGTGCCGCGCGGCGTTGTCGACGAGGTTGCGCACGGCGCGCGCCGTGGGCCCGGCGGCCCCCAGGGCGGTCGCGGCACCGGTCACGGTGACCTCGACGCCGCGCGCGTCGGCGGTCGGCACGACGGACGCGGCGGCCTCGGCCGCGACCTCGGCGAGGTCGACGGGCCCGCGCGCGGCCGGTGTCGCGCCGACGCGCGCGAGCACCAGCAGGTCGTCGACCAGGGCCTGCATGCGCGCGACCTGGGGCGCGAGGTCGGCGACCAGGTCGGCGACCGGGTACGCCTCGGGGTGGGCGGCCGCGACCTCGACGGCGGCCCGCGCGGCCGCGACGGGTGAGCGCAGCTCGTGCGCGGCGTCGGCGACGAACGTGCGCTGGCGTGCCGCGGCGGTCTCGAGCCGGTCGAGCATCGCGTTGAGGGTGCGGGCCAGCGCGCCGAGCTCGTCGTCGGCGGCGGGCACGGGCAGCGACCCCGGCCCGCCCGCGAGCGCGACCCGGTCGGCCGCGGCCCGCAGGTCCTCGACGGGCGCGAGCACGCGCCCCAGCAGTGCGCGCAGCACGAGCGCGAACCCGACGGTGAGCACGGGCACGACCAGCAGCAGCGCGACGCGCAGCGCGCGCACCACGCCCTCGACGTCGGCGAGCGGGACGGTCGTGACGAGCGTCGCCGGCTCGCCGCGGTAGGTGACGGCGCGCACGGCCGCGCGCGCGACCCGGTCGTACGCGCTGGCCTCGGTGCCGACGACGAGCACGCGGCCGCCCGCGCGCTCGCGCCACGCCGTCAGCGTGGCCGCGTCGACGACCGGCAGGGTGCGGCTCGCGGTGGTCGAGGTCGCGAGCACGGCGCCGGAGGCGTCGAGGAGCTGCGCGACCTCCCCCGGCTGCGTGACGGGCAGCGCGTCGGGCACGCGGTCGTCGGCGACGAGGGCGGCGAGCGTCGCGGACCGCTCGCGCACGGCGGTGTCGACGGCGGCGGTGCGGGCGACGCCCACGACGCCCGAGAGCGCGAACGCGCCGACGACGAGCACGACGGCGACCGACGCGGTCGCGACGAGCGTGAGGCGCGCGCGCAACGACGTGCGGCGCCACCACGCGTCCCGCGCCCGGCTCACGCGGCCCCGCCGACGCGGTACCCGGCGCCGCGCACGGTCGTGACGGCGTCGCGCCCGAGCTTGCGGCGCAGGTACCCGACGTACACCTCGACGACGTTCGGGTCGTCGCCCCGCGTGTCGAACACGTGGTCGAGCAGCTCGAGCTTGCCGACGACGCGGTCGGCGTGCCGCAGCAGGTACTCCAGCAGGGCGGTCTCGCGGACCGTGAGCTCGACCGGTGCGCCGTCGCGCGTGACGGCGCGCGTCGCGGGGTCGAGCTCGAGCGCGCCGACGCGCAGCACCGCGGGACGCGGGGCGACGGGCCGGCGCACGAGCGCGCGCAGCCGCGCGACGAGCACGACGAACGAGAACGGCTTGGTGAGGTAGTCGTCGGCGCCGACGTCGAGCCCGTCGGCCACGTCGTGCTCGCCGTCCTTCGCGGACAGCATGAGCACGGGCGTCCACACGTCCTGCGCGCGCAGCGCGGTGACGACGTCGTAGCCGTTGCGCCGCGGCAGCATGACGTCGACGACGAGCACGTCGTACTCGCCGTCGACGGCCATCCGCAGGCCCGTCTCGCCGTCGTGCGCGGCGTCGACCGCGAACCCCTCGGCGGTCAGGCCGCGGCGCAGGGCGCGCACCAGCCCGACCTCGTCGTCGACCACGAGCACGCGCACCCCGGCAGCATCCCACCCGCGTCCGGGCGCGGGTGGCACGCCGCTCAGGTTCCGCTCAGGCACCGGGGCGCACGGTGGGTCCCATGGACACGACCCCCGTCACCCCCCGGTCCCGCGTCCGCGCCGCGTGGGCGGTGCCCGCCGTCGCCGTCGTCGCCGTGGGCGCGGCGTTCGCCGCTCCCCCGCTGCTGGCGTCCGCCGACACTGCCGGTCTGCCGACCGTGCAGCCCGACGAGCTCGTGACGCGCGTGCTGGAGGCCGAGCCGCAGGCGCTGTCGGGCACGGTCGTGCACACCGCGCGTCTCGGCCTGCCGGACCTGTCGCTCGTGCAGGTGGGCGGCGCGGACCCTGTGAGCCTGCTGGGCGGGTCGACGACGCTGCGCGTGTGGACCGACGGCGAGGCGCGCTCGCGCGTGTCGCTGCTGGGCACCGCGTCGGAGTACTCGGCGGTCACCGACGGCACGCAGGCGTGGACGTACTCGTCGTCGGACGACGAGGTCGTGCACTACGCGCTCTCGCCGCAGGACGCGGCCCGTGCGCAGGCGCTGCGCGACGACCCGCCGACCCCGCCGGCGGACCTGCCGACGCCCGCCGAGCTGGGACGTCAGGCGCTCGAGCGGGCGCAGCAGGACGCGACGGTGAGCGTCGACGCCGCCACGAAGGTGGCCGGCCGGGACGCCTACCAGGTGGTCGTGACGCCGACCTCGACGACGACGCTGGTCGGCCGGATCGTGGTCGCGGTCGACGCCCGGACGTGGACGCCGCTGCGCGTGCAGGTGTGGAGCAGCGACGACGCGCAGACCCCGGCGCTCGAGGTCGGGTTCACGGACGTGACGTTCGCCGCGCCGGCGGACTCGGTGCTGACGTTCACGACGCCGCCGGGCGCGCAGGTCCGCGAGGTCACGGTGCCGCTGCCCGATGACGCGACGCTCGCGGCGCACGGCGACGTGCCGTCGACGCTGCCCGACGACCCGGCGGACGCGCCGCTGCCCGACGGCGTGACCGTCACGGGCACCGGCTGGGACGCGGTCGTCGAGGTGAGCGACGTCGACGTCGCGGCCCTGCTCGCGGGCGACCCGTCGGCGGTCGCGTCGCTGCCCGACGTCGAGAAGTCGTTCGGCGGCGGCGAGGGTGCGAACCAGCTCTTCGACCAGTTCATGGGCGAGGGCGACGGCCCGCCGGTCGACCTCGACACCGCGACGCTGTACGACCAGCTGACGACACCCGTCGAGGGCGGGCGTGCGCTGCAGTCGTCGCTGCTGTCGGTGCTGGTGCTCGACGACGGCCGCGTGCTCGCCGGCGCCGTGCCGGTGGACACGCTGCGCGCGGTCGCCGGCGCGTGACGGCCACGCTGCGCGCCGCGGCGCCGGCCGTGCCGCACGCTGGTGCCGTGACCGACGACGCCATCCGCACGCACGCGCTGACCAAGCGGTTCCGCACGGGCCAGGTCGCGGTCGACGGCATCGACCTGGCGGTGCCGCGCGGCGCCGTGTACGGGTTCCTGGGGCCCAACGGCTCGGGCAAGACGACGACGATCCGCATGCTGCTCGGGCTGGTCGCGCCCACGTCGGGGCGGGTCGAGCTGCTGGGCGAGCCGGTGCCGCAGCGTGCCGCGCACGTGCTGCCGCGCGTGGGGGCGCTGGTCGAGGGGCCCGCGTTCCAGCCGTACCTGTCGGGCCGCGCGAACCTCGCGCGGCTCGACGCGGTCGACGCGTCGACCGACCCGAGGACGGCGCGCACACGGGCCGAGGCCGCGCTCGAGCGCGTCGGCCTGACCGCGGCGGCGGACAAGCGGTACCGGCAGTACTCGCTCGGCATGAAGCAGCGCCTCGGCCTGGCCGCGGCGCTGCTGCGGCCGCGCGACCTGCTGGTGCTCGACGAGCCGACCAACGGGCTGGACCCGCAGGGCACGCGCGAGGTGCGGCACCTGGTGCGCGAGCTCGCGGACGCCGGCACGACCGTGCTCGTGTCGTCGCACCTGCTGGCCGAGATCGAGCAGGTGTGCACGCACGTCGGGATCATGGGCCGCGGGCACCTGCTGCTGCAGGGCCCGCGCACCGAGCTGACCGCGCGGCGCGCCGCGCGGATCGCGGTCCGCACGCCGGCCGCCAGCGCGGACGCCGCCGTGGCCGAGCTGCGCCGGCTCGCGCTGGACGACGTCACCGCCGACCGCGCGGTCGCCGACGGGACCGTGACCGTGTGGGCGGCGGTGCGCGACGACACGGGTCCGGCACCGCAGGACGTCACGGCCGCGCTCGTGCGCGCCGACGTCCCGGTCGTGGGTCTCGACGTGCGTCGACCCTCGCTCGAGGACGTGTTCGTCGAGCTCACCGGGGAGGGCTTCGATGTCGCCCGCTGACACCACGGCACCTGCCACGCCCGCGGGGGCCGCCGCCGTGCCCGCGCCGGGCGCCGACGTACCCGTGCGCCACCGCGGCGCGCTCGCGCGCCTCGTGCGCGCCGAGCTCGCGCTCGTGCTGGGCCGCCGCCGCAACCTCGTGCTGCTCGTGGGCCTCGCGCTCGTGCCGCTGCTGCTCGGGGTCGTGCTGTACCTCGCGCAGGACACCGCGCTCGCCGGGCAGGGACCGCCCTTCGTGTCCCGCGTGACGGGCAACGGGCTGTTCCTCGTCGTCGCGTCGCTGTTCCTGTGCACGCCGTTCCTGCTGCCGCTGACCATCGGCATCGCGTCGGGCGACGCGATCGCGGGCGAGGCGTCGGCCGGCACGCTGCGGTACCTGCTCGTGGTCCCGGTCGGGCGCGGCCGGCTGCTCGCGGTCAAGGCGCTCGGCGCGCTCGTGTTCGCCGCGGCCGCGGTCCTCGCGATCGCCGTGGTGGGGCTCGTGGTCGGCGCGGCGCTGTTCGGGGTGGGTGACCTCACGCTGCTGTCGGGATCCACCGTCCCGCTCGCGGACGGCGTGCTGCGCGTCGCGGGCGTCGTGGCGTACGTCGGCCTGTCGATGACGGGGCTGGTCGCGGTGGGGCTGTTCTTCTCGACGCTCACCGAGGTGCCGATCGGGGCGATGGCCGCGACCGTCGTGGTCGCGGTGGTGTCGAGCGTGCTCGACCAGCTGCCGCAGCTCGCCGCGATCCACCCCGCGCTGCTCACGCACCACTGGTTCGACTTCGCCGAGATGCTGCGCGTCGTGCCGTCGGCGGACGTCCTCGCGCAGGGCCTGGCGGTGCAGGCGGGCTGGGTCGTGGTGTTCGGCGCGCTCGCGTGGGCCCGGTTCACGACGGCCGACGTCACGTCCTGACCGGCGCGCACCGGCGCCGGACGGTGCCACACTCACCGGTGTGAGCGAGCACGACGACGAGACCTACCGCCCCGACGGCCTCACCTACGGCCTGCTGCTGGTGCGGGCCACGCGTGACGACGTGCTGCGCGTGCTGGTGCGCGAGCGCTTCTCCGGGTGGGTCGGGCCGGCGCAGGACGGCTGGGTCGTCGCGGTCGCCGACCGCCCGCGCGGTCACGTCGCGGCGCGGCGGCGCTACCTGCCCGACGTCGGCGAGCTCGTGTCGGGCGACCTGCACGCCGTCGTCGTCACGGTGGTCGTGGCGCGCGACCTGCTGCTGCAGGTGTGGGCGCACGACGACGGCGCCGAGGTCGTGACGTACCTGTCGGACGCGCACCTCGCGTTCCCCGACGACGAGGACGCGTTCGGCCCGCAGGGCGCGCACGGGGCGCGCACGCTCGCGGCGCTCGCCGGGCGCCCGGACGCGGGTGACGAGCTCACGACGCTGCTGTCGGACGAGCGCGGCGAGTCCGACGCCGAGTCGGAGCGGCTCATGGCGGTGTGCCGTCTGCTGGGGTGGCCGCAGTGGCTGGTCGCGGTCGACTCGCTGCCGCGGCGCGTGCCCGGCGGCCCGGACGCGGACGCGTTCACGCGACTGCGCGCGGGTCGGACGGGCGTCGGCGGGCTGCTCGCGGCGCGCGCCGCGGCGGTCGTGCGCCGCGACGAGTGACGCGGGTCAGACGATGCGGGGCGCGTCGGGCGCGAGCCGGCGCTGCAGGCCCGCGCCGAGCGCGAGGCCCGCGAGCACGCCGAGGCTGATCGCGACCATCGACACCCCGGTGGTGACGATCGTCGTGACCGCCTGGTCGGTCGAGTGCCCGAGCACGGACGTCACGCCGACCAGGCCGAGCGCACCGGGCACGAGCACCCAGAACCCGGGCAGGAACGTCACGAGGAACGGCGGGCCCTCGCGGCGCGTGGCCGCGAGCATCGCGACGGGCGTCATCGCGAGCGCGCCGACGAACGACGAGACGACGGCGCCGAACAGCACGCCGCCGAGCACCTGACCGGCGTACGCGACGAGCAGCACGAGCGTGATCCACGGCAGCGTGCCGCGGTGCGCGTCGTTGTGCAGCACCACGCCGACCGCGTAGACGAGCACGCCCACCCACGGCGCCGCCCACCCGAGCGGCTGGCTGCTGGCCGACCCGACCTCGGCCGCGGGGACGCCGACGAGCCCCGCGGCGACCGTGATGCCGAGCGCGAGCAGCACGAGCTGCATGACACCGGCGGCGAGCCGCGCGGACCCCGCGATCATCTGCCGGGTCGCGAGGTCGATGACACCGGTGGTCAGCAGCGCACCGGGCAGGAACGTCACGAGCGGCGCGACGAGCGGCGCGAGGAGGCCCACCGACCAGCCGGTGCGCACCAGCAGCAGCACCGGCAGGGCGACCGCGAACGCGCACAGGCCCACGAGCAGACCCTGGTAGAGGGCGGGCACGCGCCGGGTCGCGGTCGTCAGCAGCGCGACCCCGCCGCCGAGCACGGCCGCGACGAGCACGTCGAGGCCGCCGCCGCCGAGCACGAGCGCGAGGCCCGCGGCCATCGCGACGTAGCCGGCGGCGCGGCGCGGCACGGTCGACGTCGGCTGCGACAGCACCACCGCCGCGAGCGCGTCGAGGCCCGCCCGAGGGGTGACGTCACCGCGCTCGGCGGCGTGCGCGAGGTCGAGGACGTCGCCCACCTGGTCGAGGCGCAGCACGCGACTGCCCGCGCTCGACACCGCCGTCTGCACCGTGCCGTGCCCGGGCACCGAGACCATCACCGCGGTCGGGAACGTGACGACCGACGCCTCGGGCAGCCCGTTGACGGCAGCGACGCGCTGCAGCGTCGTGTTGACCTGGACGATCGGCGCGCCGGCGTCGACCATCGCCTCGCCGAGCCGCACGAGGAACCGCACGGCCTCGTCGCCGCGCGCGGTGAGCGGGTCGGCCGTCGCGGCGGCGTCGGTCACGGCTGCGTCCGGCACGGCGGGCACGGCGCCGTCCGCGGTCGGCGCGTCGGTCACGGGTGGCAGCACGAGGGTCGTCGCGGCGTCGCCGGCGGGCGTCGCGACCGCCGGCGACGTGGCGGCGGTCGGCGCACCGTCCACCGGGGCGGCGCCCGCGCGCGCGGCGGCGGCCGGCGCCCCGACGCGGCGCCACCACCACCACAGCCCCACGGCGGCGCCGACGAGCACGAGCAGCGCGCCGAGCACCACCGCCCACGGCACGGTCGACTCGGCGACGGCCGGCTGCGAGGGCCACACGGGCACATGCACGGTCGACGTGGTCGTCGGCGTGGGGTCGGGCGTCGCGACGGTCGGCGACGGCCCGGGCGTCGAGGTCGGTTCGGGCGTGGTCGTGGCCTCGTCGGAGGGGGTCGGCTCGGGCGTCGGCCCCGGCGTCGCGTCGGTCGGCGTCGGTGCGGGCGTCGCACCCGGGGTCGGGGTCGGTGCGGGCGTGGCGCCGTCGGTCGGGGTCGGGCTCGGGGCCGGCGCGTCCGTCGCACCGGGTTCGGGACCGACGACGCCCTGCCCGGGGTCGACCACCGGGGCGTCGGGCGCGGGCGCGTCCGGCACGGCGGCGGACGCGGGCACGACGAGGACGGCGGGCACGTTCATCCCTCGACCCGGTGCACGACGACGGCCGTGTCGTCGAGCGAGCCCTCGGGGGTCATCCCGGCCAGGACGCCGTCGGCGATCGCGTCGGGGTCGGCGCCGACCAGGCCGACGAGCAGGCGCTCGAGCGCCGCGAGCCGCGAGCGCAGGTCGGACCCCCGGCGCTCGAGCAGGCCGTCGGTGCACAGCACGACGACGTCGCCGGCGGCGACCGCGACCACGTCGTGCGGGCGCGGCTCCCGAGCGACCGTCAGCGGCGTGCCGCGCGCACCGGTCAGCCACGTGACGGTGCCGTCGGTGCGCAGCACCGCGGCCGGCGGGTGGCCCGCGCTGGTGTACGTGTAGGTGCCCGCCGCCGGGTCGAGGACGCCGCAGTGCACGGTCGCGTACTCGGCGCCGGGCAGCGTGCGCGCGAACGCGTCGAGGCCGTCGACCGCCGGCGCCGGTGCGTCGGTCCGCAGCAGCAGGGCGCGCGCGGCGCTGCGGAGCTGACCCATGCGCGACGCGGACTCCAGGCCGTGCCCCACGAGGTCGCCCACGACGATCCCGGCGCGCCCGCCCGGCAGGTCCGCGACGTCGTACCAGTCGCCGCCGACCGCGAGGCCGCGCGTGGCCGGCACGTAGCGGGTCGCGACGCCCGGGCGGTCGACGGGTGGTTCGAGCATCGCTCTCTGCAGGACGTCGGACACGCGTTCCAGCATGCCGACCTCGCGCTCGTGCCGCAGCGCGCCGGTGAGGGCCCCCGCGACGGCGTCGGCGACGAGCCGCGCGAACGTGCGCAGCTGGTCGTCGACGGGGCGCAGCGCGCCCGCGCGCAGGGCGAGCAGGCCCTCGCGGTCGTCGATCGCGACGAGCGGGAGCGGCACGACGAGCAGGCGGCCGGCCTGCTGCACGGTGGCGGTCCGCGCGGCGCGCTCGACGAGCGCGGCGTCGACGTCGTCGGCCGGCCCGTGCACCCACCGCAGCCCGCCGCGCGGGCCCAGCGCGGCGCCGACGAGCGTGAGGTCCGGCCCGTCGGCGAGCGTCGCGGCGGCCGCCGCGACCACGGCCCCGACGTCGGGCCCGGCCGCCTGGAGGCGCGACTGCAGCAGCGACAGCTGCCCCACGCGGCGCCGCTCGACGACCTGCGCGGTGCTCTCGGTCGCGATGTCGAGCAGCCCGCGCACCTGCCCGTCGACGTCGAGCAGCGGGCTGTAGGAGTACGTGAAGAACGTCTCCTCGTCGAACCCCGAGCGGTGCATGACGAGGCGCTGGTCGACGACCCACGTGGGCCGCCCGGCCTCGACCTCGCGCACCGAGGGCTCGATCGCGTCCCAGACCTCGGCCCACACGGCGGCCAGGGGCGAGCCGAGCGCGCCCGGGTGCTTGTCGGTGCCGAGCATCTCGCGGTAGCCGTCGTTGTAGATCATCGTGAGCTCGGGGCCCCACGTGACGAGCACGGGGAACTCGGTGCCGAGGCACAGCTCGACCGCGGCGCGCAGCGGCAGCGGCCACGCGGCGGGCGGGCCCAGCGGCGTCGCCGCCCAGTCGACGGACCGGACGGCGGCCCCCATGGCGCCGCGCGCCGTCGCGCGCAGGAACCAGGGCGACCTCATTCGTCCGAGGTTACCCGCGGCGCGCGGCGCACCTCGGGGCGGGCGTGATCCCCGCGGCACGGCAGGATGGGTGACGTGACCACCACCCACGAGCCCGCCCGCCGGCTGCGCTCGGCGCTGTTCCTCGACTTCGACAACGTGTACATCGGCCTGCAGCGCCTCGACCCGCGCGCGGCCGAGGCGTTCGCGACGGACCCGGGCCACTGGCTGTCCGAGCTCGGCCAGGGGTCGGACGTCGACGGCGACCTGACGCGCCGCTTCCTGGTCCGGGCCTGCTACCTCAACCCGTCGGTGTACTCGCGGTTCCGCCCGAACTTCACGCGCGCGGGCTTCCGCGTCGTCGACTGCCCGTCGCTCACGCAGCAGGGCAAGTCGAGCGCCGACATCAACCTCGTGCTCGACGCGGTCGACGCGCTCGCGGCGCCCACGCGGTACGACGAGTTCGTCATCGTGTCCGCCGACGCCGACTTCACGCCGCTCGCGCAGCGCTGCCGCGCCGACGACCGGCGCGTGACGATCATCACGGCCTCGCCCGCGGCGTCGGCGTACCGCGCGGTCGCGGACACCGTGATCGGCGCCGACGCGCTGGCCGACCTCGTGACGCAGACCGCGTCGCCGCTCGACTCCGAGCCCGTCGTGGCGCCCGAGGCCGCGACCGAGGCGGTCGCACCCGCCGCGGCGCCGGCCACGTCGAAGGCGGCGGGCTCGCGCTCGGCGTCGCGCCCCGCGGGCGCCCCGGCGGGATCCTCGGCCGCGACCGAGCCGGCGGCCGCCACGGAGACGACCGCCTCCGGCACGAACAACCGCGCGGAGGCGGCGCCCGCCCGCACGACCTCGAAGGCCCGCGCCGCCGAGCGGGTCGTCGACGAGGGCGAGGCCCGGGCGCGGCGCGCGGTCCGGCGTGCGGTCCGCAAGGCGGACGCACCGCTGCCGCTGGGTGCGGCCGCGCAGGTCGCGCTCGACGCGTACCCGGGGCTGGGCACGTCGCAGTGGGCCGGGGCGGGCGGCTTCACGGCGTGGCTCACGCGCGTGCTGCCCGATCTCGACGTGTCGACGCGCCCGCCGGGCCACGTGTGGGACCCGGAGCGCTTCGGCGAGGCCGACCTGCCGGGGGCCGTCGCCGACACCGACCCGAGCGACCTGCAGCGCCAGGTCATCTCGGTCACCGACACGCCCGGCCTGAGCCAGGCGCAGTACCGCGTGCTGCTCGAGACGCTCGCGGCGGACGTGCGGGCGCACACGTTCGAGCGCGTCGCGACGTCGCGCCGCGTGCACGAGGCGTGCCAGCAGTCGGGCACCAAGGTCGGGCGCTCGACCGTGAACTTCGTGATCTCGGGCGTGCTCTACACGGGGCTGTCGCTGGCCGACGGTCCGTCGGCCGAGCAGGTCGCGGCGGCGTGGGCGGACAACGTCATCGGCCTGTGCCGCGGTGCGCGCATGGAGCTGACGAACGGCGACGCGGCGGCGATCCGCGCCTGGGTGGGCGGCGGGCTCGTGCCGGCCTGACGGCGCCGCGCGGGCGCCCCCGCGGTCAGCGCGCGGGCGCCTGCGCGAGGAAGTCGACGACCAGGGCGGCCAGCCGGTCGGGCGCGCACACGGGCAGCATGTGCCCCGCGCGCGGGACGACCGCGAGCCGGGCGTCGGGCAGCGCGTCGACGATCAGGCGCGTGTGCTCGGGGCGCACGACGTCCCGCTCGCCCACCACGACGAGCGTGGGCGCGGTGACGAGCGCGAGGTCGGCCGGGTCGATGCTCGGGTCGTCCACCATGAGCGCGAGCCGCTCGGCGGGACCGCGCAGGGGCGGCACGAGCCGGGCGACCGACGCCACCACGGCGTGCGCGAGCTGCACCTCGACGAGCGCGCGCATCGTGAGCCCCTCGGGGAAGAGGTTCGCGCCGACGACGACGAGGCGGTCCACCCGGTCGGGGTGACGCACGGCCAGCTCGAGCGCGACGTTGCCGCCGTCGGAGAAGCCCAGCACGTCGGCGTGCGCGAGTCCGAGCCGGTCGAGGACCGCCGCGACGTCGTCGGCCATGGCCGCGATGCGCAGCGGACCGGCGCCGCGCGGGCTGCGGCCGTGCGAGCGCGAGTCGAGGCCCACGAGCAGGCGCCCCGCGCCGAGCGGCTCGACCATGCGGTCGAACACGTGGTGGTCCTCGCCGTTGCCGTGCAGCAGCACCAGCGGGCGTCCCTCGCCCCTGGTGACGACCCACAGCGGGCCGACCCGGCCGCCGGGGGCCGGGAGGCGCTGCACGGTCGGGGCGACGTCCACGACGCCGACACTAGGACGCCCGACCGGGAGCCGCGCGGGCGCGGGCTGTGGCCCGGCTGTGCGGCTGCGCACACCGCCCGTCCGGAATGGTCCCGGGGGTGCGCGGGTTGCCCCTGACGTGACAGCGATCTCCGTGCTCGACCTCGTCCCCGTCCGCTCCGACCAGACCACGGCGGACGCCGTGGCCGCGACGCTCGCGCTCGCGCGGGTGGCCGACGAGCTCGGCGCGCGCCGCTACTGGGTGGCCGAGCACCACAACATGCCGGCGGTCGCCGCGACCAACGCGCCGCTGCTGATGTCGCTGATCGCCGCCGCGACGTCGCGCGTGCGGGTCGGGTCGGGCGGCGTCATGCTGCCGAACCACTCGCCACTCGTGGTCGCGGAGCAGGTCGCGCTGCTGGAGGCCGCGTTCCCGGGCCGCGTCGACGTCGGGATCGGCCGTGCGCCGGGCTCGGACCCGGTGACGAGCCACCTGCTGCGCCGCGGCGCGAGCGGCGACGGCGTCGACACGTTCGACGACGACGTCGCGGCCCTCGCGGCGCTCGTGCGCCCCGAGGGCGTGGACGTGCGCGTGGGGTCGACGTCGTACCCGCTGCGGGCGACGCCGCGCGCGACGTCGGCACCGCAGCTGTGGCTGCTCGGCTCGTCGACGTACTCGGCCCAGCTCGCGGGGCGGCTCGGGCTGCCGTACGTGTTCGCGCACCACTTCGCGGGGCGCGGCACCGCCGAGGCGGTCGCGCTGTACCGCAGCACGTTCCAGCCGTCCGACGCGCTGCCCGAGCCGCGCACGATCGCGGTCGCGAACGTCGCGGTCGCCCCGACCGCGGACGAGGCGCGGCGCCTGGTGCTGCCGCAGGTGCGCACCATGTGGCGGCTGCGCAGCGGTCTGCCGCTCGAGGCGCAGGAGCTCGTCGAGGACGCCGAGGCCGCTCCCCTGCCGGCCGCGGCCGACGAGGGCGTCGCGGCGCTCACGGCGTCGTGGGTCGTCGGTGACCCGGCGTCCGCGGCCGCGGAGCTGCGCGAGCTCGCGGGGCGCATCGGGGCCGACGAGGTCATGGTCGCGCCCGTCGCGGGTGCGACGCGCGGCACGCCGGCCGACGCGTCGCCCGCACGTGAGCGGACGCTGCGCCTGCTGGCGGACGCCCTGGCCTGAGCCGGCCGTGCCGGCCCGTCCGGACGGACGGGCACGGACCCACGCCCGTCGGGCCGGTGCTCCCCGGCCCGACGGCTGCCGTCACAACCGCGGGTCGACCGGCGCCGACTCCAGCGCGAGCACGCCGAACACCGCCTCGTGCACGCGCCACAGCGGCGCCCCCGCGACGTACCGCTCGAGCGCCTCGACGCCCAGCGCGTACTCCCGCAGCGCGAGCGACCGCTTGCGCCCGAGCGACCGCTGCCGCAGGCGCGGCAGGTGCGACGTGTACTCGGGGCCGTACACGATCCGCAGGTACTCCCGGCCCCGGACCTTGACGCCCGGCTGCACGAGGCCCCGCGGTCCGCGCACGAGGTTCGCGAGCGGCTTGACGACCATGCCCTCGCCGCCGTCGTCGGTGAGCGCCTGCCACCACGCGGTGCCCTCGGCGACCGACGCGGGGTCGCCCGTGCGGACCACGAGGCGGCGCGTGCCCAGCAGCACGCCCGACGCGTCGGCCGCGACCAGCCGGTCCGCGACGCCCAGGTGCCACAGGTGGTCGCGGTCGGTGAACGTGCGGCTGCCCGCCGCGAGCACCTGGAACGGCGCGAGGCGCACGCCGTCGAGGCCGTCGACGTCCCACACGTAGCGGCGGTAGGCGGCCGTGAACCGCTCGGCGTCGTCCGCGCGGCGGCGCGTGCGCGTCAGCAGCTCGGAGACGTCGAGGCCCCGGTCGCCGGCGGCCGCGAGCGCGTCGACCGCCGCGGGCAGCACCGCGCGCGCCGCCGCGCCGACGGCCGCGTACTGCGTGCGCAGCAGCTCGCCCGCCTTGGCCGACCACGGCAGCAGCTCGCAGTCGAGCAGCAGCCACGCGTCGTCGCCGTCGGCGAGCAGGTCGTCCCACGCGCCGGCCGCCGCCACGGCGGACGCCACCGTGTCGACGAGCGCCTGCGTGCGCGCCGCGTCCTGCCAGAACGCGCGGCCCGTGCGGGTCCACACCGCGCCCGTCGCACCCGCGGGCAGCGCGAAGCGCGCCGCGGCGACCGTCGCGTCGCGGCACACGAGCACGACGGCCCGCGAGCCCATGTGCTTCTCCTCGCACACGACGTCGGCCACGCCGTCGTGCGCGTACTGCGCGAACGCCTCGCGCGGGTGCTCGAGCAGGTCGCCCTCGCGCGCGGTCGCGCACGGGCTCATGGTGGGCGGCAGGTGCAGCAGCACGCGCGGGTCGAGCGCGAACCGGCTCATGACCTCGAGCGCACCGACCGCGTCCTCGGGACGCAGCGACACGCGACCCATGAGCCGCGTCTCGACCACGCGCCGGCCGGCGACGTCGTCGAGGCGCAGGCGGTCCGGTGCGCCGCGCACGACGTCACCGTCCGGGCCGCCGCCGGGCGCGCCGGACCGACCCACGACCACGGGCGCGCCGTCGGTCGGCTCGGCGCGCGGGAACGGCCGCACCGGGTCGCACCAGACGCGCTCGGCGGTGACCTGCACGGCCTCCCGCTCGGGGTACCGCAGCGCCGAGAGCCGCCCGCCGAACACGCACCCGGTGTCGAGGCACAGCGTGTCGTTGACCCACGTGAGCGCGGGCGTCGGCGTGTGGCCGTAGAGGACCGTCGCGCTGCCGCGGTAGTCCTCCGCCCACGGCAGGCGCACGGGCAGGCCGTACTCGTCGGTCTCGCCGGTCGTGTCCCCGAACAGCGCGAACGAGCGCACGCGTCCCGACGCGCGCCCGTGGTACGCCTCCTTGAGGCCCGCGTGCGCGACGACGAGCCGCCCCTCGTCGAGCACGTAGTGCGCGACGAGGCGGTCGCAGAACGCCCGGACCCGCTCGCGGAACTCCGGCGGCTCGGCGGCGAGCTGCGCGAGCGTCTCGGCGAGCCCGTGCGACGTGCTGACCTGCCGCCCCGCGAGCGCGCGCACGAGCTTGGCCTCGTGGTTGCCGGACACGCACAGCGCGTGCCCCGCCTCGACCATGCCCATGACGAGCCGCAGCACGCCCGGGCTGTCCGGGCCGCGGTCGACGAGGTCGCCGACGAACACCGCGCGCCGCCCCTCGGGGTGCGTCGCGTCGACCGGGCGCCCCTCGGCGTCGCGCACGAGCACGTAGCCGAGCCGGCCGAGCAGCGTCTCGAGCTCGGCGCGGCAGCCGTGCACGTCGCCGACCACGTCGAACGGGCCGGTCACGCCCCGCAGGTCGTTGCGCAGCGGCACGCGCACGACCTCGGCGGCCTCGACGGCCGCGACGCCGTCGAGCACGTGCACCGTGCGGAAGCCCTCGCGCGCGAGCCCGCGCACCGAACGTCGCAGCTGCTGCGCCTGCCGGCGGACGACGTGCGTGCCGAAGCCGCGGTCGGGGCGCGCCGCGTTGCGGGCCTGGGCGACGTCCTCGGGCACGTCGAGCACGATCGCGACGGGCAGCACGTCGTGCTCGCGCGCGACGGCCACGAGCTGGCGGCGCGCGTCGGGCTGCACGTTGGTCGCGTCGACGACCGTGAGCAGCCCCGCGCGCAGCCGGACGCCGACGAGGTGGTGCAGCAGCGCGAACGCCTCGGGCGTCGCGGCCTGCGACGTCGGGTCGTCGGACACGACGCCGCGGCACTAGTCGGACGAGACGGTCTCGAACGGCCCGAAGTGCCGGGCCGCGAACGTCGACTTGCCGGACCCGGACGTGCCGACCAGCACGACGAGGCAGGTCGCGGGGATCTCCAGGCGGGTCATGCGGTCACCTCCGGGTGAGGACGGCGAGCTGCGTGGGCGGACCGACGTCGGGGTCCTCGTCGCCGACGCCGCCGAACGTGACGTCGTAGCCATGCGCGGCCGCGGCCGCGCGCGCCCAGTCGCGGAACTGCGCGCGCGTCCACTCGAAGCGGTGGTCGTGGTGCCGCAGGTGGCCGGCGTCCAGCCCGTAGCGCGCGTTGTGCTCGACGTTCGGGGTCGTGACCACGAGCGCGCCGGGGCGCGCGTGCCCGAGCACGGCCTGCTCCAGCGCGGGCAGGCGCGGCGGGTCGACGTGCTCGACCACCTCCATGAGCACGGCCGCGTCGAACCCGACGAGCCGGTCGTCGAGGTACGTGAGCGCGGACTGCGCGAGGTCGACGCGGGCGCGCTGCCGCTCGGGCAGCCGGTCGAGCCGCAGCCGGCGCGCGGCGACCTGCAGCGCGCGGTGCGACACGTCGACGCCCAGCAGCCGGTCGAACGACGCGTCGGCCAGCAGCTCGCGCAGCAGCACGCCCTCGCCGCAGCCGAGGTCGACGACCGTGCGTGCGCCGGCGGCGCGCAGCGCGGCGTGCACGGCCTCGACGCGGAGCCGCGCGAGCGCCGGCGTGCGCGGCCCGTCGTCGGCGACTGCGTCGGCGTCGGTGTCGGCGGGGGTGCCGGTGGGGGTGCCGGTGGTCGCGGACGTCGCCGCGGACGTGTCGTCGACGTCCTCCGGGCGTGCCGCGACCGCGTCGTCGAGCGCGTCGGCCGGCACGTGCTCGACCTCGGCGAGCCGCTCGAGCGCCGACGCCGCGAGCGGGCGGCTGCGCCGCAGGTAGCGGTCCACGACGACGTCGCGGCGCGGGTGGTCGGCGAGCCACGCCTCCCCCGCGCGCAGCAGCTTGTCGACCTCGTCCTCGCCGACCCAGTAGTGCTTCTCGCCGTCGAGCGCGGGCAGCAGCACGTACAGGTGGGACAGCGCGTCCGCGAGCCGCAGCGTGCCGCGCAGCCGTAGGTCGACGTAGCGCGAGTCGCCCCAGGCCGGCACGCGCGGGTCGAGCGGCAGCGGCGTCGCGGCGACGTCCCAGCCGAGCGGCGCGAACAGCTCGGCGACGAGCGCGACGTCGCCGCGCACCGCGACCGCGGGCACGTGGACCTCGAGCGGCAGCGCGCGGGACGCCAGCTCGGGGCGCCGGTCGCAGCGCCCCGTCATGGCGGTGCCGAACACGCGGCGCAGCGCGACCGCGAGCACCGACGCCGACGCGTACGGCACGTCGTTGACGTAGGCGGCGAGCGGTCCGTCGCCGCGGCCCGCGCGGTCGCGCACGAGGCCGACGGGGTCGACCTCGACGAGCAGCGCGACGGTGCACCGCTCGGCGTCGGCGCGCGGGTAGAGCACGTGCGCCGTGCCGACGCCCGCGTCGAACGTCTGCACGCGGTCGGGGTGCTTGTGCAGCAGGTGGCCCAGGTCGGACGCCGGGGTGGCGGCGTCGGGGGCGTCGGCGGTCAGCGTGAGCAGCACGCGCGTGATCGTGCCAGGTGGTGGCGGGCCGGCCCAGGGCTTTGGCGGTGACGCGCCCGCGTGCACACCCGGCTCGGCGACGTGCCGAGCTCTGCGACGCTCCCCGCTCGGCGGCGCCCCGCTCAGCGGCGCTCGAGCAGCGTGAGGACCTCGTGGTGCCCGGTGTGCGGGAACATGTCGAGGACCTGCGCGCGCACGAGCCGCAGCGACGGCATGTGCGCGAGGTCGCGCGCGAGCGAGCCGGAGTGGCACGACGAGTACAGGACGCGCGGCACGCCGCTGCCCTCGAGCCAGCGGCTGAGCGGCTCCCCGAGCCCGCGCCGCGGGGGGTTGACCACGACGAGGTCGGGCACGTCGTGCGCGGCGAGCGCGAACGCGGTCGCGTCGCCCGCGAGGAACCGGGTGCCGGGCAGCCCCGCGTCGTGCGCGGTCTGCTCGGCGCTCGCGACGGCCTCGGCGCTCGTCTCGACCCCGACGACCGTGCGGCCCGGCCGCGCGAGGTGCAGCGCGAACCCGCCGACGCCGCAGTACAGGTCCCACGCCGAGGCGACCTCGGCCTCGTCGGCCCACGCGACCGCCTGCCGGTAGAGCGCGGCCGCGACGTCGGTGTTGGTCTGGAAGAAGGACCGCGGCCGCAGGTGCAGGTCGAGCCCGTTGACCCGCATGCGCAGCGTGCCACGCTCGGTGAGCAGGATCTCGCGGTCGCCCTCGAGCACCGCGGCGTGCGCGGGCTGCACGTTGACGGACGCGACGACGAGCGACGGCAGCGCCGCCTGCAACGACGGCAGGTGCTTGCGGATCCGCGCGAGCGCCTCGGTGCTGCGCAGCACGAACCGCACCAGGAGCTCGCCGTCGGGCGACCCGGTGACGAGCACGTGCTTGAGCTCGCCGCGGCGCGTCGGGACGTCGTACGGCACGAGGCCCGCGCGCGTGACGAACGCGGCGAGCGGCGGCAGCGCGGCGCTCACGGCCGGCGGGTACAGCGGGCAGCCCTGCAGGTCGACGCCGTGGCCGTGCGCGTCGAGGATCCCGAGCGTGGGGGCGTCGACCGTGCCGGCGACGACCATCTTGGCCTTGTTGCGGAACCCCGCCTCGGCGCTCGTGACGGTCGGGAGCCACGTCACGCCCGCCGGGTCCCCGAGCACGGTGCGCACGTGCCGCTGCTGCGCGTCGACCTGCTCGGGGTACGGCTGCGCGAGGAGCGTGCACGAGTGGCACACGCCCGCGTCGAAGTACCCGCAGCGCACGTCACCAGCCTACGGGGCGTCGCCCGCGGCCTCGCAGGGAGCGCTCGCCGTCAGTCCCCGGCCGTCGACGCGCGCACCACGACGCGCGGCTCGATCGTCTCGACCCCGGCGTCCTGCTGGCCGGCGACGAGCGCCGACAGCCGGGTCGCGGCACGCCGGCCCATGGTCTCGAAGTTCATGTCGACGCTGGTCAGCGCGGGACGGGAACCGGCGATCATGGGCTGCCAGTTGTCGAACCCGATGACGGCGACGTCGGCCGGCACGCGCACGCCGCGCTCGCGCAGCGCGTCGAGCACGCCGCGCGCGATCTGGTCGCTGCCGCACACCACGGCGTCGACCGCGGGGTCGGCGTCGAGCACGGCGGTGACGCCCGCGCGGCCCCATGCCTCGCTCCAGGAGCCGTAGCGCACCGGGCCGACCGGCTCGACGCCCGCGTCCGCGAGCGCCTGCGCGACCCCCGTGGCGCGGTCCTGCGCGGCCGCGTACGTCGCGTCGCCCGAGACGTGCGCGATGCGCCGACGCCCGAGCGCCAGCAGGTGCTCGGCCGCGAGCCGCCCGGCGGTGACGTTGTCGGGCACGACCGACGCGTCGCGCGGGTCGACCGACGGCGCGTACGCGTACACCGCGGGGACCGGGACGTCGGTGCCGAGGGACGGCCGCGGGTCGGTGGTCGAGCCCACGACGATGAGGCCGTCGACGCGGCGGCCGAGCAGCGCGCGCAGGTGGTGCTGCTCGCGGATCGCGTCGCCGCGCGCGTCGCACAGGAAGACGGACGTGCTGCCGGCGCCGAACGCGTCCTCGGCGCCCATGAGGATGGGCAGGCTGAAGCGGCCCTCGAGGTCGTGCGTGAGCAGCCCGACCGTGCCGGTCTGCCCCGCGGTGATGGCGCGCGCGAGCGAGTTCGGGGTGAAGGACAGCCGGTCGGCGATCTCCTGCACGCGGCGGCGCGTGTCGGGGTGGACCTCGGCCTTGCCGTTGAGCGCCTTGGAGGCGGTGGCCACCGAGACGCCGGCGAGCTGCGCGACGTCGCGCAGCGTCACGGGCCGCGGCCTGCCGTCCGTGGTCGTCATGGTCACCCTCCGTCGCTCCCTGCCCGCGACCGGCCGGACCGACGCGCTGCGGACCTCATCATGCCCGAAAACGGCATCCTGCACACCCGGTTGACCGACGCATCTTCCCAGTGTTAGCGTCCCGAAACGGGTTTCGGTCGCTTTCGGCCGACGGTGGTCTCACCGGTCCGCCGCAGCGACGCGGCGTCGGGCGCCCGGCAGGTCATCACGCATCGACGAGGAGCGGAGCGGGCACCCCACCCGCACCGGCCGGGCACCCCACCCGCGCCACCGACCTCGTCCTGACGAACGGGAGCCCGGTTGATGGACATCAACGGCAACGACGCACGGCCCACCCCTCGCCGCCGCAGGTGGCTGACGCTCGCGTCCCTCGCCGCGGCGAGCGGCCTGCTGCTCGCCGCCTGCACGGGCGGCACGTCCGCCGGCGGCGGCGACGCGACCGGCGGATCGGCCGGCGGCGACACCGTCACGGTGTGGCACTACTTCTCGGACGAGAACCAGGTCCGCCTCATGGACGAGCTCGCCGACAAGTTCGAGGCCGAGCACGACGGCGCGACCGTCGAGAACGTCTTCGTCCCCTACGACCAGCTCAACTCCAAGCTCGTCTCCGCCGCGGGCGCCAAGACCGGCCCGGACGTCGTCGTGTTCAACGGCGCGGAGGCCTCGACCCTCGCGCTCGGCGGCGCGCTCGCGCCCCTCGACGACTACTGGGCCGACTTCGCCGACGCCGACAAGGTCTCGCCGTCCGTCATCCACCAGGTCGACGGCACCACCTACGCCGTGCAGGGCTACGTGAACCTGCTCGGCCTCTGGTACAACGCCGACATCCTCGCCGAGATCGGCGTCGAGCCGCCCACCACGATGGACGAGCTCGAGGCCGCGATGGCCAAGGCCAAGGACGCCGGCTACGCGGGCATCACGCTGTCGGCGCTGCCGCAGTCGCAGGGCGAGTGGCAGGCCTACCCCTGGATCACGTCCGAGGGCTTCAGCTACGACGAGCCGCAGGCCGACGCGCTCGCCGCGGGCCTGGCCCGCGTGCGCGGCTGGGTCGAGAACGGCTGGCTGTCGCAGGAGTCCGTGACGTGGGACCAGACCGTGCCGTTCCAGCAGTTCGCCGCCGGGAAGACCGCGTTCGCGGCGAACGGCAACTGGCAGATGGGCACCGCGAAGTCCGACGCGCAGTTCGAGTACGGCGTCGTCCCGCTGCCGCTGTCCAGCACCGGCGGCGTCTACCTCGGCGGCGAGGGCGAGGGCATCGGCGCGTTCAGCAAGAACCCCGACCTCGCGTGGGAGTACCTCACGGCGACGTACCTCGACGCGAAGGGCCAGCTGCTGCCGGCCGAGATCGTCGGCTCGCTGCCCTCGCGCACCGACGCCGCGGCCGACGAGGCCGTGACCGGCAACGCGCTGCTCGAGCCGTTCGCGCAGACCATCACGCAGTTCGGGGCGAACTACCCGGCCTCGGTGATCCCCGCGCAGTCCGTGGCCGACGTCCAGCTCACGCTCGGCCAGGCGTGGAGCGCCGCGGTCGGCGGTCAGAAGTCGCCGCAGCAGGCCGCCGACGACGCGATCGCCGCGCTCGGCCCGCTGCTCGACTGAGCCGCAGCCCCACCCACCACCCCGTCCGCCCGCGCCCGGTCGTCCGGCGCGACACCCCCTGGAGGTCCCCATGACCACCTCGCTCGCGCCGGCGGCCGGGCGGGCCGTGACCCGCCCGGCCCCTGGGCCGCGGCGCCGCCCGCCGCGGCAGACCCGGATGCTGTTCCTGCTCCCGGCCGCCGTGTTCCTCGGCCTGCTGAGCATCTACCCGCTCGTCACGCTGCTGCGGATGGCCGTCTCGAAGGTCACCGCCGCGACCCTCAACGCCGATTGGGCGTACACGGGCCTGGAGAACCTGCGCGCCGGGTTCGAGTCCGGCGACACGACCGCGGCGCTGTCGCGCACCGCGGTGTTCGTCGTGGTCGTCACGGTGCTCGGCATGGGGCTCGGCCTGGGCGGCGCGATCGCGCTGCGCACGTCGGGCCGGTGGTCGGGCGCGCTGCTCGCCCTCATGGTGTTCGTGTGGGCGCTGCCCCCGGTCGTCAACGGGTCGGTGTGGAAGTTCCTGCTCGCCGACTCCGGCCTGGTCAACACCGTGCTGCTCGCCACCGGGCTGCGGGACACGCCCGTGCCGTTCCTCTACGACCAGTACTGGGCGCTCGGTGCCGTGGCGTTCGTGAACTCGTTCGCCGTCATCCCGTTCAACGCGCTCGTGTACCGCGCGGCCCTGCTGACGATCGACCCCGAGGTCTTCGAGGCCGCGCAGCTCGACGGCGCGACCAAGTCGCAGCAGGTGCGCCACATCATGGTCCCGTCGGTGCGGCCCACGACGCTCGTGCTGCTGATCCTCACGCTCGTCTACGGGTTCCGCAGCTTCGACTTCATCTACGTCATGACCTACGGCGGGCCCGGCACCGCCACCAACACGCTGCCGTTCCTGGGCTACCTGCAGGCGTTCGTCCGCTACGACTACGGCCTGGGCGCCGCGACGTCCGTCGTCGCCGTGCTCGGCGTGCTCGTGCTGGCCGTCCTGTACGCCCGCAGCATCCGCAAGGAGGAGGCGCACGGATGAACCAGGTGAAGGCCGGCCCGGTCGCCGTGGCCACCAAGCTGCTCCTCACGCTCATGTACGGCGTGCCGATCCTGTGGATCCTCCTCACGTCGGTCAAGAGCTCGGGCGACGTGTTCGACCGCGCGTCGACGTTCGTCTTCTCCCCCACCCTCGACGCCTACCGCGAGGCGATCACGCCGACGCTGTGGCGCGCGATGGGGCAGTCCGCGACCATCGCCGTCGGCGCGACCGCGCTCGTCCTGGCGATCGCCGTGCCGGCCGCCTACGGCCTGGCGCGCACGACCGGCTGGTTGCCGACCGTCGGGCTCGGCATGCTGATCGTGCTGCAGATGATGCCGCAGACCGCGACCGTCATCCCGCTGTTCCAGATCTTCAGCAGCTGGCGCCTGCTCGACACGACGGCCGCGGTGATTTTGGCCGACGCGGCCCTGCTGATCCCGTTCGCGACGCTGCTGCTGCGCCCGTTCTTCCGGGCCGTCCCGCCGCAGCTCGAGGAGGCGTCGTCGATCGACGGCGCCGGGATCCTGCGGACGTTCTGGCAGGTCGTGCTGCCCGTCGCACGCAACGGCGTCTTCACCGTCGGGACGCTGATCTTCCTGCTCGCGTGGGGCGAGTTCCTCTACGCCGTGAACTTCTACCTCACGCCCGGCAGCTACCCGCTCAGCGCGCTGCTCGCGCAGCAGGTCTCGGCGTTCGGCATCAACTGGCCCGGCCTCATGGCCCTGGCCGTGCTGACGTCCGTCCCGATCCTCGTCGTCTTCAGCCTCACCTACCGCCAGCTCAAGGACGGCCTGACGGTCGGCGCGGTCAAGTAGCCCGCGCCCCGTCCCCCACCGCCCGCCCCGGCACCGCCGGACCGAACCACCCCCGGAGCTCGTCATGCCCTCGTCCGAGACCGTCGACCTGCGCGTCGGCCCCCACCAGCACGGCCGCCCGGCCGTCCCGTCCCGCGCCCGCTGGCGCCCGCTCGGCCTCGACGAGGTCACGATCACGGGCGGCTTCTGGGGCGACCTGCAGGCGCTCAACGCGCGCACGATGATCACGCACGTCGAGGGCTGGCTCGAGCGGCTCGGCTGGACGGGCAACTTCGACGCCGCCGTCGAGGGGCGGCTGCCGCGCGACCGCCGGGGTCGGGAGTTCTCCGACTCCGAGACGTACAAGCTGCTCGAGGCGATGGCCTGGGAGGTCGGACGCACGGGCGACGCCGACCTCGACCGGCGCCTGCGGTCGATCGCGGCGCGCGTGGCCGCGGCGCAGGAGCCCGACGGCTACGTCTCGACGATGTTCGGCCGCCCCGGGCAGCAGCCGCGGTGGTCGGACCTCGAGTGGGGCCACGAGCTGTACTGCATCGGGCACCTGGTGCAGGCGGGCGTGGCCCGGGCCCGCACGTTCGGCGACGACGAGATCGTGCGCGTCGCGATCCGCGCGGCCGACCTGGTGTGCCGCGAGTTCGGCGCCGACGGCCCGCAGCAGGGCGTGTGCGGCCACCCCGAGATCGAGGTCGCGTTGGTCGAGCTGTACCGCGTGACCGGTGAGCGTCGGTACCTCGACCAGGCGCGGCTGTTCGTCGAGCGGCGCGGGCACGGCGTGCTCGGCGAGATCGACTTCGGCCCGCAGTACTTCCAGGACGACGTGCCGGTGCGCGAGGCCACCGTGCTCGACGGGCACGCCGTGCGGGCCCTGTACCTCGCGTCGGGCGCCGCGGACCTCGCGGTCGAGGACGGCGACGACGAGCTGCTCGCGGCCGTCACCGGGCAGGTGCTCACGACGCTCGCGCGGCGCACCTACCTGACGGGCGGCATGGGCGCGCACCACGAGGGCGAGTCGTTCGGCGCCGACTTCGAGCTGCCGCCGGACCGGTCGTACTCGGAGACGTGCGCGGGCATCGCGTCGGTCATGACGAACCACCGCCTGCTGCTGCAGGACGGCGACGCGCGGCACGCCGACGCGGTCGAGCGCACGCTCTACAACGTCGTCGCGACGTCGCCCGCGCAGGACGGCCGGGCGTTCTACTACACGAACACGCTGCACCAGCGCGTGCCCGGCCGTGAGGTCGCGCCGGACGAGGTGAGCCCCCGCGCGGCGTCGAGCCTGCGCGCGCCGTTCTTCGCGGTGTCGTGCTGCCCGACCAACGTCACGCGCACGGTCGCGACGCTCGGCACGTACGTCGCGACGGTCGACGACGACGGCGTGCAGCTGCACCAGTACGCGCCGGCGACGGTGCGCACCGAGCTGACGGCGGGCCGCACGGCGGCCCTCGAGGTGACGACGGCCTACCCGCACGACGGTCGCGTGACGGTCCGCGCGGTCGAGGCGCCCGCGGGCGGCTGGACGCTCACGCTGCGTGTCCCGGCGTGGGCGCAGGGCGCGAGCGTCACGCTCGCCGACGGCACGTCGCAGGCGGCGGCGCCCGGGTACGTCGCGGTCCCCGGGCCGGCCGCCGGGCAGGAGGTCGTGCTCGACCTGCCGGTGCGCGCGCGCTGGACGTTCGCCGACCCGCGCGTCGACGCGGTGCGCGGGCAGGTCGCGGTCGAGCGCGGGCCGCTGGTCCTCGCGCTCGAGTCCACCGACCTCGGGCAGGACGTGGCCGCGGCCGTCGTCACGACCGACGCCGCACCCGTCGAGCGCGACGGCGCGGTGCTCGTCCCCGTCGCGACGCGCCCGCTGCCCGACGTGACGTGGCCGTTCGGCGACGACCCCGCGCCCGCACCCGACGCGCCGCGGCTCGTGCCGCTCGTGCCGTACCACGCGTGGGCCGAGCGCGGGCCGTCGACGATGCGGGTCTGGCTGCCGACCGTCTGACGCGTCCCCGACGCCCGCGGCGCCGCCCCACCCGGGCGCACCGCGGGCGTCGGCGCGCGCACGACCTGCCGCGCCGCGACCGCCGCCGTAGCCTGGGACCGGCCCGGTCGCCCGGTCGGACCGAGCCCGACCCCGAGGCAGGACGCGCATGGCGACCCACGACGGCGACCGCACGGCTGGCGGCGTCGCCCGCACGATCGGGCGCGTGGCGCTCGGCGGCTTCCTCGCGTTCGCGGGCACGAGCCACCTGACGTTCGCGCGCGAGGAGTTCCAGGCGCAGGTGCCCGCGTGGGTGCCGGTGGGCACCGACGCCGTGGTCGTCGGGTCGGGGATCGTCGAGATCGCCCTCGGCACGGTCCTGGTCGTGGCGCCGCGCCGCTACCGGCCGTGGGTCGGCGCGGCCGCGGCGGCGTTCTTCGTCGCGATCTTCCCGGGCAACGTCGCGCAGTACCTCGAGGGCAAGGACGGCTTCGGGCTCGACACCGACGCCAAGCGCCTCGCGCGGCTGCCGTTCCAGGGCCTGCTCGTGGTGTGGGCGCTGTGGTCGACCGGCGCGTGGCGCGCGTGGCGCGCGCACCCGCGGCGCTGACCTCGCGAGAGGCTGGGTGCGTGACGCACCCCGCCCCGCCCCCGCCCGACCGCTACGCCGCCGTCGTCCGCGCGAACCTCACGACGCCGTGGCCGTACCACCTCGTGCACCTCGCGGGGTCGCCCGCCGACGTGCGCACGCCCGCCGAGCTGTACCCCGCGTTCCACACGTCGTTCGACTGGCACTCGTGCGTCCACATGCACTGGCTGGGCGTCGAGGTGCTCGCCGCGGGCCACGAGGACGACGCGCTGCGTGCGCTGCTGTCGGCGAACCTCACCCCGGAGCGGGTCGCGGGCGAGGTCGCGTACCTGCGCGCGCACCCCGCGTTCGAGCGGCCGTACGGCTGGGCGTGGGCCGCGCGGCTCGCGGCGTCGTGCGCGGCGGCCGGCGCGGCCGGCGACCCCGCCGCGGCCGCGTGGGCCGAGGCGACCGCCCCGCTGGCCCGCACGGTGCTCGACCTCGTGGTGCCGTGGGTGGCGCGCACCGAGCACCCCGTGCGGCACGGCGTGCACTCGAACACCGCGTTCGGGCTCGCGCTGCTGCTCACGGCGGCCGACGACCTCGGGCACGACGACGCCGCCGACGCGTTGCGCACGCACGCGCGCCGGCTGTACGGCGCCGACCGCGGCTGGCCCGCCGCGTGGGAGCGCAGCGGGCACGACTTCCTGTCCCCCGGCCTCGCCGAGGCCGACCTCATGGCCCGCGTGCTGCCGCCCGACGAGCTCGCCCCGTGGTTCGCGGCGTTCCTGCCGCGGCCGGACGAGCTCACCGCACCCGCGCGCGTGGTCGACCCGACCGACGGGCACGCCGTGCACCTCGACGGCCTCAACCTCTCGCGCGCCGGTGCGCTGTTCCGCCTCGCCCGCGCGCTCGACGAGAGCGCGCTGCGCGATGCGGGCGACCGGCTGCTCGCCGCGGGCCTGACGTCGCTCGCGAACGACGACTTCGTGGCGACGCACTGGCTCGCGTCGTTCGCGTGGGACGCCACGACGAGCCGCTGACGCGGGTCCGCGCGGACGCTGCGGCCCGACGACGCGCGCCCCCGGACGTGGGGCCGCCCCCGCACCGTCGACCCGGTGCGGGGGCGGCTGTCTCTCGACGTCAGCCGACGCGCACCAGCTGCCACTGCTGGTTGGCGCCGTTCCAGCCGTCGTACTGCACGACGTTCGCTCCGTCGGCGGTCGACGCACCCTGCACCTCGAGCACCTTGCCCGAGTTCCGGTTCTGCAGCGTCGCGTAGCCGCCGCTGATCGTCACGTTCCACTGCTGGTTGGTGCCGTTGAGGTCGGGCCACTGCACGACCTCGCCGCCGTTCGCGGTCGAGAAGTTGGACACGTCGAGCACCTTGTTGGACAGCCGCGACTTGAGGCGGTAGCCGCCGTTGCCGGACGCGACGAACTGCCACTGCTGCTGGTTGCCGTCGTTGCGCGACCACTGCACGATGTCGGCGCCGTCCGCGGTCGACAGGTTGTACACGTCGAGGGCCTTGCCGCTGTTGCGGTTGACGAGGACGTACCAGGCGCTGGTGTCGATCGACGTCGAGCCGCCGTTGTTCCCGCCGCCGTTGCTGCTGCCCGCGTTGAGCGCGTTGAGCGTCGACGTGTACGCGGCCTTCTTGTTGCCGTTGCCGTCGAAGAGCAGCGGGTTCTTGCCCGTGCGCCACGAGTCCGTGTCCCGCACGCCCCACACGGTGATGCCGGTGCAGCGGCTCACGGCGAGGCACGCCTCGACGACCTGGCGGTAGGCGTTCGCCTGGTTCGAGCCCTGCTCGATGTCGAGCTCCGTGATCTGCACGTCGACGCCCAGGTCGGCGAACCGCTGCAGGTTGGCGCGGTAGTCGCTGGGGATCGTCGTGCCGAAGTGCGACTGGAAGCCGACGCAGTCGATCGGGACGCCGCGCGCCTTGAAGTCCCGGACCATGTCGTAGACCGCTGTCGACTTCGGGTTGATCGAGTCGGTGCCGTAGTCGTTGTAGCAGAGCTTGGCGCCCGGGTCGGCGGCGCGGGCGGCGCGGAACGCGGCCTCGATCCAGTCGTTGCCGGTGCGCTGGAGGTTCGAGTCGCGGCGCGAGCCGCGGCCGTCGTCGGCGAAGGCCTCGTTGACGACGTCCCAGGCGTAGATCTTGCCCTTGTAGTGCGTCGCGACCTGGGTCACGTGGTTGAGCAGCGCCTGCCGCAGCGCGCTGCCGGACATGCTCTGCATCCAGCCGGGCTGCTGCGCGTGCCACGCGAGCGTGTGCCCGCGCACCTTCTTGCCCTTGCCGAGCGCGTCGTTCACGATCCGGTCGCCGTTGGTGTAGCTGAACTGGCCCCGGTTCGGCTCCGTGGCGTCCATCTTCATCTCGTTCTCGGCCGTGATCATGCCAAACTCGCGGTCGACGATCCCCATGTACGTGGCGTCGTTCATGCGACCGGCCGCGATCGCGGTCCCGAAGTAGCGGCCCTTCTCGGAGGCCGCGGCGTGCAGCGTGCTGCCGGCCGCGACCGCGGGCGCCGACAGCGTCAGCGTGAGGGCCGCGGCGACGCCGGCGGTCAGCAGGGCCGCCGCCCTGCGCCGGCCCGTGGTGCGTGGTGTCGTGCTCACCGGATCTCCTCTGGGTGGGTGGGTCGACGCGCGGGCGCGCCGGGGGGTGACGCGCCGCGTGCGGGCGCGCCGGACCGGACCGGCGGCGCACGCCGCCGGCACCGGCCGGGTCGAGGGGTCAGGGCGCCGTGAGGTCGAACCGCCGCACGGTGACGGCGCCGCCGAGGGCCTGCGTCGCGTGGTTGAAGATGCCGAACCTGTAGCCCATGAAGAACTGCCAGTCGGCGTTGAGCGTGAACGCGGGGCCCAGCGGCGTGAACGTGCGACCGTCGGTGCTCCACGAGAACGTCGCCTGGCGGCCCGAGCCGGGCCGGATGTCGGCGGTGACCCGCAGCCACACCCGCGTGCCCGGCAGCGCGGCCGAGGCCCGCTCGGTGCCCGTGCCCGTGGTGTTCCACGACGAGTCCATCGTCAGGCCGTCGGTCATGACGACCCGCCGCGCCCCGTCCGAGCCCCGGACCACGCCGATCCACGCCGAGGACTGCCGCAGCATCGCCAGGCCCGTGCGGTCGCCGTTCGCCATGCCCGCGACGTCGAGCTCGACGGTCGCGGTCGACGACGGGCCCTGGACGCGGTGCGTCAGCGTGTTGCGCGCGGCGTACAGGTCGCGCGTGACGGTCGCCGTGCGCAGCGTGAGCCCGTCGGACACCGTGAACCGCGACGTGTCGGGGTTGTGGTTCCACTCCCACTGCGGGCCGAGCCGCGTGCCGGCGAACGTGTCCGTGCCGGTGAGGGGCTTGACGGTACGGGTCGTGGTGATGTTCGGGCGGGGGTAGGCCGCGCCCCAGCGGCCGTTGACGGTCTGGACCGACGGCCAGCCGTTGCTCCACGTGATCGGCGCGAGGGTCGGCATGCGTCCGCCGGGGTAGGCGTCGGTGAACGCCATGTACCACCAGTCGCCGTTCTGGGTCTGCACGATCCCGCCCTGGTGCGGCACGCCCCCGCCGGTGATCGGTCCGGGCAGGTCGAGCAGCACCTGCCGCTGCTCGTAGGGGCCCCACGGCGAGGTCGAGCGCAGCACGTACTGGCCGTTGGCGGGCCGCGTGAGCCAGATGTAGTAGTAGCCGTCCTTCTTGTAGAACCGCGCGCCCTCGAGCGTCCCGACGTTCGAGGGCGTCTGGTACACCTGCTGCGCGCGCACCTGCTGCGTGCCGTCGGCGTTGAGCTGCGCGACGCTGATGGTGCCGTTGCCGTAGGCGACGTACATGGTGTCGTCGGTGTCGACCAGCAGCCCGGCGTCGTAGTAGCACTGGTTCATGCGGGCCTTCTTGGTCCACGTGCCGTCCACCGCGGACGCGGTGTAGACGTACGTGCGGTTGAACTCGGTGCAGCCGTACCAGTAGTACGTCTGGTTGCTGGCCCGGTAGCCGAGCGTCGACGCCCAGATGCCCTTGACGTAGCGGTGCCCGCCGACGAGGTCGTAGCGCTGGTCGTCGAAGTCGAGGCGAGGCACCGAGTGGCCCGCGAACTCCCAGTTGACGAGGTCGTAGGAGCGCAGGATCGGGGCGCCCGGCGAGTAGTGCATGGTCGACGCCGAGTAGTAGTAGGCGTCGCCGACGCGGATGATGTCGCCGTCCGCGAAGTCCTGCCACACCACGGGGTTGGTGAACGACCCGCCGGCCGGCGGCGTCGTCGGGGTGGGGGTCGGGGTCGGGGTGGGGGTCGTGCCGCCGTCGGCGCGCACGAGCTGCCACTGCTGGTTGGCACCGCCCCAGCTCGTGTACTGCACGATCTCGGCGTCGTCGGCCGTCGAGGCGTTCTGCACCTCGAGCGCCTTGCCCGAGTTCCGGTTGACGAGCGTGACGTACCCGCCCGCGACGTCCTGCAGGCGCCACTGCTGGTGCGCTCCCCCGTTGTCGGACCACTGCACGACGCGGGCGCCGTCGGCCGTGGAGGCACCGGTCACGTCGAGGACCTTGCCCGAGTGCTGCGACACGACGCGGTACCAGCCGCCGCCGGCGTCGACGAACCGCCACTGCTGGTTGGTGCCGCCCGAGCGGGTCCACTGCGTGAGGCGCGCACCGTCGTTCGTCGCGAACCCGTACACGTCGAGGGCCTTGCCGCTGCCGCGGTTGACCAGCGCGTACGTCGCGCCCGTGTCCGGGGTGGCGGCCGACGCCGGGGTGGCCGCGACGGTCGCGAGGACGCCGGCGGAGACCGCCGTGACGAGCGCGAGCAGCGCGCCGAGCGCGCGTCGGGGGCGGGCGGGGCGAGGGAGGGACATGGCGTGCTCCTCGGGCGGGCGCACCGCCGACGACGTCGTGTGATCGTTCACACCATGTCGCACGACGTCGGTGTCGTGCACGGCGGGATGGCGTCATGCTGCCCACGGCGCGCCGCCGCCGACAAGACCTCACGCGGTGTCGAAGCGTTTCACCACACGTGCGGGGTCACGGCACGGACGGACCTCACGGCGTCGCGAGCTCGAACCGCCGCACCGTCGCGGTCCCGCCGAGCGCGACGGTCGCGTGGTGGAAGATCCCGACGCGGTACCCCATGAAGAACCGCCAGTCGGCGTCCAGCGCGAACGACGGGCCCAGCGGCGCGAACGTCCGGCCGTCGGCGCTCCACGCGAAGGCCGCCCCCGCACCGCCGGGCCGCACGTCGGCCTCGACGCGCAGCCACACGCGCGCCCCCGTCAGCGGCGCCGCCGCGCGCTCGGTCCCGGTGCTCACGGTGTCCCACGACGCGTCCATCGTCAGGCCGTCGGTCATGACGACCCGGCGTGAGCCGTCCGCCTCGTGCCGCACGCCCACCCAGGCGGACGTCTGGCGCAGCATCGCGAGCCCCGTGCGGTCGCCGGGCAGCGTGCCCGCCAGGTCCAGCTCGACCGTGACGGTCGAGGTCGGTCCCTGCAGCCGGTGCGTCAGCGTGTTGCGCGCCGCGTACAGGTCGTCGGTGACCGTCGCGGTCGTGAGGTGCAGGCCGTCGCCCACCGTGAACCGCTCGACGTCGGGGTCGTGGTTCCACTCCCAGCGCGGCGCGAGCCGCGGACCGGGGAACGTGTCCGCCCCCGTGAGCGGCTCCACCCCGGGCCCGGGCCCGAGCGCGGGACGCGGGTACGTCGTGCCCCACCGGCCGTCGACCGTGCCGAGCACCGGCCAGCCGTCCTCCCACGTCACGGGCGCGAGCGTCGGCATGCGACCGCCCGGGTAGGCGTCGGTGAACGCCATGTACCACCAGTCCCCCGCGGGCGTGCGCACGAGCCCGCCCTGGTGCGGCACGCCGCCGCCCTCGACCGGCCCCGGCAGGTCGAGCAGCACCTCGCGCAGCTCGTAGGGCCCCCAGGGCGACGCCGAGCGCAGCACGTACTGCCCGTTCGCGGGGCGCGTCAGCCAGACGTAGTACGTCCCGTCGACCTTGTAGAACCGGGCGCCCTCGAGCACGCCGATGCTCGCGGGCGTCTCGAGCACCACCTGCGAACGCACCTCGCGCGTCCCGTCGGCGCTGAGCTGCGCGACGCTGATCGTGGTGTTCCCGTACGCGACGTACAGCGTGTCGTCGTCGTCGACGAGCAGCCCCGCGTCGTAGTACGGCGTCTCGAGGCGCGCGCGGCGCGTCCACGGCCCCTCGACCGCGGGCGCCGTGAACAGGTACGTGCGGTCCTGCTCGACGCACCCGTACCAGTAGAACGTCGCGTCGCCGGGCCGGTAGCCCAGGGTCGACGCCCAGATGCCCTTGACGTACCGGTGCCCGCCGACCAGGCCGTAGCGCTCGTCGTCGAAGTCGAGACGCGGCACCGAGTGGCCCGCGTGCTCCCAGTGCACGAGGTCGTACGACCGCAGGATCGGCGCGCCCGGCGAGTAGTGCATGGTCGACGCCGAGTAGTAGTAGACGTCGCCGACGCGGATGACGTCGCCGTCGGCGAAGTCCTGCCAGACCACCGGGTTGGTGAACACCCCCTCGGCCGGGGGCGCCGCCTCCGGGCGGTCCCCGGCGGGCTGCCGGTCGGCGGGCGGGGGTGTCGTCAGGACGTCGTCGGCCACGCGGGCATTCTGCCCCGGCCGCGCGCGGGCCCGGCGCAGGGCACCCGGCGCGCCCGCGTCACGCCCCTGCGGCCGACGGCGCGGGCGGCAGGGTCACCGTGAACGTCGTGCCCTCGCCGACCGCGCTCGTCACGCCGACGTGCCCGCCGTGCGCCTCCACGACCGCACGCGTGATCGCGAGCCCCAGGCCCACGCCGGGCACCGCCCGCCGCGTCGCCGTGCTCGCGCGGTAGAAGCGCTCCGTGAGGTGGGTCAGCTCGTCGGGCGGGATGCCGATCCCGGTGTCGCTCACGGCGAGCCGCCCGCCGCCGTCGGCCTGCGGGCGCACCACGAGACGCACCGTGCCGCCGCGGTCGGTGAACTTCAGCGCGTTGGCCACGAGGTTGTCGACCGCCTGCCCGAGCCGCAGGGGGTCGGCGTGCGCGGGCGTCGGCGCGAGGTCGCTCTCGAGCGTGATCCCGGCGGCGGCCGCCGCGGGCGCCGCGGTCGCGAGCGACGCCGCGGCGATCGTCGCGAGGTCCACGGGCTGCGGCGAGATCGAGAACGTGCCCGCGTCCATCTGGGCGGTCAGCAGCAGGTCGCTCACGAGGCGCAGCTGACGGCGCGCGTTGCGGTCGATGATCTGCAGGTACTCGCGCTGGTCCTCCGTCAGCTCCTCGGTCTCGTCGAGCAGCAGCTCGACGTAGCCGAGCACGGCCGTCAGCGGGGTCCGCAGCTCGTGGCTCACGAGCCCGACGAACTGGTCCTTGAGCCGCGCGGCCTCGCGGTCCGCCGTCACGTCGGTCGCGACGACGACGTAGCCGACGACCGCCCCGTCGTGGTCGGTGCGGCGCGTCACCGCGGGGTGCACCGTGACGTGCGAGCCGTCGCGACGCACGTACGTCCAGTCCCGTACGTCCTTGCCGGCCGCCGCGCGCGGCGCCAGGACCGACCGCAGCAGCGTGGGGTGGTCGGACGCCGCGGGCGGCGCACCGTCCTGCGGGTCGCGTTCGAGCAGCTCGTCGAGCAGGTGGAACTCGGTGAGGTACCGCCGCCCCACGACCTCGCCCTGCGCGAACCCGAGCAGCCGCTCGGCGCCCGCGTTGAACACCTCGACCATCCCGTCGGCGTCGGTCGCGATGATCGCCTGCTCGGTGGCCGAGTCGATCACCGACACGAGCTGCTGGTGCGCGGCGCGGCGCAGCGACACGGACTTGCCGAGCGACGCGGCCGCCTCCCGTGTCCGGCGCAGCGCGTCCGCCTGCTCGGCCTGCAGCCGCGCGAGCACCTTGTTGCGCTGCCGCAGGCGCGCCGTCGACTCCTGCACGACGAGCCCGATGATGAGGGCGATGGCCGCGACGAACAGGCTGCGGACGACGACGGTCTGGGAGGCGTGCGTCGAGGGGCTCAGCGCGAGCCCGAGCAGCACGGTCGCAGCCGCGCCCAGCGTGCCGAGCAGCACGCCGACCATGCCGGCGCGCGCGGCGAGCGCGAGCGCGGGCAGCAGCACCATGCCCGCGAACGGCGACGTCATGCCGCCGGACCCCTGCCGCAGGGCCGCGACCGCGACGAACTGCAGGAGGGCCAGCGCCTCGGGCGCCCACTCCGGCAGCCGCTCCCACGGCACGAAGGCCGCGAGCACGAGGCACGCGACGGTGACGGCGGCCGCGAGGACCACCGCCGAGCCGGAGGTCGCCTCGAGCCCCGGCGAGAGCAGCGCCAGCAGCGCGAGCGTCATGAGGATCGCGAACGGCAGCTGCCGCTCGACCACGGACGCGCCCGAGCCGAGGTACCGCGCGACCGGGCCGAGGTAGCGCAGCTCCGGCTGCGGCGAGGCGGTCGAGGCCTTCTCGTCCTCGCGCGGCGCGGCGTCCTCGAGGGCTGCCGCGTCGACGGCGTCGCGGCGGGACGGGCTCATCGGACGGCCGCGACGACCAGGACGACCAGGACGGTCAGCAGCGCGGCGCACGCGCCGGCCACCGTGAACCAGCGCTCCGCGCGCCGGTTCGCCTCGATCTCGTGGCGCAGGGCGTCGTCGGTCAGGCGCGCCCACGCCTGCGGTCCGTCGGCGTGCCGGTGTGCGTTCATGCCGTGACCCTGCCCGTCTTCTCGGTCTTGTCCCACGTCTGCGCCGCTCCGCGCCACTCCCGCACGTACGCGTCCAGTGTGATGGCGCACAGCAGCGGTCCGTAACCCACGAGGTACAGCAGGGGTCGCGACGCCCAGCCGAGCAGCCGCGTGCCCTCGACGTCGCGGATCAGCCGCGCGAGCACCATCGACAGCACCGGCCACGAGTAGAGCAGCAGGGTCCACGCCTCGACGCCCGCGGGCGTCAGCGTGATCCCGAGCCAGGCGGGCACGGTGTCGAGCCAGAACCCGGGCGTCGCCGACGCGACGACCAGCACGAGCGCACCCACGCCGGGGAACAGCAGGCCCTCGAACCACGAGCGACGCGCGGTGTCGAGGTCGACCAGCAGCGTCGTGATCGTGATGAACAGGTACGTGCCGAGCCCGAACCACCACAGCTGCCCGAACAGGGTCTGCGCGGTGCCCGGCGACACGAAGTACAGGCCGATGAACCCCGTGGACGCCGCGACGAGCGTGAACGGCAGCGCGAACACCGAGAACCAGACGAGCCCGAAGTCGAGCCGCCCGAGCCGGTGCCCGCGCGCGGGCCGGAACCACGTGCGGCGGAACCGCGCGGTGATCTGCACGTTGCCGCGCGCCCAGCGCACGCGCTGCTTCCACAGCGCGCGCACCGAGTCCGGCTCCTCGGCGAGCACGACGGCCTGGCCGTCGAACACGACCGTGCGGCCGTCGAGCTGCGTGAGGAACGTCGAGAACGTGTCCTCGGCGAGCGTCGAGGTGTCGATGCGGCCGCCGATCGCCTCGAGGTTGGCGCGCGTGTGCAGCTGCGCACCGCCCGCGAGGCACGCGACGGCGCCCATGACGTTCTGCGCGCGGCGCGCGCACGCCTGCGCGGTGACGTACTCGTAGCCGATGAACCGCGCGACGGCGCCGGGCCGCCCGCTGCCCTCGCGGATGTACGCGGTCACGGCGCCGACCTGCGGGTCCGCGAGGTGCCGGGTCATGCGACGCAACGAGTCGGGCCGGTAGATGACGTCGGCGTCCATGATGAGCAGCGCCTGCATCCAGTCGTCGCGCAGCAGGTGCTCGATGCCGTGGTTGAGCGTGTGCGCCTTGCCCTGGCCGCCCTGCTCACGCCGCAGCAGGTGGATGCGCCCCGGGTGCTCGGCGGCCTTCGCGCGCACGACGTCGGGCGTGTCGTCGGTGCTCGCGTCGTCGACCACGTACACGCGCAGCCGGTCCGCCGGGTACTCGAGGCGCATGAGCCGCTCGAGCGACGCCGCGAGCACGGCGCCCTCGTTCCAGGCGGGCACGACGACGGCGACGCGCGGCAGGTGCGAGGCCGCGCGCCGCAGGTGGTTGCGCAGGCCGTGCACCGGTACGAGCAGGTACTGGTAGACGCCCGCGAGCGCGGGGACGATCCCGACGACGACGAGCACGACGAGCAACGTGACGAGCACGTCGTGCCCGACCGCGGGCCAGCTCACGCCGTCCCCTGCGCGCCGCGCAGCCAGCGGTAGACGCCGACGTCGTCCGCGTGGTGCGCGTCGGTCGACGCGACGAGCGCGACGCCCGCGGCGCGCAGGCGCGCGACGACGCGCGGACCCGGGCAGCGCCACTTCTCGTTGACCTCGACCGGCGTGCCGGTCGCGACGAGCACGCCCGCGAGCGCGTCCAGCAGGTCGTCCGGGACGTCGTCCTCGGCGATCCCGACCTTCGGCAGGATCGAGAACGGGTGCGCGAGCTGCGCGCGCCCGGCGCGCTCGACGGCGCGCAGCGTGCCCGTCACCACGAGCTCGACGACGTCGGCGCGCGTGACGCGACCCTCGTCGAGCAGCCACAGGGTCGTCGACGGGCTCCACGGCCCGTCCGTCCCGGGGACCTGGTGGTCGGCGAGCAGCACGCGGTCGGCGCCCGAGGGCGTCCCGAGCGCGGCGAGCACGTCACGGGGCGCGTCGATCGTCCCGGCGACGTCGAGGATCTTCGCCTCGACGCCGGTGAGCACGCGCAGCCCCTCGACGGCCGGGAGCGCGGCGACCGCGGCGAGCATGGCGGGCACGTGCGTCGACGACGCGCGGACGTGGTCGACCATGCGGATCTCGCGGAGCCCGGCCCGGCGCGCGGCGGCGAGGTTCTCGGCCGGTGTGCTGCGGGCGTCGTCCGAGAACGTCGAGTGCACGTGGTGGTCGCCGTCGAGGCGGGGCTGCGTCATGGGGCGGGCAGCACCTCGTCCACGCCGAGGAACACGTCCTCGAGGTAGCGGACGTTCGCGATCTCGGTGTGCGCGACGTGCCGCGGCACGGCGCGTCCGAGGACGTCGTCGAGCAGGAGCGACGGCATGTCGACCCCGGCGGCGATCGTGAGCGGCATCGCCCCGGGGAACCGGGGGTTGACCTCGAGCAGCGCGGGCACGCCGTCGGCGTCGCGCTTGAGCTGGACGTTCGCGACCGAGGTCAGGCCGACGGCGCGGGCCACGGCGGCCGCGGTCGCGACGAGCTCGTCGTCGTGCAGCGTCACACCCGCCACCGCGACGCCCGAGTCGACGCGCAGCCGTGCGCGCGGCACCGCGGCGACGACGTGGCCGGTCGAGTCGGCGAAGACGTCGACGGAGTACTCCTGGCCGGGGAGGAGCTCCTGGACCAGCAGGTCGTCCTCGTCGTGCACCGCGTCGAGCTCGCGCTCGGAGGCGACGGTCCGCACGCCGCGCGATCCCGCGCCGCGGCGCGGCTTGACGATCACGGGGAACTGCCACCCGGACAGCGCCTGCGGCGTGCCGAGCAGCTCGGTGCGGGGCACCCGCAGAGCACCGGTGCAGGCGTGCGCGAGCGCGAGCTTGTCGAGGCACGTGTCGAGCGTGCGCAGCGACGGCGCGGCGAGCAGCGTCCCGGCGGCGGCGAGCTCGTCGCGCACCGCGGCCAGCCGCGGCAGCTCGACGTCGACGGTGGGGATCAGGACGTCGACCCGGTCGTCGGCGCACGCGCGCCGCACGGTGTCGACGAAGTCGTCGGCCCGGCCCGCGGGCACGAGGCGGCGCGCGTCGGCGGGGACCAGGTAGAGCCCGCTGGCCCACCGGTCCATGTCGGCCGCGAGGACCTCGACGTCGCCGCGGCGCAGCAGCGAGCGGATCACGGCGACGCCGGCGGGCCCGCCGGCCCCGGTCACGAGCACGCGGGTGGTGCGGGTCATGCGGTCCCCTCCCCTGCTGCCGTCTGCTCGGGCAGCGTCGCGGCGGCGGCGATGCCCGCCGTGGACGTGGTGGCCGCGAGCCCCGACAGCATCGCGGCGGCACGCACCGTCTCGAGCGGCTCGGCGTACGTGCCCGTGCCGAACCGCGACCAGTAGCGCGCGGTGGCCCGCACGGCGTCGGGCGCCATGTAGTCGCGGTGCGCCTGCGACGCGAACGCCGCGAGCATCTGCAGCTTGGTCTCGACGAACCCGTCGACGGGCACGAACCGGCTGGGCCGGTAGTCGATGGTCGACGACGGGCTCTGGAAGCACGCGAGGGCGGGCACGCGCCGCGTCGCGACCATCGTGGCCTCGTGGACGGCGCGGTGGTCCTGGTGGCGGTCGTGCGACGAGTGCGTGTACACGACGGTGGGCTGCACCTCGCGCACGGTGTCCTCGATGACGGTGATGAGACCGTTCGCGGGGTCCATGCGGGTGTCCTCGAAGTCGTGCAGGTACAGGCGCGCACCGATGACGCCCGCAGCGGCGAGCGCCTCGTGGCGTCGGACGTCGGCGTCGCCGCCGACCGCGCCGCCGGACAGCGTGAGGATGACGACGGCGTCGCCCGCGGCGCGGTGCGACGCGAGCGTCGCGCCCACGCCGATCTCGACGTCGTCGGGGTGCGCGCCGATCGCGAGCACGACGTCGCGCGCGCCCGCGGCGTCGCGGCGGCGGCGCGCCTCCGCGGCGAGCCCGGTGACCTTCTCGAGCAGCTGCGCGGCGGTCACGGGCTTGACGAGGAACTCGTCGGCGTCGCGGCGCAGGGCCTCGACCGCGTAGTCGACGGACGCGAACGCCGTCATCACCGCGACGGGCACGCCGGGCGCCTGCGCGCGCAGCTCGCCGAGCAGCTCGAGCCCGCTCATGCCGGGCATCTGGATGTCGGTGAGGATCACGTCGGGCGTCTGCCGCGCAACCTCCGCGAGCGCCGAGACGGCGTCCCCGCACACGGTGACGTCCATGCCGCCGCGTCGCTCCAGCACCGTGCGGAAGAACCCCGCGGTGTCACCGTCGTCCTCGACCACGAGAACCTTCGTGCGTTGCTCGGCCACTGCCGACCTCCTAGCCCCCACCAGCAGCGTCGTGGTCACGCTACGGCTTCCGGGGGCGTCCGTCGTGCCGCGTCTCGCGCGTCGTCACGGAGCGAGCGGGACGAACCGGGCGCATCGGGACGCACCGCCCTGCGCGACGTCCCGCCGGGCGGGTGAAAGCCGTCACGGTCGGCTCCGCGCGGCCGCCGCGAGACGTCGCGCGACCACCGGCGCGACCGCGACGGGCACCGTGCAGAGCGCGGCCACGCGCGCCCGTGCGGCGCCACGTCCGGACGCGAGCCAGCTTGCAGACCGACCGGTCCACTATATAGTGGACCGGTCAGTTCAGAACTGGTGGTGCGAGCGCGCGCCCGTCGACCCGACCCCCGCGCACCCCGCCGCGTCCGGGCCACCGCCCGCGACGCGCCCGCTCCGCGCCACCGGCACAGCATCGGAGCACCGCATGTTCGTCAGCACCCAGATCCAGCTCGCCGCCCGCCCGCAGGGCTGGCCGACCCACGACGACTTCCGCACCGTGCAGGTCACGCACGGCCCGCTGCAGGACGGCGAGGTCCGCGTCCGCAACGCGTTCGTCTCGGTCGACCCCTACATGCGCGGCCGCATGAACGACACCCGCAGCTACGTCGCGCCGTACGCGCTCGGCGAGACCGTCACGGGCGGTGCCGTCGGCCGGGTCGTCGAGTCCGCCGACCCGTCGCTGCCCGTCGGCACCGCCGTGCTGCACCAGCACGGCTGGAGCGACGCCGTGCAGGCCCCCGCCTCGACGTTCCGCGCCGTCGCCGAGATCCCCGGCGTGCCGCTCTCGGTGCACCTGCACGTGCTCGGCATGACCGGCCTCACCGCCTACGTCGGGCTCACCGCGATCGCCGGCCTGCGCGAGGGCGACACGGTGTTCGTGTCCGGCGCGGCCGGTGCCGTCGGGTCGAGCGTCGGGCAGATCGCCAAGCTCCTCGGCGCGGGCCGCGTCATCGGGTCCGCCGGCAGCGCCGAGAAGGTCGACGCGCTGACGTCGCGCTACGGCTACGACGTCGCGTTCAACTACAAGGACGGCGACGTGCGCGGCCAGCTCGCCGCCGCCGCACCCGACGGCATCGACGTGTTCTTCGACAACGTGGGCGGCGACCACCTCGAGGCCGCGCTCGACGCCTTCAACGACGGCGGCCGCGCCGCGCTGTGCGGCGCCATCTCCGGCTACAACACGACCACCCGCGCCCCGGGGCCGGACAACCTCGCGAACGTCATCACGCGCGGCCTCACGCTCCAGGGCTTCACGCTCGCCGGGTACCTGCACCTCGCGCCCGAGTTCACGCAGGCCATGACCGGCTGGTTCGGCGCCGGCACGATCGCCTACGACGAGACGGTCGTCGACGGCATCGAGCACACCGTCGACGCGTTCCTCGACATGATGCGCGGCGCCAACACCGGCAAGATGCTCGTCCGCGTCGACGGCTGAGCCCGCACGAGTCGAGGACCGGGACCGCGCGACACGACGCGCGACGGCCCGACCGACGGAGGCCCGCACCCGCCCGGGTGCGGGCCTCCCGCGCGCGGTCGTGGCGCGCGAGCGCGGCAGGCACCCGCCCGGTGCGCGGTCTCACCCGTCCGGCGTCGTCACACCGCGGCGCGCCGGACTCATAATCCGAGCATGGGTCTGGTCGACGAGTCGATGCCGCGGCTGCACGGCGGCCGCGGCCTGCTCGCGGTCATGTTCGGCGTCATGGCCGTGATCGTGCTCGTCGCGCTCGGCTGGTCCGTGAACCCGCAGGCGTCGGTGGTGCCGTGGGTCACGGTCGCGGCGCTGCTCGCGGCGCTGTCGGGGCTGACGCTGGTGCTGCCCGACCGCCGGTGGACGCAGCCCGCGCTCCTCGCGACGGGCATGGTCGGGCTGGGCGTGCTCGTGGCGTGCTGCCGCACCGCCGAGGGCATGATCTCGGTGTCGCTCGGCCTCATCACCGCGGCGCAGCTCGCCGCGTTCGCCTTCCCCGCGCGGCAGGCCGTGCCGCTGGTCGGCTTCGCGCTCGCCGTGACCACCGTCGGCATGGCCAACGCGGCAGCGCCGTTCCACCCGATGTCCTGGCTGTCCGTGATGGTCGTGACCGTCGCGTCGACGTCGCTGCTGGGCTACGTGACGCACTGGTTGCGGCACCACGCCACGACCGACGACCTCACCGGCGCGCTGACGCGCCGCACGCTGTTCGCCCGCGTGGGCGTCCTGCTGCGGCACGCCCGGCGCTCGGGTGCGCCCCTGGCGCTCGTGTCGGCGGACGTCGACGACTTCAAGGGAGTCAACGACACGCGTGGCCACCACGCGGGCGACGAGGTCCTCGCCTCGCTCGTGGCGACGTGGCGCTCGGCGCTCCGGGGGTCCGCGGCCGTCATCGGGCGCACGGGCGGCGACGAGTTCGTCGTCGCGCTCCCCGGGTACGACGAGGCGCGCGCCACCGCGTGGGTCGAGCGCACGCGCGCCGTCTCCCCCGCCCCGTGGAGCGCGGGGATCGCCGTCGCGACCCCCGACGACTCGGTGCCGGACCTGCTGCGCCGCGCCGACGCGGCGCTCTACGCGACGAAGCACGCCCGGGCCGGCGCGCCGCGCGAGCAGCACCCGGCGTGAGGCGCACGCTCGCTCGTGCGGCTCGTCACTCCCACGGTCGCGCGGCGAGCGCGGCCAGGTCGACCACGCGCCCGCCCGCGACGACGACGGCGCGCGGCACCCTCCGGACCAGCGCGTCCATCGGGTTCTCCGCGTCGAGCAGCACGACGTCCGCGCGCGCACCGGGCACCAGGTCGTGCACCTCGTCGGTCACGAACGGCGCGCCGTCACGGGTCGCGATCTCGACGACCCGGCGCAGGTCCTCGTCCCGCACCACGCCGCCGGCGCGCGCGTACTGCCACGCGATGCCGAGCAGGTCGCCGTCGCCGTAGGGGCTCCACAGGTCCCGGATGCCGTCGGTGCCGAACCCGAACCGCACCCCGGTCGCGTCCATCTCCGCCAGCGGGAGCTGCCGCATGCGCACCGGCGCGACGGTCGTCATCGTGACGCCGAGCGCCCCCATCCGGTCGAGCAGGTCACGACGCCGCGCCGCGTCGACGTCGACGACCGCGAACCCGTGCGCGACGTTGACCTTGCCGGGCGCGATCCCGTCCCGCTCCACGCGGTCGAGGATCAGCTCGATCTCGAACGCGCCCAGGTCGCCGGGCTCGTGCAGGTGGATGTCCAGCCCGCAGCCGTGCTCCGCGGCGATCCGGAACAGCCCGTCGAGCTGCCCCACCGGGTCCCGGTCGATCAGCGCCGGGTCGAGACCACCCACGTGCTCCGCACCCGCGGCGGCGGCCCGGTCCAGCAGCTCGAGGACGCCCGGTCGGCGCAGCACGCCGTCCTGCGGGAACGCCACGACGGTCAGCTCGATCGCGCCGTCCAGCGCGGCAGCCGCCTCGCGCACCGCGTCGATGCCGCGCAGCCCCACCCCGAGGTCGACGTCGACGTGGGTCCGCACGCGCGTGGTGCCGGTGCGCAGGTACTCGCGCAGCACGCGCTCGGCGACCGGCGCGCTCGGGATGCCGAGCTCGTCACGGCGGGCGCGCTCGTGCGCGATCCGCCCCTGCGTGCCGCCCTCGCCGCCGTAGGACTGCCAGGGCAGACCCCACCAGCTCTTGTCGGCGTGCGCGTGGGTGTTCACCAGGCCGGGCAGCGCAAGCAGCCCGCGCCCGTCGACGACCTCGGCCTCCGTCGTCGTCCCGTCCTGCGTGGGCCGGACCCAGACGATGCGGTCCCCCGCGACGCCCACGTCGGACGGGTCACCGCCCCACGGCCGCACGTCCCGGATGATCAGCGTCGCGTCGTCGTGTGCCACCGGACCATCGTGCCAGCGGGGTGACGGTGCCCCGCGCGACGCGTGCAGCCGCGGTGTCGCCGGCCGGGCCTACCGCGGCGCGGAACGGGGCCCGGACGCACGACGAGCCCGCCGTCGCCGGCGGGCTCGTTGTCTGCTCGCTTCCTGGACCGCTGCTCGTCCACGAAAGAACGTGAGCGAGAGCGTCATGGTGGGGTGGTGGCGGAATGATGTTGCCCACGGTGATCCTCGTCGACGACGAACAGGTGGCAGACGACCAGGTCCTGGTCGGGCCCGATCTGCACGAGCGCGCTTGAGAGTCGACGGGTCTCATGCATGTCGTCGACAGCAAGTTCATCCACAGAACCGCATGGATCTCGCCCTACGACGCCCCGGCGACGTAGGTCGACGAGCGCCGCGCCACTGACGGTCGAGCGCACAGAACGCCGTCCGCCCACCATTCTCCACACGACCCGCATGGCATCTCAGGGCGATCCGGACGCCCGGCCGATCCGCGACCTGAATCGGCGTGACGTGCCCAGCGCGAGCATCTACCGTGGCGTCGCACGCTGCATGGAGTGGATCAATGGCAGATCGCCCGGCTCCGGACCGGGAGGGTGCAGGTTCGAATCCTGCCTCCATGTCTCGTCCTGGAGTAGCTCACCGGAAGAGCACCCGGCTGTCACCCGGGAGGGTGCGAGTTCGACTCTCGCCTTCAGGTCCCTTTCCCGTTCGAGGAGTCTCATGCACGACGAGCCTCAGGCCGAAGCCTCGCCTTGGTACGCGGCAGGTCGACTACGGGCCGCCCTGCGCACGGCGGCCACGAGCAAGGACGCCGCCACGCGGGCCCGCGCCACGGCCAGAGCTGACCGCTGGCGCGCGGTGCTCGACGGAATGGCAGGCGGCGAGCTGGGGGTCGGCTCGCGTACGCCTGTGGCGGGCATGCCCGCCTGGGTCACCCTGGAGGTCGTGACCGGCGGCTTCGCGACCGGACGCCTGCTGGCTGAGCAACCACTCGACGAAGCGGAGACGTCGCGACTCGCCGCGTTGCCTCCAGGACCCGGTTCGACGTCGCGCGAGCGGCTGAACTTCTGGTACCTCAGCGACGCCGGACAGTCGGAGCTGCTGGCCGCACTGGCACATGACCGCTACCGCATCGACCTTCCCGAGCACGCGGCGCTCGCCGTGATCGCCCTCCTGGTCGATCACGGGAACGTCGAGGCCGCACTGGACCTCTTGGCAGAGATCGGCCCGTTCCTGAGTCGGCTGCGGTTCACCCCCCATCTCACCGAGCGGGCGGTGCCCACCGGAACCGGTGTCCACCTGGAGACCGTCGGGGCGATCCGGTCGGGGCTGCGGTCGTCCACGCCCCCGGCGCAGATCGTCGCGATGCGAGAGACGCTCACGCTGTGGGACCCGCTGTACGACGACCTCGTCGCGCTGTGGGCCGCGACTGTCGATGGCGAACTGCCACGCCTCGTCGACGGCGACGGCACCACCCGCGTGGAGGGTGGCTGGCCGGCCAGACGGTACCCGGACGACTGGGCGGTGCGGCGCGCGGCGTGGCTGGCCCGCTACGTCGAGACGGTCGAGCGGGCCGCGGTGTCGAGCCGGCACCAGCACTCCAAGAGCAACTTCAGCAGGCTCCGTCGCGCGCTCGCGGCGGCCGGGGACGACGGCGCCGGCCTCTCCGGCCGCGACGTGGGTTGGGTTCGTCGGGCGTTGGCCAACACGATCACCCGGCACGGCGCGCCGGGCAGTGAGGCGCGCGCGGCGCTGCGTGCGGTGCAGGCCGTGGTTGCGGCTCGGCCGACGCACGCCGCTCTGGCGCACCTCGTGGCGAACCGACTCGACCAGTTCCCGGCCGAGAGCGGCCTGCCCGACCTTGATCGGGTCGTCGCGGCCATCTCCCGTGCGGAGGAGCCGGCGCTCTCTGAAGATGCACCTGTGCCGCCCTCCGTGGTGCGGAAGGTCAGCCGTGCCCTCGAGGCGCCCGTCGAGGAGCTCATCGCCCGCGGGGTCATCGGCTCCGGTGAGGTGCTCGCCACGGTCCTGCCTCAGGTGACGGCTCCGTACGTGTCGGCGGGCATCGCCGACCCGGTGCTCGCAGGTCTGCATGCGCGCACCTACTCGGCGTTCCGGCGTCGGCGCAGCCTGCTGCTGCTGGACCTCGAGCACCAGGTGAGCTTTGACGAGCTGCCGTGGGTCGCCGCGGTGTCTGGCTTCCGCGACCGCAGCAGCTCGTCGAGACCCGCTCGGCAGGCCCTGACCAGATCAGTCCTGCTCGCGCTGGACTCATTCCCGGAGACGATCCTGCCCAACCCGCTGGTGCGTGAGCTCGGCGCGCTCGCAAGCGTGGCCGACGTGCGCCTTGCACTGGTCGACGAGGTCGCAGCGGACATCTTCATGGGGACCTTCACAACGAAGTGGCGGACCGCTGCCCGCGCGGCGAGCGAGGGCCTGCACGGATCGCTCTACGCCCGCTACTACGACCTGCCGGGCCCGGAGACCTGGGCGGCTGCTCCTCCGCCGAGCGGCTGGGCGCGGAAGGCTCGCAGGCGCTGGGGCAAGGAGACGGCTGACGACTTCGCCACGCTGTGCCGCACGCGGGCACGCGAGGCGGGCGCCGTCGGCCGCTCGTGGAGCGTGGCGGCGAACGGGGCAGTGCTCGAGCAGAGCCAGATCCTGACGACCCACAATCTCGCGGTCCTGACCTTCGCGCTCGACCTGGAGCCGACGCTTCGCGAACGTGCCCCCGAGCTGGCCGAGCGGGTGTTCTCCTGGATGCTCCACGCACACGCGCACCTCCCGGACCAGCACCACGCCGCGCTGCAGGCCGTCAAGAACATCGCCTACGGGTGGCGCCAGGCGATCTACCTCCTGAGCTTCTGCGACGAGCCGTCCCAGGCCTCGGCGGTGCGACGGCTCCACGACGCGACGGCCACCGGCAACGCCTCGCAGCTGCGGCCGGTCGTCGACGGCCTGGCGCACGTGCTCGCCGGCGGCCGCTTCGACGAGCTCGGAGTCGCCGAGGGCGGCACGGGACGACGGCTGCTCGGCTGGTCCGTCGGTGGACACTGGCTGGTGCCGCCCAGGGGCGCCTGATCCCGTGAGCGAAGGACCCGCCTCCCACCCGCGACATCCGCGAGCACGGCGACCAGGCCGTCGCGTGGGGTGACGACGTCGCCTCGACTCGCCTCAGAAGTCGACCGCCCCTGTGCGCCCGACGCCGTCCGCGGAACAGGAGCGCCTGCCGCCGGAGCCGGTCGACAACGGGTGCGCGCACCTCACCGGGAGCAGGCGGAGGCGACCGAGGAGACGAACCCGGCCGACCACCGCAGGCGACCGGCGTGAGCATGCGAACGGCCCTGCACCCGTCGAGGGTACAGGGCCGTTCGTCATTCGCTGCTTGCAGCCGCGACACACGATGTGCAAAGACATCGCGCGCAGCCTGCAAACACTTCATGGTGGAGGTGGCGGGAATCGAACCCGCGTCCGATGACGTGGGACCAGGGCTTCTCCGGGTGCAGTCCGCAGTAGATTTTCTCAGCCCCCACGATCACGCGGACAAGACGTGGACGGGCTCAGTCGGCTAAGAGTCCCGCCCGCCCCACCGACGAGGACGGACAGCAGTGGCTCTCTAGATGACGCCGGGAACTAGACCGAGAGCATGTCTAGGCCGACGGACTTCGAGGCTCGCTCAGGCGGCGAGGGCGAAGTCGGTGCGCTTGGAATCGGCACCTATGAGTCGCACGGAGCGTTTACGAGATAACCGTGCATCCTCGACCCGCTTCACCTGGCTCGACGATCACCGTCGAAACCGATCACCCCCATGGGTGTGTTCAGTTGTCAAGCAGTCGCCGCACGCACCCGGGGGCGCGTCCGACGAGGTCAAGCCTACGTCACAACCACCGGGGCGTCTCCGTGATTCCCGCGGGCGTGGGCGGCCCGGACCGCCCTGGCCACCTGCGCGGTCGTGTCCCGCGTGGTGGAGCACCCCTGTCGCGTCGTGGCGGGCCTCCCTACCATCGGGCCATGGCGACCGGAGACGACCTCACCACTCCCCCCGGCACCCCGACGGACGGCGTCGCGCTCGCCGCCAGCGCGCGGCAGGCGACGACGTACCGGAGCCGGAACCTCGGCATGCTGATCCTGCTCGCCGCGATCGGCGTCGGCGCGTTCGCGGTGGCGGTCCTGGCGTTCCGCGGCCCCGCCGGCGGCGCCGGTGCCGGGTGGTTCCTGCTCGGCGTCGGCGTGCTGTTCGCGCTGTTCGTGGTGCTCCGCGGCAGGCGCGTGGCAACCGCTGCCCGGGAGGCGACGAGGCCGCCGTTCGTCACCGCCGGGCCGTCCGGGCTGCGCACGCGCGACGGCGTCGAGCTGGCGTGGGAGGAGCTGTCCCGGGTGATCGTCGTGCTCCGTGCCAAGAAGCAGGCGGACAACCACGCGCGGGGGAACACGCAGGTGGGCCAGCAGGTCGCCGCGGCCGCGCAGAACGCCGAAGGGCTGACCGGCCGGATCGAGCTCGAGGCCCGCGACGCGGCGCTGCTCCGGTCCCGGCTCGCCGCGACGGGGTCGCCCGCGGCGACCGTGAAGGGCGCCAAGCTCGTGCTGCCCTTCCGCCTCGTCGCGGAGGACGCCTACCCCGCGTTCTCGCAGACGCTCCACCGGTACGGCCAGGCGCACGGGGTGGGTGTCGTCGAGCGCAGCGAGTCGTACTAGCGGGTTCGAGCTCCCGCCCCACGGGGCCGCGCGACCTGCGCCCGACGACGGCCCTGCACCGGGGCCGGGAAGCGGCCCCGGTGCGTGCGCCCGGGTGAGCTCAGGAGCCCTCGGACGACCCGCCGTCGCCCTGCCCGCCGGGCTGCGCGTCGTCCCCCGCGCCACCGGGCAGCGCGTCGCGCGGCGCGGACGATCCGTCGTCGGAGCCCCGGGGCAGCGCACGGCCGGGCCGGTCACCGCCGTCCGGCAGCCGTCCGTCGCGGTCACCGTCGTGGTCGGGGACGCCCGCGAACGCGCCGGGGCCGCGGTGGGTCCCGACGCCGTGCCCGAAGGTGGCGAGGGCGACACCTCCGCCGCCCACCACGAGGCCGACCAGGAGCGCCGCCGCCGCGAGCACGGCCGCGACGACCGCGCTCACGGTCCGCCGCGGGCGGGCGGGCGCAGCGGGCACGGCCGGCGCGGCACCGGGCACCGCCGGTCCCCCGGCACCTGCGGGCGGCACGTACGCCGGCTGCACGTAGCCGGGCGCGGGCAGCGCGGGCCCACCCGGGGCGGGAGCTCCCGGGCCCGCCTGCCCGGGGGCGCCGGACGACGCGGCGGCCGCGCCGGAGCCACCTGCGCCCGTCGGAGCCCCGGCGGCGGCAGTCGGGTCGGGGTTCGGGTTCGGGTTCGCCGGCGTGCCCGGCGGGGTCGTTCGGTCGTCCATGGTGTCCTCCTGTCGGCGCCCCTGCGGCGCCCGCTGCCACCAGGCAACAGCACGGTCCCGGACGCGGGCTGGGGCGGACCTACGCGCCACCTGTGCACGTGTCGGTGGCGTGCCGCACGATGGGCGGATGGACCTGCCGGTGATGCCGCCCGTCGCGCCGATGCTCGCGAAGTCCGTCAAGGAGATCCCGGACGTGGGGCACGTCGAGCCGAAGTGGGACGGGTTCCGCACGATCGTGTTCCGCGACGGCGACGAGGTCGAGCTGGGCAGCCGCAACGAGAAGCCGATGACGCGGTACTTCCCCGAGCTCGTCGAGGCGCTGCGTGCGAACCTGCCCGAGCGGTGCGTGGTCGACGGCGAGATCGTCCTGGTCACGGGCGACCGGCTCGACTTCGACGCGCTGCAGCAGCGCATCCACCCCGCGGCGAGCCGCGTGAAGCTGCTGTCCGAGCAGACACCGGTGTCGTTCGTCGCGTTCGACCTGCTCGCGCTCGGCGACGATGACCTCACGGGCCGTCCGTTCGCCGAGCGTCGCGCGCTGCTCGTCGAGGCGCTGGCCGACGCGCGTCCGCCCGTGCACGTGACGCCCGCGACCGGTGACCTCGCCGAGGCGCGACGCTGGTTCGAGCAGTTCGAGGGCGCGGGCCTCGACGGCGTCGTCGCCAAGCCGCTCGACGGCACGTACCAGCCGGACAAGCGCGCGATGTTCAAGATCAAGCACGAGCGCACGGCGGACTGCGTCGTGGCGGGCTTCCGGTGGCACAAGTCGGGTGACGTGGTCGGGTCGCTGCTGCTGGGCCTGTGGGCGGACGACGGCCACCTGCAGCACGTCGGCGTGAGCGCGTCGTTCCCGATGGCACGACGTCGCACGCTGCTCGACGACCTCGGGCCGTACCGCGACGTCGACCTCGCCGCGCACCCGTGGGGCGGCTGGGCCGACCAGCAGACGCACGCCGGGCAGCGCCTGCCGGGCGCGGTGAGCCGCTGGAACGCCACCAAGGACCTGTCGTTCGTGCCGCTGCGCCCCGAGCTGGTCGTCGAGGTGGCCTACGACCACATGGAGGGCGACCGGTTCCGGCACACCGCGCAGTTCCGCCGCTGGCGCCCCGACCGCGACCCGCGCTCGTGCACGTACGCGCAGCTCGACGAGCCCGTACGGTTCGACCTCGCGGAGATCCTCGGCACCTGACGCACCAGGGCTCGCACGTCGTGCAGCGCACGTCTCGTGTCCGGGTGGCCCACCAACCGCACACCCGGGGCACCGCCGCGTCACTACGGTGTCGGCCGTGGCAGGCGCACGAGATCAGGGCTCCCCGGACCTCGACCCCCGGGTCGTCTCACGCGCCGCCGGTGTCCCGTGGCGCTCGCTGCCCTGGTGGGCGCCCGTCACGGCTCTCGTCGTGTCCCTCACGGCACGCACCCTGGGACCGTCGGGCGACACCGGCTCGCTGGTCTCGGCCCTGGTCACGGCGTCGGCCGTCGTCGTGATGCTCGTCGGCACGTGGCGCCGGACGTCGGGCCCGCGGTGGGCCCGCTGCTACGACACGACCGTCACGTCCGTGTGGTGGTCGTTGGGCCTCAGCCTGGTCCACGGCTGCCTGCTGGGGGTCGTCGCGGCGACTGTCGGCTTCGAGTCGCCGTGGGGCGACGCGCTGCTCGTCGCGACGGGCGTCCACCTCGTGTGGCCCGTCGTGGCGCTGGCCGTGGGCGTCCCGGCGATGCTGCTGGGCGGCATCGCGCTGCTCGCCCGGGTCGCGGCGCGGTCCGTCGGCGGCGACCGCGTCGTGGCGATCGGCGTCGTGGTCATCGTGGCGGGACTCGCCCTGCTGATCGGCGGCGGCGCGGTCGACGCCGTGACGGCCGCCGAGTCCCGCGACGGCGCGACGCGCGGCCTCCTCCCGCTGCTGGTCGACGCGTGGACGCGACCAGGCCCGGGGCCGATGACCGTCCGGGCCGGGTCGATCACCGCGCTCGCCGGGATCGTCACGATGCTGCTCGGCTTCCGTGTCCCTCCCCGGGCCGGCGACGTCACACCCGCAGCAGCACCGCCACCGTGACGACCACGGTCGCGAGGACCTCGCCCGCGCCGATCGGTCCGGGACGCAGCCGCGTCCACCGCCACGGCACGACGACGGCACGCAGCACGAGCAGCACGCCGACCGCACCCAGCACGGGGTCGAGCAGCGCCCCGAGCACCGCGACCACGACGTGGTACGCGACGGACACGCGGCGCACGCGCGGGTCGTCGCGGTCGCGGATGAGGCACTTCACGTACGGGACGGTGCCCAAGAAGTACGCGGCGAGTACCGCCGTGGCGGTCCACAGTCGGCCCGGTGCGACCACCGACGCACCGAGCCCGGCGGCCACGGGCGTCAGCAGGGCCGCCGCGAGGATCGTGACGGTGTCGTTCCACCACGACCGGTCGGCCCGCCGCAGCGACGCCACGAGGCTCACGCCGAGCAGCACCGCGAACGCCGGCGACCACAGCACCAGCCGCGGAGCCGACGCCACGAGCGCGGCCAGCAGCACGACACCGGCGCCCCCGTAGACGAGGACCGGGCGCACGTACCGTGCGCGGCGTCCCGACCGGAGCCAGATCCCCGCGGCGTGGTACGCGAGGTACCCGACGAGCCACGCCGCCATCAGCAGCGCGTGCCGCCACGTCCAGCCGGCCATCGTGGCGCCGACCACCGGCGGGACCACGAGCATCGCCCACGCCCCGTGCTGCCGCGGCACCCAGCCCTGCGACGGCCGGCGGCGTCGCGGGGTTCGCGGCACGGTCGCCGTCACGGACGTCGGCGGTGCGGTCATCGGGTCACGCTAACGGTGGGCCCACGTCGCGTACCCGGGACGGTGGTCCCTCGCGCGGAGCCGTGCCCGGCGGCTCGCCGTCCTGGCGCCCTGCCGAGCGCGTGACCGAGCCCCGCTGTCGCCGACGACCGTCGATGCCGTGCGGCGTTGCGGCCACCTGACAGCCGCAACGCCACACACTCCCCGCGCCGGGGGACCCGCTCCGACGCCGGACCGCCCGGGCGCCCCGACCGACGTCGCACCGGCCACCGCCGTCGACGCACGCGTCACGCCCGCGCCTCGCGACCCGTGGCCGGTCGCGTCAGTCCGCGAGGCCCACCACGTACCCGACGAAGAACAGACCCACGAGCACCACGGCGACCCCGACGACGGCGTAGGCGACCCAGTTGGCCCCGGTCGACCCGGTCGGCGGCTGCCGGTCCGACGCACCCGACGTCGACGACTCCACCGGCGGCGTGTCCCCGGGCGCGACCGACCCGCCGGGCTCGAGGCCGGGCGTGGTGTCGGGATCCGGGTCGGGGGTGCTGGCCGTCATGCGGGTCCTCTCGTCGGCGTCCCCTCCACGCTCGCCCGAGGACGCCACGCCGGCAACCTGAACGGCGCCCACGCCCGTGACGGCGCCCACGACGTCCTGCCGCCGCGGGGCGCCGGACGCACCGGGTCCGCAGGGCGTCCGAACCGCCCACCGACGCGCGTCCGGCGCGCGGCGCCCGTAGCGTCGAGGCACGACCCCCGACCGCGACCAGGAGGCCGCCATGGCACCGACGCAGCGCCCGCACGACGTGGTCGTCGTCGGGTCCGGGTTCGGCGGCCTGTTCGCGACGCGCGCGCTGGCGGACGTGCCCGGCGTGCGCGTCACGGTCATCAGCGGCGTCAACCACCACCTGTTCCAGCCCCTGCTCTACCAGGTGGCGACGGGCATCCTGTCGTCGGGCGAGATCGCACCCGCGACGCGCGACGTGCTGCGGCGCCAGCGCAACGCCCGCGTGCTGCTGGGCGTGGTCGAGGACGTCGACCTCGACGCGCGCGAGGTCGTGCACCGCTCACCGCTGGGCGAGGTCCGCACGCGCTACGACTCGCTGGTCGTGGCGGCAGGCGCCGGGCAGTCGTACTTCGGCCGCGACGAGTTCGCCGAGCACGCGCCCGGTCTCAAGAGCCTCGACGACGCGATGGAGGTCCGCGCGCGCGTGCTGGGGGCGTTCGAGCTGGCCGAGCTCACGGACGACCCCGAGGTCGCGGACCGGCTGCTGACGTTCGTCGTGGTCGGCGCCGGGCCGACGGGCGTCGAGATGGCGGGGCAGGTCGCCGAGCTCGCGCACCGCGTGCTGCCCGGGCAGTTCCGCCGCGCCGACCCGGCCCGCGCGCGCGTGCTGCTCGTCGACCCGGTGGAGCACGTGCTGCCCGGGTACCCGGAGCGGCTCGCGTCGGCCGCGGCGCGCGAGCTCGACCGGCTGGGCGTCGAGCTGTGGACGGGCTGGAAGGTCGTCGAGCTCGACGCCCGGTCGGTGACGGTCGAGGACGCCGACGGCCGCCGCCGCGAGATCCCGACGGTGTGCAAGGTGTGGGCGGCGGGTGTCGCGGGCGCGCCGCTCGGGCGCGTGCTCGCCGAGCGGTCGGGCGCCGAGACCGACCGGGCCGGGCGCGTGCGCGTCGCGCCGGACTGCACGCTGCCGGGCCACCCCGAGGTGTTCGTCGTCGGGGACCTCATGAGCCTCGACGACCTGCCGGGCGTCGCGCAGGTCGCGATCCAGAGCGGGCAGCACGCGGCCGGGCAGATCGCGGCGCGCGTGCGCGGCGAGCCGACGGGGCAGCGGTTCGTCTACCGCGACAAGGGCAGCATGGCGACGGTGTCGCGGTTCTTCGCGGTCGCGCAGGTGGGGCCCGTGCGCACCGCGGGCGTGGCCGCGTGGGCGCTGTGGCTCGGCGTGCACCTCGTGTACCTGGTGGGCTTCAAGAACCGGCTGACGACCCTGCTGCACTGGGCGGTGTCGTTCGTCGGGCGGGGCCGCGCCGAGCGCGCGTCGACGTGGCAGCAGGTGGTGGCGCGCAACGTGCTGCGCCGCACGGGCGACGCCGCGCTCGGCGCACGCGACGCGGCCGGCTGACCCGACCGGCCGCACCGGCCGCGGCACGCGTCACGGGCGCGGGCTCACCAGCCCCCGCCGCCCCCGCCGCCGACGCCACCGCCGGAGAACCCGCCGCCGCTGAACCCGGACCCGCCCGAGGACCCCGGCGTGGGTGCCGTGATGGCCGACGTCGCGACGGACTCGAAGCGGTCGAGCGCGCCCACGAACCCCGTGGCCCAGAACGCGTGCGCGGTCGGCGCGTACGACCCGACGTACCAGCCGGGCTGCTCGAGCACGCGCCCCTGCGCGGCGAGCTCGGCGAACACGCGCGCCCACCGGTCGGTCAGGCCGAACACGATCGCGTACGGCAGGTACCGGCTGAAGACGTCCTCGCCCTCCTCGAACCGCAGCTGGTTCGCCTCGGCCGTCGCGAGGTACCGGCGGAACCCGAGGGCCTGGGCCAGCACCGCGGTGCCGTCGGCCGTGCGCGCGGGCGCCCGGTTGGACACCGCGAGCACCAGCACCCCGACCAGCGTGATCGCGATGCCCACGAGCGCCAGCCCGGGGACCGTCTCGATCGCCATCGCGACGAGCGCCACCGCGACGCCGAGCCCCATGATCCCGAACGCCGATGCGAGCCACGCGTTGCGCACCTTCTTGGGGTTGCCGCGGAACCAGCCGACGCTCGCGACGTGCTCGTACATCATGTCCTGCACCTTGGCGAGCGACGACGCGAACGTCGTGCTCAGGTCGGACAGCTGGACGCGGTCCTCCTCCTCGAACAGGTCGGACAGCAGCCACGCCTCGAACGGCAGCAGACCCTCGGTGCCGGCGCGCAGGCGCACCAGCGTCCAGTCCTTGGGCTTCTTCTTCGGGTTGGACCGCGGCACCTCCTCGATGCGCAGCCAGCCGCGCACCGCGAGGTCGACGATGGTCGCCGTGACGTCGACGGGGTCGGCCTTCTCGTCGACGAGCGTGCCGATCTCCCCCGGCCGCGCGTCCTGCGGCGGCTGGAACTGCACGCTCACGGGCATGCGGCGGTCGCGGTACCCCGTCGCGACCTCCTGGCCGTCGGCCGGGCGCAGCCCGGGCGTCAGGCCGAGGTACGCGCGGTCCCGGCCCGTGCGGCGCACGCGCCGCACGACCAGGCCGCTGCCGACCAGCAGCAGCGCGCCCGCCAACGCCCCGGCGGGGTTGGCCGGTGCGAGCGGCAGCGTCGGGTCGGGCTTGGGGCGCAGGATCGGCTGCACGCCCGGGAACGTGCCGCCGGGCCACCCGGTGACGGTCGTCAGCTGGTCGCCGACCGTCACGACGTCCTGCGTGAACGACGCCGTCCCCCCGTCGGTCGTCACCGACCGGCAGGGCGTCGTCGAGCCGTACGGGCCCACGAAGCACGCGGCGCCCTCGACGGGCGCGGGCCCCGACACGGTGACCGACAGCTGCGACAGCGGGATCTCCCACCCGGGGCCGATGACGTTCCAGTACAGCTCGTCGCCCGAGTGCTGCGCGTTCGCGGGGTTGATCCAGCCGTCGACGGTGAAGGTCACGACGTACGTCTGCACGCCCGTGACGTCGTCGACGTCCTCGTCCCCGATGCGCAGGACCATCGCCGACGTCTCGTCCTCGCGGTCCACGCCGGCCGGCGCGCCCGTGGGGCTCGACGCCCGCACGTCGCTGAACTCGAACACGCGGTCCTGCTCGTCGTCGTAGGACACCCGCGTCGGGAACGTGAGGTACGGCCCGTGCCCCGGGTCGTCGCCGTAGTCGAAGTCGAGCTCGATGCGCACGTCGACGCTGCCGTCGACGGCCGCGTCGGCCGTCACGTCGTAGCGCGTGATCTCCCGCCCGCTGGACAGGTCGCCGGGCGCGGGCGCCGCGAGCGCCACGGGCGGCGCGAGCAGGATCACCCCCAGCGCCACGACGAGCACGAGGGCGAGCACGGCGAGCCGCCGCACCGCACGCGCCAGAACAGGGTCGGATCCGTCCGGACGCACGTCGGTCACCGGTCGCGTCGCTCCCTCATCGCTCGCTGCGCCTCGAGGTTGTCCTGCCGCTCGCGCAGGGCCTGGCGCTTGTCCCAGTCCTTCTTGCCGATCGCCAGCGCGATCTCGACCTTGGCGCGGCCGTCGAGGAAGTACAGCGCGAGCGGCACGATCGTGTGCCCCTTCTCGCGCGTGCGCGCCTCGAGCCGCTCGATCTCCTCGCGGTGCAGCAGCATCTTGCGCTTGCGCCGCGGCGCGTGGTTGGTCCACGTGCCCTGCGAGTACTCGGGGATGTGCACGCCGTGCAGCCACGCCTCGCCCGACTCGATCTCGCCCCAGCCGTCCACCAGCGACGCGCGGCCGGCGCGCAGCGCCTTGACCTCGGTGCCCGTGAGCACCAGGCCGGCCTCGAACACGTCCTGGATCAGGTAGTCGTGCCGCGCCTTGCGGTTGGCGGCGACCATCGTGCGGCCGTCCACCTTCGCCTTCGCCACCGCGCGGCCCTCCGTCCCTGTGCTGTCCCGTGCCCGGTTCGCGGGCGGTCGTCGCGGCAGTCCTCACGACCGCCGACGTCCGACACTACCGGCGCCCACCCGCGTCGTCCCACGGGAATCCGCGGACGACGCGCAGGTCACAGCCCCAGGTACGGCCGCGGGTTGGTCGTCGAGCCGTTGACGTACACCTCGAAGTGCAGGTGGCAGGCCGCCGACGTGCCGGTGTTTCCCGCGTAGCCGAGCAGCTGGCCGGCGCTCACGCGCGCCCCGGCGCCGACGACGAACGACGACATGTGGTTGTAGCTCGACATGAGCGACGACCCGTCGACCCAGCCGTGGTCGACCATCACCTGGTTGCCGTACCCGCTGCGGAACCGGGCCCACTGCACGGTCCCGTCGCGGCCCGCGTAGACGGGCTCGCCGCACCGGTCGCGCAGGTCGATGCCGGCGTGCATGCGCATGTAGCCCAGCACGGGGTGCATGCGCATGCCGTACTCGGAGGTCACGTAGATCGGGTTGTGCGCGGTGGGGTTGCCGAACTTCGCGCCGGGGCGCGCACCGCCGGGCTGCGGGCTCGTGCCGCCGCCCCCGCCACCGGTACCCGTACCGCCGCCACCGCCGCCGTTGTTGTTGTTGTTCTGGGCGGCCGCGCGCCGCGCAGCCTCCTCGGCCTCGCGCTGCTGACGCTGCTGCTCGACGATCTGCGCGAGCTCGCCCGCGAGCTTGCCCCGCTCGGCGTCCGCGGCCGCGGCCTGCGCCTCGACCTCGGCCTTGCGGCCCGCGATGGCCGCCTGGCGCTCCTGCTGCTCGGCCACGAGCTGGTCGAGCGCCTGCTTGGCGCTGGCCGCCTCGGCCTGCGCCTGCTGCGCCTCGGCGAGCTTCTGGTCGGCCGCGGCCTTGAGCTCGTCGACCTTCTCGCGCACCGCCTGCTGCCGCGCCTGCGCGTTCTTGTTCCGGGCCGCGAGCTCGGTGAGCTCGTCGAGCACCTGCGTCTGCGTGCGCATCGCCGTGGACACGAGCCCGTACTTGCGGACGAAGTCCTGCGAGCTCTCCGCGTCGAGCATCACGCTCATGCTGGAGACGTCACGCCCGCCCTGGTAGGCGCTGCGCGCCATCTGGCCGATGGCCGCACGGATCTCCTGCTCGCGCTCGCCGTCGACGACGATCTGGTCGCCGATCGACGCCTCCTCGTCGCGCGCCGCCTGCAGCCGTGCGGCGAGGATCTCGGCCTCGCGCTGCGCGGCCTGCGCGGCGGCGACGGCCTCGTCGAGCCTGCTCTGCGCGGCGGGCAGCTGCGCCTCGACCTCCGCGAGCCGGGCGACCGCGTCCGCGAGCTCGCCGCCGAGCTCCTCGAGCGTCTCCTCGAGGGCCGCGGCGCGCTGGTCGGCCTCGGCCTGGCGGCGCTCGACGTCGGCGCGCTTGTTCGACAGGTCGTCGGCGAGCGCCGGCGCCGAGCCGGCGACGAGCGCCGGGACGGCGACCGCGAGCGCGGCGACGAGCGCGACGCCTGCGTGCAGCGCGCGGCGGGTGCGGGAGGGACGGTCGGGTCGGCGCATGCTCACACCTTCGTGTAGCGGCTGAGGGTGACGAGGGACGAGATCGCGGCGAGCACGAACGCGACGAGCACCAGGAGCGGTGCGATCGTCAGGACGTCCGACGTCCCGACGTACGGGATCCACGTCACGGACTTGCCGAGCCAGTCGGTGACGAGGTATTCGACCCCGAGCCACAGGCCGCCGATCGCGAGCCCCGCGCCGAGCGTCGCAGCGATCGCGCCCTCGAGCATGAACGGCAGCTGGATGAACAGCGTGGACGCACCGACGAGGCGCATGATGCCGGTCTCACGGCGGCGGCTGAGAGCGGACAGCCGGATCGTGGTGGTGATGAGCAGCACGGCCGCGAGCAGCATGATCGCGGCGAGCCCGCCGGCGGCCCACGTGGCGCGGTCGAGCACGAGGAAGAGGTTGTCGAACAGCCGCCGCTGGTCCTGCACCGACTCGACGCCCGGGCGGCCGGACACGACGTCGGCGACGACCTGGTACTGCTCGGGGTCCGTGAGCTTGATGCGCAGCGACGAGTTCATGTCGTCGGCGGTGGCGGCCGACGCCCAGAACTGGTCGCCCCACTGCCGCTTGAACGTCTCGTACGCCTCCTCCTTCGACTCGGTGAAGATCTGCTCGACGTAGCGCGCGACGTCGGGCGCGTCGAGCGCCGCGAGGATGTCGTCGCGCTGCTCCTGCGTCACCTCACCGGCCGCGCACGTGGGCGCCGCGGAGTTCTCGGGGCACAGGAAGACCGAGACCTCGACCTTGTCGTAGAAGTCGTCCTTCATCTTGCCGATCTGCGTCTGCAGCAGCGCGGCGGCACCGAGGAAGGTCAGGCACACGAACGTCACGAGCACGACCGACACGGTCATCGACAGGTTGCGGCGCAGGCCGATGCCGATCTCGGACAGGATGAACTGGGCGCGCATCTCCCGATCCCCTCAGCGGTCCGAGCCGTAGACGCCGCGCGACTGGTCGCGCACGAGCTCACCGGTCGACAGCTCGACCACGCGCTTGCGCATCTGGTCGACGATCTCGTCGTCGTGCGTGGCCATGACGACCGTGGTGCCGGTGCGGTTGATGCGGTCGAGCAGGCGCATGATCCCCAGGGACGTCGTCGGGTCGAGGTTGCCGGTGGGCTCGTCGGCCAGCAGGATCGACGGCCGGTTGACGAACGCGCGCGCGATCGCGACGCGCTGCTGCTCACCGCCCGACAGCTCGTGCGGGCGACGCTTCTCCTTGCCGGCGAGCCCGACCATGTCGAGCACGTCGGGCACGGTCGTGAGGATGTGGTGACGCGGCTTGCCGATGACCTGCAGCGCGAACGCGACGTTCTCGAAGACGGTCTTGTTGGGCAGCAGGCGGAAGTCCTGGAAGACCGCGCCGATCTGCCGGCGCAGGTGCGGGACCTTGAAGCCGGACAGCGTCCCGAGCTCCTTGCCGGCGACGAACACCTTGCCGGCCGACGCGCGCTCCTCGCGCAGCACGAGCCGCAGGAACGTCGACTTGCCGGACCCGGACGCGCCCACGAGGAACACGAACTCGCCGCGCTCGACGTCGAGCGTCACCCGGTCCAGCGCGGGCCGTGCGCCGCGCGCGTAGACCTTCGTCACGTTCTCGAACCGGATCACGACCGACCTCGCCTCGTCCTCTCGGGGGGCACGCCCCCGACGGCCCGCGGTCCGCGAGCCCCATCGAGGGTAGGAAGGCGTTCACCCGCTCGGGCGCAGGACACGCCGCCCCGTCGCCTGTGAATCACGCGCGACGCCCGACTCGTCCCGTTCCGTCCCGGACGTGCGTCCGGGACGGGTCGGCGGGCTCAGGCGTCCGCGACCTGCTGCGCCCGGCGCCAGCGCACGCCGGCCTCGATGAAGTCGTCGATGTCGCCGTCGAACACCGCGGCCGGGTTGCCGACCTCGTGCTCGGTGCGCAGGTCCTTGACCATCTGGTACGGCTGCAGCACGTACGAGCGCATCTGGTCGCCCCAGGACGCCTTGATGTCGCCCGCGAGCTCCTTCTTCTTGGCGTCCTCCTCGGCCTTGCGCACGAGCAGGAGCCTCGACTGCAGGACGCGCAGCGCGGCGGCGCGGTTCTGGATCTGCGACTTCTCGTTCTGCATCGACACGACGATGCCGGTGGGGATGTGCGTCATGCGGACCGCGGAGTCGGTCGTGTTGACGGACTGCCCGCCGGGGCCGGACGAGCGGAACACGTCGACCTTGATCTCGGACTCGGGGATCTCGATGGAGTCGGTCTGCTCGATGAGCGGGATGACCTCGACGGCGGCGAACGACGTCTGACGTCGCCCCTGGTTGTCGAACGGCGAGATCCGCACGAGGCGGTGCGTGCCGGCCTCGACCGACAGGTGCCCGAACGCGTAGGGCGCCTTGACCTCGAACGTCGCGGACTTGAGCCCGGCCTCCTCGGCGTACGACGTGTCGAGCACGGTCGTCGGGTAGCCGTGGCGCTCGGCCCAGCGCAGGTACATGCGCAGCAGCATCTCGGCGAAGTCGGCGGCGTCGACGCCGCCGGCGCCGGCGCGGATCGTGACGACGGCCTCGCGCTGGTCGTACTCGCCCGCGAGCAGCGTGCGGACCTCGAGCTCGCCGAGGTCCTTGCGGATGCCGACGAGCTCGGCCTCGGCCTCGGCGAGGGTGTCCTCGTCGTCCTCCTCGGCGGCCATCTCGACGAGCGTCTCGAGGTCGTCGATGCGGCCGCGCAGGCGCGTGACGCGGTCGAGCTCGGACTGCGCGGCGGACAGCGCGCTCGTGACCTTCTGGGCGGCCTCGGGGTCGTCCCACAGGTCGGGGGCGGACGCCTGCTCGGAGAGCTCGGCGATCTTCGCCCGCAGCGCCGTGGGGTCGCTCACCGACTCGATGGAGTCCAGCGTGGTGCGCAGGTCGCGGAGCTCGGCGGGGAAGTCGGTGGTGGCCACGGCGGTCCAGGCTACCCGCTCCGCGCCGCACGAACGGGCGTGCGGCGACGCGCCCGGACGACGCGGGGGCGACACCGGGTCGTGACGCGTCGCGACGACGCGGCCCGGCTCGTCCGCGGCGCGTCCGTCGGCGCCCGCCGGCACGCGCGCGACCTGCCCGTCGCCCCGCCCGTGGTCGGCGCGGGCGGCCGGGCCGTGGTGCCCGCCCGGCCGGTGGTGCGCGGCGGCACGCCACCCGGGCCCGTCTGAGGCGCGGCGGGGTTCAGGCGGCGCCGCGCGCGACGAGGACGGGGCACGCCGCACGCGCGACGAGCCACTGGCTGACCGAGCCGAGCACGAGCCCGCCCAGGCCGCCGAGGCCCCGCGTGCCGACGACGAGCAGGTCGGCGCGCTCGGCGTGCTGCGCGAGCACGCGGGCCGCCGGCCCCTCCGCGACGACGCCGTCCACGGTGACGCCCTCGGCGCCCGCGAGCCGCACGAGCGCGGCGTCGAGCGCCCGCTCGGCGGCCTGCCGCGCGAGGTCGGCCGGCGACGTGCCGGGCTGCTCGGCGAGCCAGGACACGAGCGAGCGGTTGGTGGGAGGCTCCTGCCAGCACGCGACGACGGTGAGCCGGGTCGCGGTGCTGGTGGCGATCGCGTCGGCGCCCGTGACGGCGGCGTCGACCGCGGCGAACGAGGCCGCCGACCCGTCGACGCCGACGACGACGTGCCCGGTGGGCTGCGGCGCGACCTGCGTGCGGGGCACCACCACGACGGGGCACGGCGCGTGCTGCAGCACGCCGAGCGACACCGACCCGAGCAGCACGCCCGACAGCCGCCCCGCGCCCTGCCGTCCGACGACGAGCAGCCGTGCGTCCTGCGCGAGCCCGACGAGCGTGCGCGCGGGCGGGCCGTCGTCGAGGACCGCGGTGACGGCGAGCCCGGGCGACTGCTCGCGCGCGACCTGCGCGCCCTCGTCCGCGACCTCCTGCGCACCCTGCCGGACGTACGCCGACGCGGTGCGCAGCGGCGGCACGTCGAGCTGCCCCTGCAGCCCCCACACGTGCACGACCCGCAGCTCCGCGCCCAGCCGGTGGGCCGCGACCGCCGCCCACCGCACCGCCGAGACCGCCTCCGGCGACCCGTCGTACCCGACCACCACGTGCGTGCCCATCGCGCCCTCCCCGAGGCTCGGCCGTGCTCCGATCGTCGCGCGGGGTGCCGGGTGCGGCAAGGCGCGGGCCCGACACCGCCTGCGGCGCGACGGCGCGGGTCTGCTACCCCCCGCGCCGCACGAGTCGCCGGGCCCCGTCGCCGTCCCGCGCCGGTGCGCCCCACCTGCCGGGCACCGCGGGGACGCCGCCGCCCGCGTGCCCGGGAGACCCGTGCCCGGGAGACCGCCGTGCCGGCCGCTGCACGACGGCGCACGCGGCGATCGCGACCGCCGCGGCCACGAGCAGCGCACCGCCCAGGAGCGGCGGCGCGCCCGGTCCGCGCGACGACGCCGCACCGCCCAGGGCGGCACCGGCGGCGATGCCGACGTTGAACGCGACGACGGCGACCGCCGAGGCGAGCGTCGCGCGGTCGCCCGCGATCGCGAGCATCTCCGACTGCACGAGGGCGGGCAGCAGACCGAAGCACAGCCCTGCGACGACGCCCGCCGCGACGACGGCCACGGGCGCACCGGTCGCCGCGAGCGCCGCCAGCAGCACACCTTCCACGGCGGCCACGGCGCACGCCCGCGGCAGTCGGGACCGTCCGGACAGCGGACCCGCGACGAGCGCGGCCACCACGACCGCGACGCCGTACGCGCCCAGCGCCGCCGTCGCGGAGCTGCTGGCGCTCTCCGCGAGCGGCGTCAGGAACGTGTAGAAGGTGAAGTGCCCCGCCAGCGCGAGCGCGAACGCCGCGGCCAGCGCCAGCACCGCACCGGGCGGCGCGCCGCCAGCACGACCGTCGGCGGCCGCGGCACGCACGCGCTCGGGTGGCGCACCGGCCGCGGCGAGCGCGACGGCCACGGCCGCGACCAGGAGCGGCACGCGCCACGACCACGTCGAGAGCGCCTCGACCACCGGGACGCCGAGCGCGAGGGCACCCGCGTTGCCCAGCAGCACGTGGGCCACCGCCCGCTCGGGCCGCCCCGACGAGCGTGCCGCCAGCGCGAGCGCGAGCGGGAAGAAGCACCCGTGCGCGACGCCGGTGAGCGCACGCGTCACGAGGAACGCCGGCAGGTCCGCAGCGGCGACGCTGAGCGCGGCAGCCGCCGCGAACACCGCGCCCGCGACGACGACCGCACGCCGCAGGGGCGCGGCGCGCAGCAGCAGCGCGCCGGGGACCGCGACCACGGCGGTCGCCGCGGCGTACGCGGTGGACCCGAGCGCGACGCGCTCGACGCCCGCGCCCAGGTCGCGCGCGATCGTCGAGACGGCTCCCACCGGCGCCATCTCGACGGTCACGGCGAAGAACACGGCGACGGGCAGAGCCGCGCGCGCGGCCGCGTCCCGCAGGTCAGACGGCACGCTCGGCCACCGGCAGCTCGGGCACGCGGGGCGGCAGCGCCGCCGTGACGCGGGCCGCGAGCCCCCGCACGCTCAGCACCGCGGTCGGCACGCGGGCCGTCAGCTCGCCTCCGGCGCCCTCCGGCACGAGCACGACGCTCCCCGGGCCGGCGGTGCCGCCGTCGACGTCCACCTCGCCGGACAGGACCACGACCAGCTCGTCGACGCCGTGCGGGGCGTCGAAGGAGAGCCGCTCGCCGGCACCCAGCCGGTGGTGCTCGACCGACTCGGTCTCGCTGTGGAGCATGCCGCGACGCACGAGGCACGTCCACGTGTCGTCGGGGTCGACGCGCGTGACGATCATGCCGGCCCCACGCGCAGCTCGACCGTGAACAGCTCGCATTCCTCGGCGGCCGTCAGCCGCCCGCGCGTCCCGGCCGGGACGAGGAACGCGGCGGGCGCCGTGACGCTGCTGGTCGCGCCGGGCAGGTCGAGGACCGCGGAGCCGGCGTTCACGAACCCCGCGATCTCGCTGCTGTCGGCCCCCGTCACCAGCTCCTCCCCCGCCAGCAGGACGTGGCGGTCGACGGCCACCAGCGGGCCGTCGAAGACGGTCGTGGTGTCGACGTGGGGCGTGACGGTCAGGTCGGTGAGGTGCACGGGCACGGGGCGGCTCCGGGGGGTGACGGGCCCCGGCGGTGCCGGGGCGGCGAGGGCGGCCTGCGTGGCCGGGGCGAGCGTCTCGACGACCCACCAGCTGAGGTCGTGGTCGCCCGTGTTGCGCAGGCCGTGCGTGTTGCCCGGCGGCGTGAGCGCGAGCGACCCGCGACGGACCGCGTGCGGACGACCGTTGAAGAAGAACTCGCCCTCGCCGTCGAGGACCAGGTAGATCTCCTCGGTCCGGGTGTGGCGGTGCTCTCCGCTCACCGCGTCGGGCGGCAGCGTGGCCCACTCGACGGCCTCGGTGGGCGACTGCAGGTGGCGTCGCGTGTAGAACGCCTTCCATCCGGTGCGGCCGGGGCTGCCGTGCACGCCGTGGATCACGGCGTGCACGGCAGGGGTCCGCGGCGGCGGCGCCGGGAGACCGGTGACGTTCACGCCGTCGCCTCGAGCCCGGCCGTCGAGAGGACCGCGACGGCCTGCAGGCCCGCGGCGATGTCCTCGCGCGTCACGTCGTCGACGAACGTCGCGGCGCCGATGCCGACGGGCAGCGGCAGGCGCTGCCGCCCGTCGCGGTGCCGCGTCGTGTCCTCGAGCGCACGGACGAGGTCGTCGAGCCGCATCGCCGGGTGCGTGGTCGGCAGCCCGAGACCCGTGAGCGTCGTGAACACGCGGTCGGCCTGCTCCGGGGTCACGAGCCGACGGTGCAGCGCGATGCCCGTGGTGAGCGCCATGTCGAGCGCGACCGCCTCGCCGTGCAGGAGCTCGGGCAGCGCGCGCATCTCGATCGTGGGGCTGAACGTGTGCCCGTAGTCGACGACGCGCTCGAGCACGTGCTCCCAGAGGTTGGGGCGGAGCTCGTCGAGCATGCCGCCGATCGCCCGCTCGAGGACCTCCCGCTCGACGGGGGTGCCGGACTGGAAGCGCGACCGCAGCACGGTGGATCCGTGGGCCTCGAGCAGGTCGAACAGGCGCTCGTCCTTGATGAGCGCGATCTTGAGGATCTCCGCGAGCCCGTTGGACACGTGCCGGGCGTCGAGGGTCGCGAGGAACGTCGTGTCGAGGACGCTGCGCGAGGCCGCGAAGTAGGTCCCGATCTTGTTCTTCCCGGTCCGGAAGTTGACGCCGGTCTTGACCCCGACGCTCGCGTCGACGATCCCGATGAGCGTGGTCGGCACCCGGACGAACGGTGTGCTCCGGCGGTAGATGCTGCTGGCGAAGCCGACGATGTCCGTGAGCACACCGCCCCCGATCGCGATGATCGGCTCACGGCGCCGGTCGAGCTTGAACGCGTCGACCGCCTCCAGGACGGTCTCGACGGCGGACCACTGCTTGCTGGCCTCGCCGTGCGGGAGGACGAGGACCTGGTGATCGCGCAGGTTCGTCCGCGCGTAGGCCCGGATGCGGTCGCCGTAGATCTCGTCGACCGTGCTGTCGGTGACGATGAGGCGACGCGCGCCGCGCTCACCGTCGAGCAGGGCGGGGTTGTCCGGGTGGAGCACGTCGGTGGTGGTCTCGACGCGGTACTCCACGGGTTGGTGGGCGGACACGGTCCAGGCGCTGGCGATGGTCATGATCAGACCTCCTGTGACGACGCGGTGGCGGGGACGGTGAGCGGGACGACGGCGGGAACGGCGGGTGCTGCGGGGGCTGCGGGTCGGCGGCGTGCGTCTCGCGACGGCAGCCGCAACGCCCGCAGGCGCGTGTTGGCGGGCGTCTCGACCCAGCGCCAGAGGGCCCAGGCGGCGCCGAGGCTGACGGCGAGGACGAGCGCGACCAGCAGGGCCGCCCCGAGCGGCGGCAGGCCTGCCGCGGGGACGAAGCGGCGCGTGGCGGTGAGCACGATGTCGTGCACCATGTAGAGCGCGAACGAGATCTCGCCGAGCCGGACCGCCAGGGGCGTGGTGAGCACGGCGGGCGGCGTCGGAGCCTGCGCGACCGCGACGACCAGCGCCGTCACGGGCAGCACGAACACGGCGTCGAGCGTCCACAGCACGGGCACGACCAGGCTGAGCAGGTAGCCGGCGGCGACGAGCCCGAGCGCCACGACCACGGGCACGCGGGGCAGCGCACCCTCCCGCACCGCGCGGGCCGCGAGCATCCCGAGCGCGAACTCCAGGAACCGGACCAGCGGGAACGCGTACACCGACCACACCTGCAGCACGGAGGCACCGAGCAGCGGCGACTGGGCGTGCGCGGGGCCGAAGACCGCCCCGACCGGCAGCTGCCGGGCCACCAGCGGCAGGAGCACGACGACCACGACCAGGGCCGCCCCGGCCGTGACCAGGTGGCGCCGCGGCACGCGTGCGACGAGCGGCAGGGTGACCGGGAAGAGCGCGTAGAAGACCATCTCGGCGGACAGCGACCAGCTCGGGTGGTTGATGCTGAAGAAGGCCGTGTCGCGCGGCACCCAGGAGTGCAGCAGGAGCAGGTTGGCGCCCGCCTCCCACACGAGCGCACCCCCGAGGCCTGCGACGGCCAGGGCCACGGCGAACGTCACCACGTGGTTGGGCACGATCTTCGCGACGCGGCGCCACAGGAACCGGCCGGGGGTGTCCCCCGGACGCGCGGACCACGTGAGGACGAAGCCCGACAGGACGAAGAAGAACGTGACGCCGAGCCAGCCACCGTTGCGCAGCACGCCCTGCAGGGGGTCGACGAGCGCGGGTGCGTCGAGGAAGAAGCGGTTGAGGGACAGGTGGAAGACGACGACGACCAGCGCGGCGAGGAAGCGCAGGCCGGTGAGCGCGTCGAGGCGACCGTGCGGCGCGCCTGCGGGCTGGTCAGCTGACCGGGAGGCTCTGTGCATGGCTGAAGAGTCCCTTCGGGTCGTAGGCCGCCCGCGCCCGGACGAGGCGCGGGAGGTTGTGCTTGTAGTAGAGGTCGAGCGAGCTGAGGCCCGAGGTGTTGTGGGCCGGGTCGTCGAGGTCGGTGTCGGCGTAGTTGACGAAGGCGCCGTCGGTGTCGGCGTTCGGGACGGGGACGCCGCCGGTGTCCGCGAACATGGCGGCGTAGGTCGAGCGGGTCCACGCCAGGTTCGCGGCGTCGTCCTCGGGGTCGTCCCAGATGGACACCACCTGGAACTTGATGATCGAGTCACGCTGCGCGACGGCGGTCGCGTCGGGGGCCACGGTGTTCACCGCCCCGCCGTAGGACGCGATCATGAGCAGCGCGCCGGGGTGGGAGAACGACGGGTCGGTCAGGGCGCGGTAGGCCGCCGCGACCGCGGTCGGGGTCCAGGTGCGACGCAGGTACGCGGACTTGCCGTCGAACCTGCGCGTCGGGTCGGGTCCGGTGAAGCCGGTCCACTGCGTCCCCTGCAGCCAGGGCACGCGTCGACGCTGCAGCACGGTCGGCACCGGGATGCCCTGTGAGAGCGCTCCTACGTGACGGTCGAGGACGCCGTCCGCGTCGGGCACGCCCGCGTCGACGACCGTGTCCAGGGTGATCGTGCCGTTGGCGCGGTGCCAGGTCTTCAGCTGCGAGAACAGGCCGGCCTCCGGCGTGCCGGCCGCGCTGTGCTCCTCGTGCCACCGCCCGTGGTTCGCGAGCAGCCGCCCGAAGCTCGCCTCGTCGAGGTCGTCCCACCGCCACGCGACGGTCGAGAGGATCACGTGCCGCGGCGGGGTGGGCAGGGCGGCCTCGGGCCGGTCGCCCGCGGCCGCCGGCGACCGCAGCCAGTACCGCGTCGCGACGCCGAAGTTGCCGCCGCCACCGCCCGTGTAGGCCCACCACAGCTCATGGTCGGGGCTGCGGGGGTCGCGCGTCCCGACGGACGTCCGCACCGTGCCGTTCGCGCGCACGTGCACGGCCTCGACCGCGGCGAGGTGGTCGACGACGAGGCCGTCGCGGCGGTTCATGCTGCCGTAGCCGCCGCCCGCGATGTGTCCACCGGCCGCCACGGTGGGGCAGTTGCCTGCCGGGACGTACACGCCCCACTGCTTGTAGAGCAGCTGGTACACGGCGCCGAGCTGGGCCCCCGCACCGACCTCGAACGCGCGCCGGCGCGGGTCCCAGCGCACCTGGTTCATCGCCGCGAGGTCGATGATCGCGGTGACGTCGTCGTTCGAGACGAAGCTCTCGTACCCGTGGCCGCCGCTACGGACGGCGGGCCTCAGCCCTAGCCGCTGGATCGTCCGGATCTCGGCCGCGACCTCGCTCGCGTCCCGCGGGAAGGCGATCCGTCGCGGCGACCCGATCCACCGCAGGTTGGTGCCCTGCCGCAGGTCCTCCCACTGCTCGGAGGCCGGGGTGACGACCCGGTACGGACCCGGCGCGGGCGGACGCGCGTCCTCGGGCGGCGCGTCGAGGCCCCGGAGCCCGAACCCGGCGAGCGCCGCAGCCCCGAGCGTCGCCGTGCCCGCGCCGAGGAACGCGCGTCGTGAGGTGGTGGTCATGCGGGGACCCTCCGTGCGATCGGGGTGCGGGTGTGCGCCGCACCGTCCTCGTACGGCAGGGTGCCGTCGGGGAGGTTGATGAGCTCGAGCTGCACCCCGGTGGGTGACAGCACGTAGTTCCAGCGGTCGCCCGCGATCGGGCCGTCCGTGATCGTCTCGGGCTCGCCGAGCGGCACGAACCCCCCCGCCTCGAGGAGCGCCGCGCGCGCCGCGTCGACGTCGTCGGCGTGGAAGGCCACGTGGTGCCCGCCGACGTCGCTGTTGGCGGGACGCGGTCCCGCACCGGGGGCGTCGAGCACCGCGACGGCCGCGCCGCACTCCCCCGCGAGCACGACGCCGCGGGCGCCGAACGCGTCGACGCCGCCGGTCCGCCGCAGCCCGAGCACCGACTGCAGCTCGTGGACGAACGGCGCGACGTCTCCCCGATGCACGAACAGGGCGCCGAGCAGCTCGTCCTTCCCGGGCTGCAGCGCGAGCGCGATCCCCGACGGCAGCAGCACCTCGAACCCGCCCGGGGCGTGCGCCGGGCGCACGGCCGCCACGCGGGCGAGCTCGCGCGCGGCGGCGGTCGGGTCGGGCGTGCGCTGCAGCAGCGCGAAGCCGCCCGCCTGACCCGGCAGCGGACCGGGACGGCGCGGCCCGTCCCCGGCGTACTCGAAGAGCTCGAGGTTGACGGCGCGCGCGTTCACGGCCGCGACCCGCAGCGTGAACGCCCCCCGGGCGCCCAGCTTCTCCGTCATCCACCCCGGGTACGGCTCGTCGAGGGGCCCCTCGACGTAGCAGAGCCCTGCGCCGAGCGCGTCCCCGAGGTCCCTGACCGCGTCGTCGAGGTTCGCGACGGTGAGCCCGAAGTGGTCGATCCCCCGTGTCGGTGCGTGCGACATCTGCCCCCCTGTCAGTGTCGTGGCCGTGCTGGTCGGTCAGAGCTGGGTGCCCCCGGTGGCGTCGAGGACCTGCCCGGTGACCCACCGCGCGTCGTCGGACGCGAGGAACGCGACGGCGCCCGCGACGTCGTCGGGCCGCCCGACGCGCCCGAGGCTGGTGCTCGCGGCGACCTGGGCGATCGCCTCGGGGTTGTCGCGCAACCAGCTGGCGTTGATGTCGGTGTCGATGACGCCCGGCGCGACGGCGTTCACCGTGATGCCCCGCGCGCCGAGGTGCTTGGCGAGCGTGAGGGTGAAGGCCTCGATCGCGCCCTTGGTCATGGCGTAGCCGATGATCTCGGGGAACGCGATGCGCGTGACGCCGGACGAGATGTTGACGATCCGCCCTCCGTCGCGCAGGCGGCCGAGCGCCTCGCGCACCAGGAGGTACGGCGCGGTCACGTTGATGCGCTGCTGGAGCTCGAGGTCGGCCGGGTCGAAGTCCTCGATGGTGCCGCGCAGCGTCACGCCGGCGTTGTTCACGAGCGTGTGGATCTGGTGCGCGTCGATCCCGGCCTCGGCGGCCGCCTTGTCGTGCGCGTCCCAGAAGGCGGTGGCGACGTCGTCCGCCGCGAGGTCGGCGCGGAAGGCGTAGGCGGTGCCGTGGTCGCGCCGGATCGCGGCGACGGTCTCGGCCGCGGCCTCGGGGTTCGACCCGTAGTGGACGCCGACCGCGAACCCGTCCCGCGCGAGGCGCGTGGCGATCGCACGGCCGATCCCGCGGCTCGCGCCGGTCACGACGGCGACCCTCGCGGCCTCCTGCTCGATGCCCTGTGCTGTGCTCTCGTGGCTCATGCGGGTAGAGTGGCATACGTGTAGTGATCACTACAAGAGTCGATCTCGTACCGGTTCGGGAGGTCCGCCCCCGCGACTACGCTCGTGACGAGGACGGCGGGGGTCGTCGGCGACCTCGGCCCCGCCCGGACCGGGTCGACGTGGACCGGGAGCACGAGGCGGGAAGGACACCGATGTCTGGTCGCGCAGGTCAGGGGCGGCGCTTCGACGTCGAGGAGGCGCTCGACGCGGCCCTCGCCGTGTTCTGGGAGCACGGCTACGAGGGCGCGTCGCTCGCGTCGCTGACCGAGGCGATGGGGATCAACCCGCCGAGCCTCTACAAGGCGTTCGGCTCCAAGGAGGAGCTGTTCTTCTCGGTCGTGCGTCGCTACAACGAGACGCACGGGGCGTTCCTCGGCACGGCGATCCGTGAGGAGCGGGACGGCCTGGCGATGCTGCGGCGCGTGCTGTTCGAGGCGGCCGAGCACTACCCGTCGCGCGACTACCCCGGCGGGTGCCTCGTCATCAGCGCTGCCGTGACCGTGACCGAGGCGAACCGTCACGTCGCGGAGCGGCTCGCGACGATGCGCCGTGAGAACGTCCTGGCGATGGCGCAGCGGCCCGACGTGTCCGAGGCCATGGCCCGGTTCACGGGCGCGACGCTGCAGGGCATGAGCCAGCAGGCGCGCGACGGCGCGACCGCCGAGGACCTGCGGCACATCGCGGAGCTCGCGACGATCGCACTGGAGGTGGCGGCGCACGCGCACCGGAAGGTCGCCTGAGCGGTCCGCGGAGGTCACGACGCGCGCGCCACGGACTCGACCTCGAGCGCGATCCCGTCCGACCACGGCGCCGTCACCCACGTGACGAGCGGCGGCCGCGTGACGGCGCCGAGGCGGACGCGCGCGGTGCGGCCGTCGGGCGTCGACGCCTTGAGGACCCGCACGCCGTCCCACCGTGCGACGGGGTCGGGGTGGTCCGCCAGGTACTGCTCGACCGCGGCCCGCACGGACGCGTCGGTGAGCGGCACCCCGGCGGACCCGCGCCCGCCGCCGGGCTCGAAGTACCGCTCGCTGACCTGGTCGGCCGCGGCGAGCGCGGCCAGGTCGGCGGTGGCGAGCAGCCGCTTGCGGTCGAGGTGCACCCCCGTCGCGGCACCGACGACCAGGACGAGCGCGAGCGCGACCACCGCGAAGCCGAGGGACAGCAGCATCACCTGACCGTCGTCCGGCCCGCCCCACGCGCGTGCGCGGACCGCCCTGGCGAGCGTCCTCACCGCGCCACCCGGTAGGCGTCCACCGGTGCGACGCGCTGCGCGCTCACGGGGACCTCGAGGGGAAGGGCGTCTGCGACGAACGCGGGCACGAACGGCAGCGGCACGCGCACCTCCACGGTCGCCGCGACCTCGGCACCGGGCGTGAGGCACGGGGACGCCGAGCACGTGAGCGCGAGCGCACCGGCCGCGTCGTCGTCGAAGCCCTGGTCGCGGAGCGCGACGCCGACGACCGTGACGGCACGCTCGGCGCCCTGCGCCGCGTCGTCGGCCGCCACGTACACGCGCGCGGCCTCGCGCGCGGCACCCTCGACGGCGAACGTCGCGGCCTGGACGCGTCCGAGCACGAGCACGAGGTAGACGGTCGGGACGAGGAGCACGAGCGTGACGCCGAGGAACTCGACGAGGGCGCTGCCGTCGTCACCGCCGGTGCGCACCCGTCGCGCGGCCCACCGCCGCAGCCGGCCGACCCACCGGCGCGACGCCGCGCTCACGCGTCCTCCACGGGGGCGTGCCCGCGCAGCTCCATGACGCCGGCCGGGCCGAGCAGCCCGACCACCGGTAGCGGGGCGCGCACCGTGACGCGCACCAGGCGCAGGCCGTCGACGACGACCTCGTCCGCCGTCACGTCCTTCGCGTACGACGCGGCGAGCGACGAGCGCAGCAGGTCACCCGCGCGAGCGGCGCCGTCGGCGGGCGCGCGCCCGACGTGCGCCGCGTACCGGGCACCCTCGGCCGCCGCGTCGACGCACGTGTTGCGCACGTGCTGCACCAGCGCGAGCTGCACCACCGCGACGAACAGCACCACCACGAGACCACCGACGAGCGTGAAGTCGACCACGGCGGCCCCGGCGTCGTCTCGCCGCGCGGCGCTCAGCCGCCGGAGCGCGGCGAGACGCCGTTCACGGCCTCGACGAACAGGCCGCGCAGCGCGTCCTCGGCGACGAACCACAGCACGGCGACCAGCCCGGCGGTCATGAGCGTCACGAGCACCCAGCCGGGCACGTCGCCCCGGTCGCCGCGCTCCCCCGCCGCCGGTCCGGTGCGCCGCACGAACGCGTCCCACGTCCGCTGCCAGATCTTCATCCTCGACCTCCGTCGTCGTCAGGAGCACGCCGGACGACGCCTCCTCGTGCACGGCGGGCGGGCTCACAGCCCCACCCGCAGGACCACCGCGCTGGGGAAGACGGCGAACACGACGGTGACCGGCAGGATCAGGAACACCACCGGCACCATCATGAGCACCTCCTTGCGCCCGCCCGTCTGCATGAGCGCCCGACGCCCCTCCTCGCGCACGTCCTGCGCCTGCGCGCGCAGCACGTCCGCGAGCGGCGAGCCGCGCTCGACCGCGACGGCGACCCCCTCCGCGAAGCGCGCGAGCGCGGGCAGGCCCGTGCGGTCGGCCAGACCCTGCAGCGCGCTCGCGAGGGGCGCACCGGCGCGCGCGTCGGCGAGCGTCCGCGCGAGCTCGTCGGCCAGCTCGCCGTGGGTCTGCCGGACGACGCGCTCGAGCGCGCCGGTCGCCCCTTCGCCCGCTCCGACGGCCAGCGCGAGGAGCTCGGTGACCGTGGGCATCTCGGCGAGCAGGCGCGCCTCGCGCCGGGCCACCTGCCGGCCGAGCCACCAGTCCGGGGCCAGCGCGCCGACGAGGCCCGCGACCACGACCAGTGCGACGAGCGGCACGACCGCCCCGCCGCGCGTGGCCGCGAGCAGGACGGCGAGCGCGAGCCCGGCCGCGAGGCCGAGCGACCCGGCGACGACCTGCTGCGCGCGGAGCTGCTCGACCGTGTCGGACCTGCCCGCACGGGCGAGCCGGCGGCGCAGCTCGGCCGAGGAGGAACCGAGCCGGGAGACCACGCGCACCCCGTCCGCCAGGAACGGGGCGACGATCCGTTCGACGACCCCCCACGGTCCGCGCACGGGCTCGGCGCGCAGCAGCGACGACGTGCCGCGCGTGCGCAGGTACGGGCCGACCCGCTGGTCGAGCGTGATGCGTCGCGCGCGCAGCCGCGCGACGACGAGGACCGCGCCGCAGCCGCCGAGCAGGCCGACGAGCCCGCCGAGGAGCGCCGGGCTCACCGCAGGACCCGCGGGTCGTCGGGCAGGCGCGCGACGCGCACCATGAGCCGGTAGGCGACGACGGTGACGACGGCACCCGCGACGAGCAGCACGGCACCGGCGGGCGAGTCGTACGCCGAGATGGCCTCGGGGCGCGACGCGAGCATGCCCAGCACGACCCACGGCGCGGCGACGGCGAGCCGCGCGGCGTACACGGTCCAGCCCTGCCGCGCCTCGAGCTCGCCCCGCGTGCGCAGGTCGTCGCGCAGGAAGGACGACAGCGTCCGCAGCAGGCGCCCCAGGTCGGTGCCGCCGACGTCGCGCGTGAGCCGCAGCGCCTCGACGATGCGGTCGGCGACCGGGTCGGCCAGGCGGTCCTTGAGGGCGTCGAGGCTGTCGGCGAACCGACCCGTCGCGCGGTAGTCCTCGGCGAACGCCCGGAACGGGGCGCGCAGCTCGGCCGGGCCCCGGTCGCCCAGCTGGGCCACCGCCTCCGGCAGGGCGAGCCCCGCGCGCACGCCCGACGCGAGGTGGTCGACGACGTCGGGCCACAGCTCGCGCGCCCGGGCGAGGCGCCGGCGGGCACGGCCCCGCACGAGGGCCCACGGCGCACCCGCGGCGAACGCCGCGACGCACCCGGTGACGGCCGGGACCGGCACCACGAGGAACGATGCCGCCGCGACCACCAGCCCGACGGCGGCGCTCGCCGCGACCAGCCCGCCCGGCGACACGCCCGTCACCTCGGCCTGCGTGAGCACGTCCTGCACGCGCGCCGCCCAGCCGCCGGAGCGACCCACGACACCGCCCGCGCGCGGCCACCACGACCACCACACGCACGCCAGCCCGACACCCAGCAGCAGGCCCACCACGACGCCCACGCTCACGACCTCCGCAGCAGGGACGCGACGTCGACGCCCGCTCGCGCGAACCGCTCCGGGTGCGGCGGGAAGCCGTCGCCGCGGACCAGGACGCCGTCGCGCGTGGTGAAGAGGTCGGCCGTCTCGACGACGCCGGCCTCGACCCGCCCGGGGACGGCGACGACCTCACGCGTGCGTCGACGGCCGCGGGCGTCGAGCTCGAGGTGGACCACGAGGTCCACGGACGACGCCACCGTGGGGACGACGAACCGGTCGGAGATGTTCTCGCCGGCCAGCAGCGGCAGCGTGCACAGCTTGGTGAGCGCCTCGCGCGCCGAGCTCGCGTGGATCGTGCACATCGCCGGCACGCCGCTGTTGAGCGCGATGAGCAGGTCGAGCGCCTCGGCCTCGCGCACCTCGCCGACGAGCAGGCGGTCGGGGCGCATGCGCAGCGCCTCCTTGACGAGGCGACGCAGCGTGATCTCGCCGGTCCCCTCGAGGTTCGGCTGCCGCGTCTGCATCGCGACCCAGTCGCGCACGGCGGGACGCAGCTCGAAGACCTCCTCGCAGCTGATGACGCGCTCGCGCGGCGGGACGGCGCCCGCGAGCGCGTTGAGCATCGTCGTCTTGCCGGCCTGCGTGGCGCCCGAGACGAGGACGTTGAGCCCGACCCGCACGGCCGCGTGCAGGAACGCCGCGGCCTGCGGCGTGAGGGACCCGAGGGCGACCACGTCGTCGAGGCTGGTGGCGCGCACCACGTACTTGCGGATGTTGACCGACCAGTGCCGCCGCGTGACGTCGGGGATCACGGCGTGCAAGCGCTCCCCGCCCGGCAGCGACGCGTCGACGAACGGGCTCGACAGGTCGAGGCGCCGGCCGGAGACCTTGAGCATCTGCTCGACCAGGTCGCGCACCTGCGCGTCGGTGAGGATCGTCGTGGTGAGCTCGGGCTCGCCGCGCCGCGCGACGAACACCTGCGAGGGGCTGTTGATCCAGATCTCCTCGACCTCGGGGTCGTCGAGGTACCGCTGCAGGGGCCCGAGGCCGGCGACGGCGTCGACGACGGCCTTGTGCGCGGCGGCGGCGTCGCCGAGCGCGGGGACCGCTCCGAGCAGCGAGCGCTCGTCGTAGTCGGCCATGGCCGCGTGGACGAGCGCGACGACGCCCGCGCGGTCGCGCACGGGGTCGACGCCGCGGCGTCGGATGAGCTCGCGCACCTCGCTCTCGAGGATCGCCACCCCGTCCATGCCGCCGCCCCCTGCCGTGCCACCTGCACCGACGCACGCCGGTGTCTGGTTCGTCCGATTCGGGCGTCACGGTAGGGCATCACGCCGCGCGGCGGGTCGGGTCGTCCACAGGCACGGCCCGTCGGGTGACCCGGATCACCTGTCCGGGTGATCCACCCGGCGGTCCGGTCGGGCGGCCGGACCGACGGGGCCGCCCCGCGCGCCGGGGCGCGACGCGCACCGCCGGTCCCGTGGCCGGACGCGCGTGCGCCGCTAGGTTGTGAGCGTGAACACTCCTCCTCCCACGGGTGACCAGCACGTGCTGCGGCACGGTGACCAGGTCGCCGTCGTCACGTCCGTCGCGGCGAGCGTCCGCGAGTACCGGGTCGGCGAGCGCGACGTGCTCCTGCCGTTCGACGTCGGCACGATCGCGCCGGCCTTCTCGGGTGCGGTGCTCGCGCCGTGGCCCAACCGGCTGCGCGACGCGACGTACCGCTTCCGCGACGTGACGTACCAGGTCCCGCTGACCGAGCACGAGCGCCTCACCGCGCTGCACGGCCTCGTCGCGTACGCGCGGTTCGACGTCGTCGAGGCCGCGGACGACGCGGTGACGCTGCGCCACGACCTCGTCCCCACGCCCGGCTACCCGTGGCCGCTGCGCCTCGACGTGACGTACCGCCTGGCCGACGACGGCCTGACCGTCACGGTCGCGACGACGCACCTCGGCGAGGGCGTGGCGCCCTACGGGGTCGGCTTCCACCCGTGGCTGTCCCCCGGCCCGGGCGGTGTCGACGCGAGCACGCTGCGCCTCGACGCGGCGCGCCGCGTCACGGTCGACGACCGGCTCCTGCCGATCGGCACGCAGGCGGTCGCCGGCGACTACGACCTGCGCGAGGGCAAGCCCCTCGCGGGCGTCGCGCTCGACGACGCGTGGCTCGACGTCACGCCCGACGCCGAGGGCCGCACGTGGGCGGCCCTCACCGGCTCCGACGGCCGCACGGTCGCCGTGTGGGCCGACGCGACCCTGCCCGCGTGGCAGGTCTGCACGGGCGACGGCATCCCCGGCATCGAGCGCCGCGGCGTCGCGGTCGAGCCCATGACGTGCGTGGCCGACGCGTTCCGCACGGGCGACCTGCTGGTCGAGCTCGAGCCGGGCACGACCCACGAGGTGCGCTGGGGCCTCCAGCTGCGCTGAGCACGACGCGCGTCGGCGCACGAGCACGGGCGGGTCCGCTGCGGCGGGCCCGCCCGTGGCGTCCCGGCACGGGCCGGGGCACGGCCGACGTCCGTGCGCGTCGCGGGGACGGACGCGTCGCGACGCCTGCTCCGTCAGGAGGACGGCCGTGTCAGGCCGAGCGCGGCGCACGCCTCGACGCCGACCCTCGCGGGTGCCGGCGGGACGACGTCAGCCGTAGTACTCGCCGTCGGACTTGACGCCCTTGGTGTACTCCCAGTGCCACGGCTCGAACGGACCCGAGCCGCCCTTGCGCGCCCAGGACGGGTTCTCCCAGCCGAACGTGCCGGCCATCTCGTTCATCCACGCCATCTTGACCGAGGAGTTCTGCAGCCCGCACAGGTCGACGGCGAGCCCCCAGCCGTGGTTGCTCTTGCCGGGCGTCGCCGCGAGGCCGCCCTTCTCGGCCTTGACGGCCTTCTGCTGCGCGAGCGTGCGGTAGCCCGAGCTCAGGCACAGGTCCGTGCCGAACTTCGCGATGTGCACCTCGTTGAGCTCCGCGAGCGCGACCGCCGCGTCGGCGCGCATCTGCGTGCGACCGTCCCACAGCGTGCACAGGTCCTTGGTGGCGAGCAGACCGTTCTCGCCCGACGGGCGGACCGAGCCGTCGCAGCCGGGAAGCGCCGAGCGCTCCTCGCCGCGCGACGCGACGAGCTCGCGCACGCGGGGCGTGCCGTCGGCGGAGACCAGCGCGGTGGGCGGCAGGTCCGACAGCGGCATCGCCGTCAGCGCCGACACGGTGGACGGGCCGTCGACCCGGGTGGACGCGCTCGCGGCCGTCCCCACCACGACCTGGCCGTCGGCCATGCCCTGCGAGACGGGGACCACGACGGTCACCGCGACGAGCGCGGTCAGCACCCCGCCACGGCCCAGCACGGTCGCGGAGCGGCGGCGCGGCGCGGCCGCGGTGGCCTCGACGGGAAGCGCGTCGACGGGGGTGCGGGTCGCGGGGACGCCGCGAGAACGGCGCACACGTGCGGCAGGTTCCGCTCGGTGGGATCCCACGACACCTCCGTTCCGACGTCCCCGGTTGCCATCGGTCCCCCGATGCGGTCACGGAACCATAACGGCACCCGGCCGTCGGCTCCAAGACCCGATCAGGTCACATGCCCGACCCGATCCGGACACACCTCGCGACACGCCGCTCGACACGCCGCGCCTTCACCGATCTCTCACGGGCCATGTCACAACCTCGGGGCGGGCACGGCCTGGGCCGGACGTCCCGCGGCCCGTCGCCGCCCCGCGCTGCTCAGTGCAGCTGGCCGCGCTGCATCGCGTCGCGGACCTCGCCCACGAGCTCCTCGAGGATGTCCTCGAGGAACACGACACCGGCCGTGCGTCCGCCGTCGTCGACGCGCGCGAGGTGCGACCCCGAGCGCTGCATGGCCGCGAGCGCCGTCTCGACCTCGTCGTCCGGCGTCACCACCGCGAGCGTCCGCACGCGCCACGCCGGCACGGGCGCCGTCCGCGTCTGCCCGTCGGCGTAGAGGACGTCCTTGATGTGCAGGTAGCCGGTGGGCAGCCCCGCGTCGTCGACGACCGGGAACCGGCTGAAGCCCGTGCGGGCCACCAGGTGCTCGATGTCGTCCGGCGTGCCCGACGCGTCGACGGTCACGAGCTCGTCGAGCGGCACCATGACCTGCGCGGCCGTGCGGTCCGAGAACTCGATCGCCCCCGCGAGCAGGCCCTGCTCGTCGGCCAGCAGGCCCTCGGCCTGCGAGCGCTCGACGATCGACTGCACCTCCTGCGCCGTGAACGCCGACGCGACCTCGTCGCGCGGCTCCACCCGGAACAGCCGCAGCACGTGGTTGGCCAGCCAGTTGAGCGCGACGATCACCGGACGCATGACCCGCGCGACCCACACCAGCGGCGGGCCGAACAGCAGCACGGCCCGGTCGGGGCCGGACACCGCGAGGTTCTTGGGCACCATCTCGCCGAGCACGACGTGCAGGTACACCACGACGAGCAGCGCGAGGACGAACGCGATCGGGTGGGTGAACGACCCGGGCACGCCGAGCGCCTGCAGCGGCCCCTCGATCGCGTGCGCGATCGCGGGCTCGGCCACCAGGCCCAGGCTGGTCGAGCAGATGGTGATGCCGAGCTGCGCCGCGGCGAGCATGAGCGAGACGTGCTCCATCGCCCACAGCACGGTCGCCGCGCGGCGGTCCCCGCTCTCGGCGAGCGGCTCCATCGACGAGCGCCGCGCCGACATCAGCGCGAACTCGGCGCCGACGAAGAACGCGTTCGCCGCGAGCAGGACCACGGCCAGGGTGAGCGCGAGCGTGCTGTCCATCACGCCTCCTGCGTCGCGTCGTCGGTGAGGTCGCTGACGCGCACGCGCTCGACGCGGCGGCCGTCCATGCGCTCGACGACCAGCCGCACGTGGCCCTCCACGACCTCGTCGCCCTCGACCGGGATGCGGCCGAGGCGCGCCATGAGCAGCCCGCCCACGGTCTCCCAGGGGCCGTCGTCGGCCACGCGCAGCCCGGTCGCCTCGTGCAGCTCGTCGGGGCGCAGGACGCCGGGCAGCACCCAGGACCCGTCGCCCTGACGGGCGAGGCTGCTGCGCGTGCGGTCGTGCTCGTCCGCGACCTCGCCGACGAGCTCCTCGACGACGTCCTCGAGGGTCACGGCGCCGGACGTGCCGCCGTACTCGTCGACGACGACGGCCATCTGCAGGCCCTGCCCGCGCAGGTCGACCAGCAGCGGCCCGAGCCCCACGGTCTCGGGCACGCGCGGCGCGTCGACCATGAGGGCCGCGGCCGGCACCTCGGCGCGCCGGTCGTGCGGCACGGCCATCGCCTTGCGCAGGTGCACGAACCCGACGACGTCGTCGACCGAGTCCCCGATCACGGGGAACCGCGAGTGCCCGGTCTGGCGGGACAGCGCCATGACGTCGGCGGCGGAGTCGTCGCGCCGCACGACGACGAGCCGTGTGCGGTCGGTCATGACGTCGACCGCCGTGAGCGTCGAGAAGTCGATCGAGTTGGTGAGCAGCGTGGCGGTCGCGGCGTCGAGCGTGCCCTGCTCGGCGGAGCGCCGCACGAGCGACGCGAGCTCGGCCGGGGACCGCGCGCCGGACAGCTCCTCGCGCGGCTCGACGCCGACGCGCCGCAGGATCGTGTTCGCGGTCCCGTTGGTCGCGGCGATCACGGGACGCAGCGCGGACGTGAAGCCCGCCTGCAGGGGCGCGACGAGCCGCGCGGTGCCGAGCGGCCGCGAGATCGCGAAGTTCTTGGGGACCAGCTCGCCGAACAGCATCGAGAACCCGTTGACCAGGACGAGGCCGACGACGGCGGCGATCGCGGTGACCGCGGCACCGGCGACGCCCGCGGCCTCCAGCGGCACGCCCAGCAGCCGCACGACCGCCGGCTGCGTCGTGTACCCGAGCAGCACGGTCGTGATCGTGATGCCGACCTGCGCGCCGGACAGCTGCGTCGACAGGTGCCGCAGCGCCCGCAGGACCGAGCGCCCCCGCGTGTCGTCCTCGGGGGTCTGCTGCTCCACGAGGCCGGGGTCGAGCGTCACGAGCGAGAACTCGGCGGCGACGAACACCGCGGTCCCGGCCGTGAGGAGCACGCCGAGGCCCACGAGGAGCCAGTCGGTCAGCACGCGGCGACCACGTGCGCGGTGCCGGCGCGGGACGTGCCGGCGCGTGGCGGACCCGCCCGGTGGTGCCGCGCGGCGGCACGTCGGGAGCGGGTGCGGGGGGACGAGGAGGTGCCGGCTCGCTCGCGTCGCACGGGGGCCCGACCCCCGTGACGGCCCGGGCGCGCGCTGGGCGCGACGGGGACGCGATGCCGGCAGCGACTCGAGCTGCTCATGGTGAGCGACATCCTACGGACAGACCGGACGACCGCGTGGCTCGCCGGGCCCGCGCACGGGTCCGTGTGCCACTCTGGCCCCATGGTCACCACCGTGTCGCGCCCGGGCACCACCACGGTGCTCGTCGTGGAGGACGAGCCCGCCATCGCGCAGGCGATCGTGCACCGCCTCGCCGCCGAGGGGTGGACGGTCGAGTCGGTCGGCGACGGCCACGCCGGCGTCGCGGCGGCCGCGCGGCTGCAGCCCGACGTCGTCGTGCTCGACGTCATGCTGCCCGGCATCGACGGGCTCGAGGTGTGCCGGCAGATCCAGGCCGAGCGGCCCGTGCCGGTGCTCATGCTCACGGCCCGCGACGACGAGACCGACATGCTCGTGGGGCTCGGCGTCGGCGCGGACGACTACATGACGAAGCCGTTCTCGATGCGCGAGCTCGTGGCGCGCACGAAGGTGCTGCTGCGCCGCACCGAGCGCGCGGCGCGCGCCGCCGAGCTCGCGACCGTGCAGCAGCCCGACCCGCCGCTCGTCGTCGGCGACGTGACGATCGACAGCGCGCAGCGCCGCGTCCTGCGCGGCACCAGCGAGGTGCACCTCACCCCGACGGAGTTCGACCTGCTGCTCACGCTCGCGTCGTCGCCGCGCACCGTGCTGACCCGCGAGCGGCTGCTCGCCGACGTGTGGGACTGGGTCGACGCGAGCGGCACGCGCACGGTCGACTCCCACGTCAAGGCGCTGCGCCGCAAGCTCGGGCCGGACCTGATCCGCACCGTGCACGGCGTGGGCTACGCGTTCGAGCCCGCGGACGACGGCACCCCGGCGGACGACGCGTCGTGACCTCGCCGTCGTCGCCCCCCGCCCGGCACGTCCGCGGCGACGACCGCTGGCACCTGCCCGACGTGCGCCCGCTGGACCCGTTGCGCAGCATCAAGATCAAGCTGGGCGTGCTGGTCGCGTCGACCGTGACGATCGCCGCGTTCGTCATCTGGTGGGGCTACGGGCGCTCGCTCGGGCCCAGCAGGACGCTGCCGCTGGCGATCGTGCTGTCGCTGATCCTCACGCAGCTGCTCGCGCGCGGCATGACCTCGCCGCTGCGCGAGATGACGGTGGCCGCGCGCGCCATGGCGGCGGGCGACTACAGCCGGCGCGTGCGCTCGACCAGCCGTGACGAGGTCGGGCAGCTCGCCGAGGCGTTCAACACCATGGCGGACGACCTGCAGCAGCTCGACACGTTCCGGCGCGAGCTCGTCGCGAACGTGTCGCACGAGCTGCGCACGCCCGTGACGGCGCTGCAGGCCCAGCTCGAGAACATGGTCGACGGCGTGAGCGAGCCCGACCCGGCGACGCTCGCGACAGCGCTGGCGCAGACCGAGCGGCTCTCGCGCCTGGTGTCGTCGCTGCTCGACCTGTCGCGGGTCGAGGCGGGCGCGATGGAGCTGCGCACGCAGGACGTGCCGCTCGCGGACCTGCTCGGCGAGGCCGCCGACGAGGCGTCGCTGGTCGGCGCGGCCAAGCGGCTGCGGTTCGGCGTGGACGTCGAGCCGGCCGACCTGACCGTCCCGGCGGACCCCGAGCGCCTGCACCAGGTGGTGGCGAACCTGCTGCAGAACGCGGCGCGCCACTCGCCCGAGGACGACGAGGTGCAGGTCGTCGCGCGCCGCGTCGGCGAGGACGTGCAGATCGACGTCGTCGACCACGGCCCGGGCATCGCGCGCGAGCAGCGCGCGCACGTGTTCGAACGGTTCGTGCGGGGCAACACTCCGGCGCTCACGGGCCAGGGCTCGACGGGCGGGACGGGCCTGGGGCTCGCGATCGTGCGGTGGGCCGTCGAGCTGCACGGCGGCTCGGTCGAGGTCGCCGACTCCGCGTCGGGGTGCACCATGCGCGTCCGTCTGCCGGCCACGCCCGCGACCCGCGCTTGAGCCGGTCAGCACGCCCGCTTGCCCCGCGATTTCCCCGGCGTTGACGCACGCGCGGCGTCGGGGTGAAGAGGCTGCGCAGATACCGCCACGCACGGTCCGCAAGGGGCCTGGGACCCAGGCGACCACGTAGTGTTGTCATCAACAGAACTGGCGACGGCGCGGTCCGGTACCGCGCACCGGAAGTGGGCGATCCCAGCGTGACGCAGAACGCGCAGTCCGACTCCCCCCGTGCCGACTTCGGCGCGAACGAGTGGCTCGTCGACGAGCTGTACGAGCAGTACCGGAAGGACCGCAACGCGGTGGATCCGGCCTGGTGGGACTTCTTCGAGGGCTACAAGCCCGAGACGTCGTCCACCGGCTCGAACGGCGACGCGAGCACCGCCCCGACGACGGGCGGGACGACCGACGCGGCGACGACGCCGCCGGGTCAGGGGGCCGCCACCCCGCCGGGGGACGCCGCCACGGGCGGGTCCGACCCGGCGACCGCCGCACCCGCTCCCGCCGCACCCGCTCCGGCCGCGGCGGCGAACGCGCCCGCGGCCCCCGCCCGGCCCGAGGTGCCCACGGGTCCCTCGCCCGTCGCGACCGCGCAGCCCGCGACCGCGCCCTACGCCGAGGTCGCGACCCGCCGCTCCGCCGGCGACGGCGTGCAGCCCGTCGACGACGTGCAGAAGCTGCGCGGCCCCGCGGCCCGCGTGGTCACCAACATGGAGGCGTCGCTCGAGGTCCCGACCGCGACCTCGGTGCGCGCCGTCCCGGCCAAGCTCATGGTCGACAACCGCATCGTCATCAACAACCACCTCGCGCGCGGCCGCGGCGGCAAGGTCTCGTTCACGCACCTCATCGGCTTCGCGCTCGTCGAGGCCGTCGGCGAGATGCCCGCCATGAACGCGGCCTACACGCTCGTCGACGGCAAGCCGGGCGTGCTGCAGCCCGCGCACGTCAACCTGGGCCTCGCGATCGACCTGGCCAAGCCGGACGGCACGCGCCAGCTCCTCGTGCCGTCGATCAAGAAGGCCGAGACGCTCGACTTCGCGCAGTTCTGGACGGCCTACGAGGACGTCGTGCGGCGCGCGCGCAACGCCAAGCTCACGGTCGACGACTTCGCCGGCACGACGATCTCGCTGACCAACCCCGGCACGATCGGCACCGTGCACTCGGTGCCGCGCCTCATGCAGGGCCAGGGCACGATCGTCGGCGTCGGCGCGATGGACTACCCCGCCGAGTTCGCGGGCACGTCGGACGAGCAGCTCAACCGCATGGGCGTCTCGAAGGTCCTGACGATCACGTCGACCTACGACCACCGCATCATCCAGGGCGCGCAGTCCGGCGACTTCCTGCGGATCCTCGGGCGCAAGCTGCTGGGCGAGGACGGCTTCTACGACCGCGTGTTCGCGGCGCTGCGGGTGCCGTACGAGCCCGTGCGCTGGGTGCGGGACGCGAACCACGACCCGGACGCCGAGGCGATCAAGCCGGCCCGCATCGCCGAGCTCATCCACGCCTACCGCTCGCGCGGGCACCTCATGGCGGACACCGACCCGCTCGCGTACCGCCAGCGCAAGCACCCCGACCTGGACGTGCAGAACCACGGCCTGACGCTGTGGGACCTGGACCGCACGTTCCCCACGGGCGGGTTCACCGGCAAGACGCGCGCCACGCTGCGCGACGTCCTCGGCCTGCTGCGCGACTCGTACTGCCGCACGGTCGGCGCCGAGTACATGCACCTGCAGGACCCGCGGCAGCGCCGCTGGCTGCAGGAGCGCCTGGAGTCCGGGTACGCGCGCACGCCGCGCGAGGACCAGCTGCGCATCCTGCGGCGCCTCAACGCCGCCGAGGCGTTCGAGACGTTCCTGCAGACCAAGTACGTCGGGCAGAAGCGGTTCTCGCTCGAGGGCGGCGAGTCGCTCATCCCGCTGCTCGACGCGATCCTGTCGCGCGCCGCGAACGGCGGGCTCGACGAGGTCGGCATCGGCATGGCGCACCGCGGCCGGCTCAACGTGCTCGCGAACATCGCCGGCAAGTCGTACGGGCAGATCTTCAGCGAGTTCGAGGGCAACCAGGACCCGAAGTCGGTGCAGGGCTCGGGCGACGTGAAGTACCACCTCGGCACCGAGGGCGTGTTCACGGCCGAGTCCGGTGCGACGACCGCGGTGTACCTCGCGGCCAACCCGTCGCACCTCGAGGCCGTCGACCCGGTGCTCGAGGGCATCGTGCGCGCCAAGCAGGACCGCATCGACCTCGGCGGCGACGGCTTCTCGGTGCTGCCGATCCTCATCCACGGCGACGCGGCCTTCGCGGGCCAGGGCGTGGTGTTCGAGACGCTCAACCTCGCGCAGCTGCGCGGGTACCGCACGGGCGGCACGATCCACGTCATCGTCAACAACCAGGTCGGGTTCACCACCGGCCCGTCGTCGTCGCGGTCCTCGCAGTACGCGACCGACGTGGCCAAGGGCCTGCAGGTCCCGATCTTCCACGTCAACGGCGACGACCCCGAGGCCGTCGTGCGGGTCGCCGAGCTCGCGTTCGAGTACCGCGAGCAGTTCGACCGCGACGTCATCATCGACCTCGTCTGCTACCGCCGCCGCGGGCACAACGAGGGCGACGACCCGTCGATGACGCAGCCGCTGATGTACAACCTCATCGAGGCCAAGCGCTCGGTGCGCAAGGCGTACACCGAGACGCTCGTGGCCCGCGGCGACATCACGCTCGAGGAGGCCGAGCAGGCGCTGCGCGACTACCAGTCGCAGCTCGAGCGGGTGTTCACCGAGACCCGCGAGGACGGCTGGACGCCGCCCGCGGCGGACAGCGAGACCGTCGCCGGCCTCGAGCGGCCCGAGTCGCAGCACGAGGACGCGGGCGTCATGGTCGGCTGGCAGACCGCCGTGCCGGCGTCGGTGCTGCAGCGCATCGGCCAGGCGCACGTGAGCCCGCCCGAGGGCTTCACGGTGCACCCGAAGCTGGCGCAGCTGCTCGCCAAGCGCGAGCAGATGAGCCGCGAGGGCGCGATCGACTGGGGCTACGGCGAGATCCTCGCGTTCGGCTCGCTGCTCGTCGAGGGCACCCCCGTGCGGCTGGCCGGGCAGGACTCGCGCCGCGGGACCTTCGTGCAGCGGCACGCCGTGCTGCACGACCGGGAGACGGGCGCCGAGTGGACGCCGCTGCTGTACCTGTCGGCCGACCAGGCGAAGTTCTGGGTGTACGACTCGTCGCTCTCGGAGTACGCGGCCCTCGGGTTCGAGTACGGCTACTCGGTCGAGCGCCCCGACGCGCTCGTGCTGTGGGAGGCGCAGTTCGGCGACTTCGTCAACGGCGCGCAGACGGTCATCGACGAGTTCATCTCGTCGGCCGAGCAGAAGTGGGCGCAGCGCTCGTCGGTCGTGCTGCTGCTCCCCCACGGCTACGAGGGCCAGGGCCCCGACCACTCGTCGGCGCGCATCGAACGGTTCCTGCAGCTCGCGGCCGAGGACAACATGACGATCGCGCAGCCGTCGACGCCCGCGTCGCACTTCCACCTGCTGCGCCGTCAGGCGTACCAGCGCCCGCGCCGCCCGCTCGTGGTGTTCACGCCGAAGTCGATGCTGCGGCTCAAGGCAGCGACGTCGTCGGTCGAGGACTTCACGTCCGGCACGTTCCGCACCGTGATCGGCGACGACCTCGCGTCGGCCAAGGCCGACCAGGTGACCCGTGTGCTGCTGTGCTCGGGCAAGGTCTACTGGGACCTGCTGGCGCACCGCGTGCAGTCGGGCGACCAGCAGACCGCGATCGTGCGCCTCGAGCAGCTGTACCCGCTCGAGCCCGACGCGCTGCGCGACGCGCTCGCGCCGTTCGACGGCGCCGAGCTGGTCTGGGTGCAGGACGAGCCGCGCAACCAGGGCCCGTGGACGTTCGTGTCGACGCACCTGCCGCAGGTCGTCGAGCGCCCGGTGAGCGTCGTGTCGCGGCCCGAGTCGGCGTCGCCGGCCGCGGGCTCGGCCAAGAAGCACGCGGTGGAGCAGAAGGAGCTCGTCGAGGCGGCCTTCCGCCGCTGACGGCCCCCTCGGCCCCCGTGCGGACG